>JAGOGF010000012.1 GCA_017996845.1 Butyrivibrio sp.
AAAACAGAATATTGATATGCATAGAACATAAAAAATAAAATAAAATATGCACAAAAAACAGAATGATAATTTGAGTGATATGCACGAATTTATTAATAAATAATCGTAAAACATTGAAATGTTCATTTAAAAGTGATATTGTAACAAGTGAACGGAAACGTTACCGGAAGCGATACCGCAAAAGGGCGCAGATGGAACCAAATAAATGATGTATAAAGGGAGGTTTATTGAACATGAAGAAGAAACTCGTTAGTGCAGTAATGTGTATGACAATGTTCTCTGCTCTTCTTGCAGGCTGTGGATCATCCACGACAGCGGATACAGCAGCGAGCTCAACTCCGGCAGCTGCAGCGACACAGGCAGCAGCTACTGATGCAACACAGGTAGCAGCGGATACAGCAGCAAGTGCAGGCGCAGGGAAAGTTTATTATCTCAATTTTAAACCGGAAGCAGATAAACAATGGCAGGCACTTGCAAAAACATACACGCAGGAAACAGGCGTTCCTGTAACAGTTGTTACAGCAGCATCCGGACAATATGAGACCACACTGCAATCTGAAATGGCAAAAAGTGATGCGCCGACAATGTTTCAGGTAAACGGACCGGTTGGTCTTAAGAACTGGGTCGATTATTGTTATGATCTTTCCGGGTCAGATATTTATAAGCAGCTGACAAGCGAAAATTATGCACTCAAGGGTGAAGATGGTGCGGTTGATGGTATTGCATATGTAATCGAATCCTATGGTATTATCACCAATAAGACACTACTTCAGAAAGCAGGTTATACAACAGATAATATCCAGTCTTTTGCAGATCTGAAAAAAGTAGCGGAAGATATTACAGCAAGAAAGAAAGAGCTTGGATTTGCAGCATTTACATCTGCAGGAATGGATTCTTCTTCAGACTGGAGATTTAAGACACATCTCGCAAATCTGCCGATTTATTTTGAATATCAGCAGGATGGCATTACATCAACACCGGCGATCAAGGGAACATTCCTTGATAACTACAAGAATATCTATGATCTGTATATTAATAATTCCACCTGTGATCCGAAGGAACTTTCCGCAAAAACAGCGGATGACTCCCGTAATGAATTCCTGGATGGAAAAGCAGTATTTTATCAGAATGGTTCATGGGAGTATTCAGCACTTTCCGCTAAATATAGTGATGATGAGCTTGCAATGATTCCAATTTATACCGGAGCAGGGGATGAAGCAAAACAGGGTCTTTGCACAGGTACAGAAAATTACTGGTGTGTAAATAAAAATGCTTCTGCAGATGATATCAAAGCAACACTTGATTTCATGAACTGGTGTGTAACTTCAGCAGAAGGAACGAAAGCAATGTCTACAGATATGGGCTTTACAATTCCTTTCAAAACAGCACAGGCTTCTCCTAATGTATTTGTAAAGCAGGATCAGGCATATACAGAAGCTGGAAAAACTCCTGTATCATGGAACTTTACAACAATGCCGTCTGAGGAATGGAAGAATACACTTGGATCTGCTTTGACAGCATATGCAGCAGGAACCGGCAATTGGGATGCTGTTAAGAAGGCATTTGTTGATAACTGGGCAACAGAGTATAAGCTGGCAAATAGCTGATCGTCAGATCTAATGAAATTGTGTTATGATAGAATTGATTTCATATTCTGAAGAATAACTTTATAGGGCAGGCAGATTTCTGCCTGCCCGTTTTTCAAAAGAAAGGCTTACGCAAAATGGAAAAAGCGATTAAGCGATATTGGCCAATTTTTATATTACCTACTCTGATAGCATTTACAATCGGTTTTGTATGGCCTTTTATCTGGGGCATTTATTTGTCATTCTGCAAATTTACAACAGTAAATAAGGTTTCGTTTGTCGGATTGTCAAATTATACCAAAATTTTTATTGATGATAGTTTTTCACATGCATTCTGGTTCACTTCACTTTTTACGGTAGTGTCCACACTTACAATAAATATACTGGCATTTCTTGTGGCACTTTTATTGACACGGGGAATTAAGGGAACGAATATTTTCCGTACGGTCTTTTTCATGCCGAATCTGATCGGTGGTATCGTACTGGGTTATATCTGGCAGATTTTGCTGGACGGTCTGCTTTCCAACTGGGGGAAGCCTCTTCTGGCATTGGATGCAAGAGCAGGCTTCTTTGGACTTCTGATCCTGATGAGCTGGCAGCAGATCGGATATATGATGATTATTTATATTGCAGGATTGCAGAATGTTTCGGGTGACCTGATAGAAGCGGCTGAAATAGACGGTGCAACGCCATGGCAGGTACTTCGTAAGGTCAAGATTCCAATGGTAATGCCCAGCATTACAATCTGTACTTTTCTTACATTGACCAATTCCTTTAAATTGTTTGACCAGAACCTGTCGCTGACGGGTGGAGATCCTGCGAAACAGTCACAGATGCTCGCACTGAATATTTATGATACATTTTATGGCAGAAGCGGATCGCAGTGGAAGGGAATCGGTCAGGCAAAAGCGGTGGTATTCTTTGTACTGGTAATTATCATTGCGCTGATTCAGCTGCGCGCGACTAAGTCAAAGGAGGTGCAGGCATAATGAACAGAGCACAGATCCTTTTAAGGCGCAGAACAATAATTAATACGATTATTACCTTTATACTGACAGTAATCTGCGTATTTTATGTATATCCCATTTTTATGATTTTGATTAATTCAATGAAGCAGGAGTCTGCAATATCTACCAATACTGCATTTCTTTTGCCTACTGCAGATACCTTTGCAGGATTTACCAATTATATTTATGGCGTGACGCAGATGGATTTTCTATCATCTTTTCTCTACAGTCTGCTGATCACTGTGACATCTGTAGTGCTGATTATTTTATGCTGTTCTATGTGCGCATGGTATATATCAAGAGTAAACAGCCTTCTTGCAAAAGGAATGTATTACCTTTGCATTTTCTCAATGGTTGTACCTTTTCAGATGGTTATGTTCACTTTGGCTAAAACAGCAGACGCTTTGAAGCTCAATACCCCTTTTAACATCTGTATCATCTATCTGGGGTTTGGTGCCGGACTTGCGGTGTTTATGTTTACCGGATTTATGAAGTCCATGCCGATCGAGATAGAGGAAGCGGCAATGATTGACGGCTGCAGTCCGATTAAAATGTTCTTTGGCGTAGTACTGCCTATCACAAAGCCGACAACGATCAGCACTGCAATTTTGGAAACCATGTGGGTATGGAATGATTACCTTTTACCGACATTGGTACTTGATATCAAAAAATATCGTACAATCCCGATGGATATTCAATATTTCAGAGGGAGCTACGGCAGTGTCCAGATGGCACCGATGATGGCTTGTATCGTGATAACAATTATTCCTGTTATCGTGATGTATCTGAGCTGTCAGAAATATATTATTGAAGGTGTTGTGGCAGGTGCAGTAAAGGGCTGATATATGAATATTTGAAAAAGACATAAAAAGATATAATAAAATGGGCTTCAAATTATCAAAGTACAGTCTGATAATTTGGAGTCCATTGGTATTAAATATATGAATAGCAAAGTAAGAAGATGATACTAATGTCAGCTTTTTTTGATGTGTCGTTTACTGGTACGAATCGGAAGTTTGGAAACAGCACCTGTATTTTCTGAACTGCGGGAAGCAGGTACAGGGGATTCCGCAACAACAGATACAGGGATTTCTTCTTCTGCATTTTCTGCAAGGATAGCACGATCGCTACCTTCGACACGAACGCAATCGATTTTTTTATCCAGAAAAACAGAAAATTTTGTCACACCATTTTTCTTAATGGTTGCATTCAGATTCGGGTTTTCTTTCTGCAGTTCATTCTTCAAAGTACCGATATTCATTGTATTGGTATGGTGACGATGAAAAATATCAGCTATCTGGGATTCCACATCCTGAATCGAAGAGCCGTTAAGGGATACCCAAACGGCTTTGTTGCGTGTAACAACATTCAAAGATTCAAAATCCTTAAGGTAAGAAGAGAGTCTGCTGTAATTGTAGTTCCGGATATCAAAATCCGGATATATTTTTACAAGGCGGCTTCCGATTTCACCCAGTCCGGTTTCTTTTCCAACAGCGTTATTATCTGTAATCATCTTGATAATGGTATTTTCAATAGCAGTTTTGGTGCTGGCAGGATCGAGCTCGGAAGACTCCTCCATAGAAGGACTGATTTGTGTGGAATCTTCAACAGAGTCGTTCTTCTCTTCTTCTTCATCAACTTCTTCTGCATCAATATCGTTTTGGATGATATCAAGGAAAACGAAACGCTCGCATGAGGCACGAAAAGAGTCAGGCGTTTTCTTTTCTCCCATACCGATAACGATTTTGCCGGCTTCCCGAATGCGGGTTGCCAGTTTATTAAAATCACCATCACTGGAAACAATGCAAAAACCTTCTACTTCACCGGAATATAAAATATCCATTGCGTCAATGATCAGACCAATATCAGAAGCATTTTTGCCTGGCGTATTGTTAGGCTGCATGATCGGAGTAAGAGAATATCTGGAAGCACAGGATAACCAGCCTTTCAGACGCGGCTGGGACCAGTCCCCATACATGCGTCGGATCGTCACTTTTCCATACTTGGATAACTCACTCAAAATACTTTCGGTATATTTCCAACCGATATTGTCTACGTCAATTAACAAAGCAATGTTGATATCACGGTTTTCACTGTCTTGCATCAGAATCCTCCATTTGTATATTTTTGTACTTAATTACATTATGCCATTTTTTATGCTGTTTGTGTCAGAAATGTTTTGTGGATAAGTATCAAAAAGAATAGCAAAATTGTGGAAAAGGAGAAAAAAACAAGGTAGAATACAAATAGGAAAAAATGATGTAAGGAGAAAAGTTATGGTAAAGAAATACAAAACAAAGGGAACATGCTCTACACAGATCGATTTGGAAGTAGAGGAGGGTATAATTAAAAATGTTGCGTTTACAGGCGGATGCAATGGGAACCTGCAGGGCGTTTCAAAATTAGTGGAAGGTATGAAAGCAGAAGATGCAATTGCAAAGCTGAAAGGAATCCGATGCGGATATAAGAGTACTTCCTGCCCGGATCAATTGGCAACTGCACTCGAACAGGTGCTTGCAGAAGAAGCAAATTGATATCTGCCGATTTCAGAACAAAAGAAAAAGAAGGCGAAAAGATTGAATAAGAAAATCGTACTGACAGGCGGCGGGACTGCTGGTCATGTTACACCGAACATAGCACTGATTCCTTTTTTAAAGGAGCAGGGGTTTGAAATAATCTATATTGGTTCTTATGACGGAATAGAGAAAAAATTGATTGCAGATTATGACATTACCTATTATGGAATTGCGACAGGAAAATTCCGCAGATACTTTGATCCCAAGAATTTTTCAGATCCGTTTCGAGTGATAAAAGGATATCATGAAGCCAGGCAGATTCTGAAGAAGGAAAAACCGGATGTGATCTTTTCCAAAGGTGGCTTTGTCAGTGTTCCGGTTGTAAACGCTGCAGCATCTTTGCATATTCCCTGTATTTTGCATGAATCGGATATGACTCCCGGACTTGCCAATAAACTCTGTATCAATGCAGCACAGAAAATTTGCTGTAATTTTCCGGAAACAGTGAATATGCTGCCGACAGATAAGGCAGTTTTGACAGGCACACCGATTCGAGCCGAGCTTTCGGAGGGATCTGCAAAGGCAGGACATGATTTCTGTGGTTTTACAGATGATAAGCCGGTTTTAATGGTAATCGGAGGAAGTCTTGGAGCACAGTCAGTTAATGAAACGGTACGCTATGCACTTCCCAAACTTTTGAGAGAATTTAATATTGTCCACATCTGTGGTAAAGAGAAGATGGATAATCTGAAATTATCGGTTGCAGGTTATAAGCAGTTTGAATATGTTAAAGCGGAGCTGAAAGACTTGTTTGCAATGGCAGATCTTGTTGTATCAAGGGCTGGCGCAAATTCAATCTGTGAACTTTTGGCGCTTCATAAACCCAATGTTCTGATTCCTTTATCAGCGAGGAACAGCAGAGGCGATCAGATCCTTAATGCAAGATCTTTTGAACAACAGGGATTTAGTATGGTGATCGACAATGATGAGTTGGATGAGGATATTCTGATTAAATCGATTCATGATGTATATGAGAATAGAGACAAATATGTGGAAAATATGAGTAAGAGCAGTCAGCACAATGCGGTGCAGACGATAATCAGACTTATTAATGAAGCAGTAGAACAAAAATGAAATTGTAGTTTTTTATAATAAAAAAGGCAGCCAATTTATGGCTGCCTTTTTACTAACATAGCATACTGTTAAAGTCTTTTTCTGAGAGATTCTGTCATATCTTCATAACCAGGTTTTCCCAGGAGTGTGAACATATTCTTTTTATAGCTTTCTACACCGGGCTGATTGAAGGGATTAACACCCAGCAGATATCCGCTGACGCCACAGGCAAATTCAAAGAAATAGAACAGTTCACCGAGATAAAATTCGTTCTGCTCCGGAACATGTACCATAAAGTTGGGAACATTTCCATCTGTATGGGCAAGAACGGTACCATTCATGGCAGCTTTGTTTGCGAATTCAACCGTTTTGCCGGCAAGATAATTCAGGCCATCCAGATCAGTTTCTTCCTTACCGATTGTAAGAGTTTTTTTACTCTTTTCGATATTGATAACGGTCTCATACATAATACGTGAACCATCCTGAATGAACTGACCCATGGAGTGCAGATCTGTTGTCAGATCTACACTTGCAGGGAATATACCTTTCTGATCTTTTCCTTCGGATTCACCAAACAACTGTTTCCACCATTCGGAAACATAATGAACGGTAGGCTCATAATTTGCAAGAATCTCAACAGATTTACCCTTACGATACAGAATATGGCGAAGTGCTGCATATTTAAGAGCATCATTATCGGAATAGGAATTTTCAAGTGCAAGTTTTCTGCCTTCTGCAGCACCTTCCATCAACTTATCAATATCGGCGCCGGAAACAGCAATAGGAAGAAGACCAACAGCAGTCAGAACAGAGAAACGTCCACCAACATCATCCGGAACAACAAAGGATTCATAACCCTCTTCATTTGCTTCACTCTTTAAAGCACCACGGGATTTATCGGTAGTTGCATAAATTCTTTCCGCAGCACCTTTTCTGCCATATTTTTTGATCAACAGTTCTTTAAAAATACGAAATGCGATGCCAGGTTCTGTTGTGGTACCAGATTTACTGATCATGTTAACAGAAAAATCACGATCTCCTACAACATCAACCAGATCACTAAGATAATTCGCACTGATAGAATTGCCACAGAAATATATTTCCGGAGTTTTGCGGATTTCTTTGCTGACGGTATTATAAAAACTATGACGCAGGAAATTAATGGCAGCCCGTGCACCAAGATAGGAACCACCGATACCGATTACGATCAGAACATCTGAGTCCTTCTGAATTTTGGCTGCTGCTTTCTGAATTCTGGAAAACTCATCCTTGTCATAATCGACAGGCAGATCAATCCATCCCAGAAAATCATTACCAGCTCCGGTTTTGTCGGTAAGAACCTTTTTGGCATTTTCAACCTGGGATTCCATCATTTCGACTTCGGCATCGTTTATAAACGGTGCTGCTTTTGAATAATCAAACGTTACCTTTTCGTTCATTACTTGTCTCCTCTGCATCACTGCATTTTTTATATGTAAAATTTTCGTAACATACTCTGTAGCAAGACGGAAAACGTATTCCGAGTACGCCTACAAGTTTAGCAAAGTAAGCAAATTATAGCAAGTAGGAGATGTATGAAAAAGTTGTCAAAATGTTGGACATTCTGGTTCTTATCCTAAAAAAACAAGATAAAATCGCTCGAATAGAAAAAATAAATTAAAATAATTTAGAACATCATAAAACACAGGCTGTTGCGTTTATAAAAGATATTGTAAAATGAAAACAATGAACCGAATTCTGTCTGAAGACAAAGTGGCTGATATATCTGGAGAGGCAGTCTGAAAAGAAAGGTGGAAAAACAGGATATTATGGAAAATGAAGCATATTTATTTGTACATTTTAAAGAAAAATATACCGCTGACGGGGAGCAGGTATACTTTGCACTGAGCAGGGATGGATTTATATGGGAACAGACAAATGGCGGAAATCCGATACTCTGGAGCTGTCAGGGAGATGAAGGGGTAAGAGATTTCACGATAACAAGAACAAGAGACGGACGCTTTGTTATTCTTGCAACTGACTTGAGCCTTGCAAATCATTTTAAGGACAAGTATCATGGCTCATGGGATACGGTAAATCACGAAGGAAGCAAGTTCTTCTCCAGATGGGAATCGGGAGATCTGGTGCATTGGTCATCACAGTCTATGGTAAGAGTTGTGGACGATTCGTTTGGCTGTGCATGGGCACCGGACATCATATACGATGAAGCGGCAGGAGATTATCTGGTACATTGGTCTTCCTATCATGCGGGGGAGCCCAATATGGCAATTTATTATGCCAAAACAAAAGATTTTGTGATTTTTTCAGAGCCGAAGCTGTTGTGCCGCAAAGAAGAAGGTCAAATCATTGATTCTAATATTGTATACCATGCTGGTTGGTATTATCGTTTTATAAAAGATAATCGTCCGGATGGACATATTTATCTGGAAAAAGGGAAAACGCTTACCGGAGAATATGAGTCTTTGCCGGCATTTGATGAAGAAATGATAAAACTGCAACCCGGGCAGTATGAGGCACCGACCTGTTTTCAGATGGCAAATGGACAATGGTGTGTAATGCTTGATTTTTATGGATGCGATAAAAACAGGCAGGGTTATGTTCCATTTGTGGCAGATGATATTGCATCCGGCAGATTTGTCAGGTCAGATGCAAAATTTTCATTTCCATACGGATTTAAGCATGGTACAGTTTTACCTATTACAGCTGAGGAATACAACAGAATAAAAAAAGCGTATCCGAATAGCAAATAGAAGATCCCGAATGGAAGGAACAGGTTTGCACTTTATGTTCGAACCTGATATAAACAGGAAATACCATAGGAATAGAGGTTAAAATGATAATAGGAAAACAGTCAAAGATAGGGTTTACATCAGAAAGCCTGACGATAGATGGGATGCCGTGGTTCCCGGTTATGGGGGAAATGCATTATAGCAGATATCCGCAGGAAATGTGGGAACAGGAATTATATAAAATGAAAGCAGGCGGAATAGATATTGTTTCCACTTATGTTATTTGGATTCATCATGAAGAAGTAAAAGGAGAATTTGATTTTTCCGGTCTGCGAAATTTGCATTCCTTTTTGGAGAAAATACAGAAAAGCGGATTGTATGGATTTCTCAGAATCGGGCCATGGGTTCATGGGGAAGTAAGAAACGGCGGATTTCCTGACTGGCTTTTGCAGGAAGCAGATGAAAAAAAATTTATACTGCGTTCAGATGCACCGGAATATTTAAAAGAGGTAAGGGCCTTTTGGAAAAAAATCTTTGAGCAGACCCAAGGATTTTTGCTGAAAGATGGCGGACCCGTAATCGGTATTCAGATTGAAAATGAGTACGGTCATGTAGGGGGACAGAGTGGCGCAATTGGTGAAGCGCACATGCAGGCGCTCATTACAATGGCAAAAGAAATTGGATTTGATGTGCCTATATATACGGCAACCGGATGGGGAGGCGCTGTGACAGGTGGTGCGATACCTGTTATGGGCGGCTACTGTGAAGCACCATGGGATCCCAGACTTACCGAAATAGAACCAAGCGGGAATTATATTTTTACAAATGAGCGTAATGATCATAATATCGGATCTGATCATGGACTTGGAACCGGGATTACCTTTGATATGAACAAATATCCGTACTTGACAGCAGAACTGGGCGGAGGATTACAGGTAACTGCACACAGAAGACCAATTGCATCAGGTCGTGATATTGGAGCTATGTCAATGGTAAAGATTGGAAGCGGCTGCAATCTTCTGGGTTATTATATGTATCATGGCGGCACAAATCCGGAAGGCAGGCTGACAACACTTCAAGAATCGACAGAGACGGGATATCCCAATGATCTTCCGGAAAAAAGTTATGATTTTTGTGCACCGATCAGAGAATATGGACAGTTTTCGGATACATACAGGGAGATCAGAAAGTTGTCCATGTTTGTGCACGATTATCAGGATAGATTATGTCCCATGTCATATTTACCGCAGGCAGGCAACCCGCAAAAGCCAGGCGATCTGACGAGTCTTCGGACGGCTGTAAGGGGAAAAAAGCAAAATGGTACTATAGAAGGATTCCTTTTTATAAATAATTATCAAAGACGCTACCGGATGTCAGAAAAGATTGCGGAAGAGCTGACCGCATATGATGCGCAGGGAGAAGTAATTGTGTGCTATCCGCAAAGAGATATTCACGATGGAGATTACTTTTTTTATCCATTTAATTTGCAGATAGGAAATGGCAGACTTAAGAGCGCTCTTGCAACCCCGCTTTGTATTTTGCATGGTGCAGGAATGCGGGGTGCAGATGCATATGTCTTTTATGGGGATAATGATCCGCAGTACGATTTTGAAATAAGTCCAAGTGATGGAACGGTAATAATAACGCTTACCTGTGAGGAAGCTTTACATGCATCAAAAATCATGCCGTGTGGCAAAGAATATTTATTTATCAGTGCGAGTGAAATTGTGCCAGATTCTGAAAATGGTTATGATCTTTTGTGTATGGTACAGGATCAGCTGAAAGAACATTTTGCAGTGTGGCCAAATTTGCAAACTGTTTCTGATTCCTTTACAAAAATAAAACAGGCGGAAACACCTGAAACGTTTGTGAAATATGAGGATTTTGCAGTTTATGAGATGGCTGCTTCACTGCAAAATACCGCAGTCTGCAAAATTGTGAAAATACAGAAAGATGAATCCTGCAATACTTATGAACTGATATCGGAACATCTTGATGCAAATGCAGAAGAAATTCTTGCGGATATTGATTATCAGGGAAATACAGCAAAGATGTATCAAAATGATTTATTACAGGCAGATAATTTTTATACAGGACAGATATGGGAAATCGGTATCAAAAGATTTATGAAATGCAATGAAAAAGAAGCTTTGAAAATGAAAATCAAAGTTACGCCACTATACAAAAATGCTAAACTTTATCTTCAAACCTGGCCAAAGTTTGAAGGAGACAAAGTATGTCAAATAAGCAGCATTGATACCAGAAGTCTTTACAGAATTAATATATTTTGAAGAAATAAGTTGGTGTATTGTTTTTGCATTGCGAATTTTAAAAAATCATAAAAATATGAATTATTTCATATAAAAAACATTTTTATGAGAAAACAGAATACATTTTCAGAAAAAATATGTTTATAATACACAGTGGTCATTTCTGGTAACTGTTTGAAGCCATTTTCTCTTGTGACTTTAGACAGTTACATTTTTTCGTGCTTAAAGGGAGGGCAGTAAATTGACAGTTAAGGCAGACAAAAGGCAAAAAAAAGAAAAGAAGGGAGTCGAAATAGAAATAATAAAAGAACAAAAATATAAAAAAAGTGTAAGTGGAAAATTATTGCGGTTTCTGATTCCAATGACAGCTGCTGCATTTATTTTCACAATTTTTTTTGTTTCATCGGAAGCAGAAAAAATCATTGTAAATCTTGCAAAAGATAGTCTTGTGCAGGAAACAGGCTATAATGCACAAACGTTTGGAACCGAAATCAGCCAGATTAAAGGCGCACTCGAAATGTCGGCAAAAACGATTGAAACAATAAAGTTTTCAGATGATGCAGCACGGGTACAATATTTAAAATCTACCATGTCACTAAACGGCAGTATGCCAAGCGGAATGTACATTGGTACACAGGACGGTTCATGGATTGATCCCTCCGGATGGAAACCGGACGCGGATTTTGTAATTACAGACAGGCAATGGTATAAGGAAGGTCAGCAGCATGGCAAATCATTTGCATTTGGAGTTCCTTATCTCGATTCGACAACAAAAAAGCTGGCAGTTACTGTTTCCAGAAAAATTAACCTGCCGGATGGCAGAACCGGTGTTGCAGCTGCAGATATGAGCCTTGCAGGAATTGTATCGGACATCAGTCAGTTGAAACCCATGAAAACCGGTAATTCCATGCTTTTGGACGGAGATGTGATTTTGTCCTATGTAAAAAGTGAATATAATGGAACAAAAGCATCACAGCATGCGGATGACTATTATCTGGCTGCAGTAGAGCGCTATGTACAGCAGGGAACATCAGAAGTAAGAGAGGTTTACGCAAATGATGGGAAAATATATTATATAGCGCTTCATAAAGTAGTCGGAACCAATTGGACACTTATTTCCGCAGTTAAAAAAGATACGGTTTTAAAAAGACTATATACATTCCAGGGAATTTGCTATGGGCTAATGCTTGTAATCATTATTATTATTTCATTTGTTATGGCAAAAGTAATATATATTATTGTATCAAAACCCGTGCGTAAGCTGACAGCAATTATCATGAAGATTACAAACGGAGATTTCACAGTTGAAATTCCGGTTGGCGGAGCAGATGAAATTGGTGTGATGAATAACTGTATGCGCGATTTTGTAGAAAAAATGCGTGATACGATGGGAGAGATACAAAAAGTAACACAGCAGCTTACTGCAGAAGCTGAGAACAGTAAAGACGCGTCTTCCCAGTTAAACCAGCAGGCAACAGAACAATCTCTTTCCATGGAACAGATTAAGGATGCAATGGATGGAATGACCTCTGCGGTTACGGAACTGGCAACCAATGCGGCAGAACTGGCAACAGAGGTAGGAGATCTCATGCAGCAGGGTGAGTCTGCCAATACAACGCTCACAACCCTTGTTGAAAAAGCGCAGAACGGTCAGCGTGATATGGAAAATGTTCAGCAGGGTATGCAGGCGATGGCAACATCCATGTCAGAAATGAACAATGTGGTAGAGGTAGTGGGTCAATCTGCGCAAAAGATTAATTCCATTATAGAAATGATCAATTCAATTGCAGAACAGACAAATCTGTTATCTCTAAACGCATCCATTGAAGCGGCAAGAGCAGGAGAAGCAGGAAGAGGATTTGCAGTTGTTGCAAGTGAGATCGGAAAACTGGCATCTGACAGCGCGCAATCAACTACGCAGATTGCCAAAATCATTCAGGATATCACAAAAGAAATTGAAGCGTTGTCGCAGAAATCCAAAGATAATATGCAGGGAATAAGTGGCAGTATGGATGCAGTTACAATTGCAGGAAGTACATTTGCGGAGATTTTCAGTAATCTGGATGAAACAGGAGTGACCGTCAAAAATATGATCACAAAAATCGGCAATGTAGACGGAATTGCAACATCAGTTGCAGCGATTTCAGAGGAACAGTCAGCCAGTACGCAGGAAGTTACGGCAACGGTTGATTCACTTGCTGTTAGTGCTTCCCATGTTGCGGATGAAAGTAAAGGTGTTGATACCAGTGCAGAAACAGTATCGGATTCTGCAGAACGAATTGAAAAATATGTATCCGCATTTAAAATCTGAAAAAAACAGGATCAGGTACTAGGTCTGCTTCTGAAAATGTTGTATGCTGGAAAATAAAAAGACTTCGCATATGGGTCATGTCTGAGAAAAAAGGCATACATATGCGAAGTTTTTTGTGCATGGGAGAAACAGATATGATATGGTGGATCATCGCTACCGTATGCGCTTTTTTTATCAAAGGCCTGTGCGGATTTGCCAATACACTTATATTTAATACCATTTTAAGTTTTGAGAACAATAATATTAATATCTCTCCGATTGAACTGATTCTGGGATACCCGTCCAATTTCATCATTGCCTGGAAAAAGAGAAAGCAGATCCAATGGAAAATTTGCCTGCCACTTTCGCTACTGGTTCTTGCAGGAAGTATTCCCGGAATGTTTCTTTTGAAAAACACAGATACACACTTAATCAAGATCTTCTTTGGATTTGTTATTGTGGCAGTCGGCGCGGAAATGCTTTTTCGGGAAATGGGGAAGCGCACTTTCGGGAATTCCAAATTGGTACTTGTTCTGATCGGAATCTTATCGGGTGTTCTGTGCGGATTATATGGAATCGGAGCACTTCTTGGTGCATTTGTGAACCGTGTGACGGATGACAGCAATGCTTTTAAGGGGAATATCTGTATTGTCTTTATTATAGAAAATACCTTTCGCCTGATTCTCTATGCATATCTTGGAATTCTGACAGCAGCTTCGTTTACAAAAGCACTCACGCTGGCACCGTTTATGCTTCTGGGGCTTGTTGCGGGGATGTGGAGCAGCAGATTCCTGAATGAGAAAATGATCAAAAGAGTGGTAATTGTTATGCTGATGGTATCCGGTGCAGCACTGATTCTGAATAATTTCTAAAAGATAGGCCGGATGATCCGGGCAGGTAAGCGGCTGAAAGGTAAAATTGCGGGGAAGAAGATGGAAAAGGAAATACAGTATAGAAAAGGAACCATAAAAGATCTTGATCTGATCTGCGGGATGATTCAGAAGGCAATCGCAGAAATGAACCATAAAGCAATCTGCCAATGGGATGAAAAATATCCTGCACGGTCAGACTTTTTAAGAGATATTGAGCAGAAGCAACTGACAGTTGGCATGCTTGACGGACAGCTTGCAGGGATCTATGTGCTGAGTAAAGAATGTGATGCGGAATATGATACCGCCAGCTGGGCCGAGCAGAACGGGAATTATTATGTACTTCATCGTCTGTGTGTCAATCCTGAATTTCAGAATCAGGGAATTGCCAGACGTATGCTGATACAGATTGAGAAGGATACCAAAGCGGCAGGCGGTACTTCGCTGCGGCTGGATGCTTTCTCGCAGAACCCGTATGCGCTGCGATTATATGAACATGCAGGATACTGCATAACCGGTAGTGCAGAATGGCGGATGGGACAATTTGTCCTGATGGAAAAAGTGCTTTGAAACAAGGGTTTATGGAAGAATCATCGTTACACCGGGAGGAACCGTTTTGGAATTTAATGAAAAATTGCAGGAACTGCGAAAACAGAAAAATCTGACACAGGAGGAACTGGCGGGAGATTTGTTTGTATCCCGTACGGCAATTTCGAAATGGGAATCCGGAAGAGGGTATCCCGGTATTGATTCCCTAAAGGAAATATCCAAATATTTTTCTGTGTCAATTGATGAACTGCTATCGGGGGAGGAACTTCTTTCTGTTGCAGAAAATGAAAGCAGAAAGAAGGAAAATCATTTTCGTGATCTGGTATTTGGCCTGTTGGACTGCAGTATTTTGATGTTCCTGTTTCTGCCGTTTTTCGGACAGAAAATCGGCGGGACAATATATGAGGTTTCTTTACTTTCCTTAACCGAGTATGAATTTTATTTGTGGATAACCTATCTGATTATTGTTGCGGGGCTTGTTGCATGTGGTATTCTGACCCTGGCACTGCAGAACTGCACAAAAACGTTCTGGATCACTGCCAAAAGAAAAGTTTCGATATTATTGAGTACTTTTGGTACGCTGATTTTTATGATCAGTCTGCAACCATATGCTGCCATGTTTACTTTCTTTTTTCTGATTGTTAAGACTCTGATGCTGATTAAATGGGAATGATACGCTTCGTGTCACGGATGTGACGAGGCGTTTCTTTTCCATTTGACAAAGATCCAATAAAGTCTGTTTAGGCATAAGGCCACAAACAAATTTGAAAGGATCAAAAAAATGAGAGAAACAAACAAAAGAAAAAAAGGAAGCACATGGATTGGAACGGGAATACTTTTTATTGTTTTTGTGTTATGGACAATTGCAATACAATGTGTGGATGTACAACGGATCGGACCGGAAAATTCCGCAGTCGGATTTGCAACGGTAAATGAATGGTTTCATAAACTGACGGGCGTTCATCTGTTCATCTATACGTTGACGGACTGGCTTGGGCTTGTTCCGCTTCTGGCAGTAGTAGGGTTTGGATTATGCGGGATGATGCAGCTGCTGAAAAGAAAAAGTCTGTATCAAGTGGATGCAAATCTTCTGGTCCTTGGCGGTTTCTATATCGTTGTTATGGCAGCCTATATTCTGTTTGAAATTTTCCCGGTCAACTACAGGCCGGTATTGATCGAAGGGGAGTTGGAGGCATCTTATCCATCTTCCACCACCCTCCTGGTCATGTGTGTTATGCCGACTGCGGCTTTGCAGCTGCGTACCTATATCCGTAAGAACAAACTGTGCAGTTTTTTGCAGATAATGATCATTTTATTTACAGGATTTATGGTGATTGGCAGACTGATTTCAGGGGTTCACTGGCTGACCGATATAGTTGGTGGTATGATTCTGAGTATGGCGCTGTGTATGCTCTATCTTTCGGTCATAAAACAGATTTGTTTCCGAAAAGGTTCTGTATGTAAACAAGAGATATAACTCTCCATAAAATGGTAATAGGAATAGGGCGCCTTGACGGATGATCGGAACAGGGCGTCTTATTTTTATGTAAAAAGGGATCAGCAGATGAAAAGAATATACGTTCGACCGCAGCGACATTTTATGCTATCATATGTTTGCATGAAATACGAAAGAGCAAAAGCGTGGAAGCGTTGCACCTGCGTATAAATTTTCCTGATTACAAATGAAAAACGATACACACAGATTTCACGGATGTGCTTTTTCAAAAAGTTCAAAATGGAGGAAGAAATGATAAAAGTAAAAATAACCGTTCTTCGGAAACAACTCTATGAAGACCTTGCGGAGAAATATCTGACGGACGGAAAAGATGTGGAATGTGATTATTATCAGGAAGGTGATACCTTCCTCTATAAGGGCGGCGCAGAAATGCCGGAAGGCTTTTGCCCCTGGGCATGGGTGAGTATTTATCCGAAAGTAGCAGCTTTATCTGCAGGTGCAACCTATACACCATGGCAAAAACAGGATGGCGTAAATATTGGCTGCTGCCCGGACGGTATCCGGCCGGTAACATTTTTGATGGAAGCTTTTACAGAATAGAAGAGTGAAAAATCCGGGAATACATGAAAAATATTTATAACATACTGAATAATAATACATGAAATAACCGCATACAAATTACAGCATAAGAAATAGAGGAAAAGCATGAAAAAAAAGAAGATTATAACAGGGGCAACAATTACAGCAATGGCTGCACTGCTTTTGGCATGTGGGACAGACCAGTCAGATGTAGGCGCATATACCGTATCTGTAGAAAAAATAGAAAAGCCGGTGCAGGTACAGACTGGAAATACACAGGCGGCGGAAACGGCTTCCACAGAAAACGCTGCAGCAGAACAAAGCGCATCGGATGGGGTTTCCGCATTTGATCCCGCGGTTTATAATCAAATCCAGGAAGAGACAAAAAACTATAGCGGACAATCTCAAGATGGAACAGAATCGGTAAAAGGATCCTATCAGGAGTTTGTCCTTCCATCAGAACTTGCAGATACAGGACTTGGAAAGGCGCTTCAGAAATTTAATAAAGCAGAAGAAAATCTGACGCAGAAGAATATTTCGGATTATGCAGATGAGGCTGCAGATATGATGAATGCGGCAGACGCTTTTGTGACAACGCCCTATGAGTTTGATACGAAACTGACGATTATGCGTGCAGATGCACAGTATTTCAGTTTTGTAACGGAGGATTATTCGGATATGCATGGTGCGCATCCAAGTACCGGGCACAGAGCATACACTTATGATACAGAGACGGGAGCGGAAGTAAAACTCAGTGATCTGGTAACAGGTACAGACAGTTTAGCGGCACGTCTTGCAAAAAATCTGCTCAATGCGTTCGGACGGGAAACTTTTATGGATCCGGATAATCTGACGGGCAGTATCCAGAGTATGATGGATACACCAGAGACACAAGGGCAGATGATCTGGTATCTGGGAGACAATCATACGATTACATTTTTGTTTCCGCAGGATGCACTGGCTCCTTATGCAGCAGGGGAACAGAGCCTGACCTATGATCTGGACAAACTGGACAGTAATACAGATGATGCATTGACGGCTTCCTCCAGGTAAAAAGGCAATATTGGGGAAATTCAAATATAAATTCAAATAGAAATTAAAACAGAAATCAAAACGGAAAGAAAATAAAATGGAAATCTATTTAATCAGACATGGCGAAACAAAATGGAATCATGTACATCTTCTGCAGGGACAATCTGATATTGAGCTGAGTGAATATGGGCGCGAACTGGCTGGAATTACAGGAAGAGCCCTGGAAGAAGTACCGTTCGATGCGATTTTCTCATCACCCTTAATCCGTGCATTTGAAACGGCGAATCTGATACGTGGGCACAGAAATATCCCGATTATCAGAGATGACAGATTAAAAGAACTGTGTTTTGGAGATTATGAAGGTAAGAAAGTAGAAGAATTGATGCAAAATGAACAGGAACCGTTTCACTTCTTTTTTTCTGCGCCACAGAAGTATAGAGCACCGGAAAACGGAGAGACACTCGAAACGCTTTGTATGCGGACAAAGAATTTTCTGGAAGAACAGATTGAAAGCAACGAAGAAAAATATGAGAGAGTCATGATTGTAGCACACGCTGCCTGCAATGCTTCCATTAGAGCTTATGTGCAGGGATGGGGGCTGGATCGTTTCTGGGATGGAAAATATCAGAAAAACTGTTGTGTCAGTAAGATATCTTTGCGGAAGAATCGTTATGAGATGCTGGAAGAAGCTAAGATTTATTACTGATTTATTTAGATCCCGTTGATTATCGGGAGTTTATCAAAAAAGGAAAGGCTTTATCGTATGCTATATCTCTCACAGTTTTCCTTTCCGGATGCGGAAGAGGAGTATGATTTTATTATGGGACTTAAACGGACCTGCTATGATACCGTATATCCGTTTCAGATTTTGTCGCGGCATCAGCTGAAAAGACTGGATTTTGAACCAGTAACAATCCTGTATGGCGGAAACGGATCGGGTAAAACAACAGCACTGAATATTATGGCTGAAAAACTGGGACTTGTCAGACAGGCCAGATATAACAGGAGTAATTTCTATGAGGATTTCCTTGCGCTGTGTGCGTATGAAACAGAGCATAGAATTACAAAAGACAGCTGCGTTATCACAAGTGATGATGTATTTGATTTTATGTTGAATATCCGGAATATTAATGATGGGGTTGACTGCAAAAGAGAAGAACTTTTTCAGGATTATCTGGATGCAAAATATGCAAAGTTTCAGATGAAATCGCTGGATGATTATGAACAGCTGAAAAAGGTATGTATGGCAAGAAGTAAAACGCAGTCTAAATATGTACGGGAAAATCTCTCCGGCAATGTGCGTGAGCATTCCAATGGAGAAAGCGCTTTGATGTATTTTACGGATAAAATCAAAGAAAACGGGTTGTATCTTCTGGATGAGCCGGAGAACAGTTTATCTCCCGACAGACAGCAGGAACTGTTACAGTTTCTGGAAGATTCTGTGCGCTTTTATAATTGTCAGTTTGTTATTTCAACACATTCGCCCTTCTTATTATCCATGCGCGGGGCCAAGATATATGATCTGGATGAAGAACCGGTTGATGTCAGGAAATGGACACAGCTTGGAAATGTCAGGGTTTTTTATGACTTTTTTAAAAAGCATGAGAGAGAATTTCAGTGAAAAAATGCAGGGAACAGACCTGATTTTCTATAAAAAGTTCGTCCCAAAAACAGAGGACGCACTTTTTCATAGAACGTTTCAGGTTGTATAGATTACAGATTCAGATGTTTCATCATATATTCCACCAGGGCAGCACAGTCATGTGCCGCCTTTTTTTCAAATACAGGATAATCGACAACGTCACTTCCATCTGCTTTATCCGAAATGGCACGAATAATCACATAGGGGATGTGGTTCAGGTAGCAGGCCTGTGCAATAGCAGCCCCCTCCATTTCTGTGCAAAGACCATTATGCTCTTTACGAATGGCTTCTTTTACAGCACTATCTGCAATAAACTGATCGCCGCTGCAGACACGTCCTTCAAAAACAGCAAGATCAGGATCTGCAATCCGGCAAGAAGCCTGTACCTGTTTACGCAGCCATTCGTCAGCAGGAAATTCGCGAAGCCCCAGCTGCGGAACTTCCCCTTTCTGATATCCGAAAACAGTTGCATCTACATCGTGATAACAGGCGTCTGTTGAAATAACAATATCGCCAATATTGATACGGGCATCAAGAGAACCGGCAACGCCGGTATTGATAACATGTGTCACAGCAAAATCATCTACCAGAATCTGTACACAGATCCCGGCATTTACTTTTGCAATTCCGCATTTTACAACGACAACGGCAGCACCACCGATCGTACCTTCACAAAATTCCATGGAAGCTTTGGTAAATGTGCGTAGGATCTGCATATCTTTTTGCAGCATAGCAACTTCCACATCCATTGCACCGATAATCCCAAATTTCATAAATAATCCTCTTTCCTGTATCTAAATAGGTAGAAAAACGAATTCGTGTTTGTTCTGGTATAGCCCTTGTGCAGTTATTCCGGATAAATCAGATGATCATCTAAAATGTGATAGAGGGTATTATTTAGATAACGCGCTGCAAGCCAGTTTGCCATACCAAGGTTCATATCCAGATAATTTCCGCAGTCACGGGGGCTTGCACCTGGAACGGCATCTTTATAATCTCTGATAAATTCATACATTCTGGTAATAAGAGGCATGATGTCACGTGAGGTGTGATCACCTGCCAGAACAAGGTAAAATCCTGTACGGCAGCCCATCGGTCCAAAATAAATGGTCTGATCCTTATATTCCGGATCATTTCGAAGGAAGGTTGCGCCCAGATGTTCAATGGTATGAACCTCTGCCGTGTTCATGACAGGTTCTCTGTTTGGCGCAGTCATACGAAGATCAAAAGTGGTAATAATCTCTTTACCAACCTGATCTTTTCTTGAAACATACACACCCGGCTCCAAAACCAGGTGATTAATGGTAAAACTTGCAATTTTATCCATTTTGAAATCCTTTCCTGTAAAAAACTGAAACAAAACCGCTGTAAACAGGCTTTGAACAGCAAATATGGTTGGTTATCTGTATCTGCAATTGTAGCAGATAAAATATCGAATGACCAGTCTGAAGAAAAAGAGAAAAATATTTTCATAAATCTATTGACTATCCAGCTTTTTGTGCTATAGTAATAACAGTAATCATTACTAATTAGAGAAGGAAGGCGCATGGCACTCAAATATTCAAAACAAAGAACGGTAATTAAAGAATTCCTTCAAACACGGAAAGATCATCCTACTGCTGATGCGGTATATAATGCAGTCAGAAAGGATTATCCCAATATAAGTCTTGGAACAGTTTATCGAAATCTGATGTTGCTCTCGGAAATTGGGGAAATACAAAAGCTTCGTGTGGGAGATGGTCTGGAACATTTTGACGCAGATATCAGTGAACATAATCATTTTATATGTAATAACTGCGGGAGTGTGATTGATTTGGAAATGGACAGTATCCGGGGAATTGATGAGACTGCGGCCAGACATTTTAATGGTAAGATTGAAGGGCACAAGGTTTATTTTTACGGAATCTGTGAAAAGTGTCTGAAGAAGTAGGCAATATGCGTAATATGAATGCACTGACCATTTTGGTCAGACAAATAAATAAAAAGGAGATAAAAGACTATGAAATGGGTATGTCAGGTATGTGGTTATGTATTTGAGGGAGATAAGGCACCGGAGAAGTGCCCGCAGTGTGGAGCCCCGGCAGAAAAATTTGTTGCACAGACAGGAACAATGGAATGGGCAGCTGAGCACGTTGTTGGAGTAGCACAGGGTGCACCGGAAGATATTATGAATGATCTGAGAGCAAACTTTAACGGAGAATGCTCAGAAGTTGGTATGTATCTTGCAATGAGCAGAGTTGCAATGAGAGAAGGATATCCGGAAGTTGGAATGTACTACCGTCAGGCAGCATTTGAAGAAGCAGATCATGCAAGCAGATTTGCAGAACTTCTGGGTGAAGTCATTACAGATTCCACCAAGAAAAATCTTGAAATGAGAATTCAGGCAGAGAACGGTGCAACTGCAGGTAAGTTTGATCTTGCCAAGAGAGCAAAAGCACTGAACCTGGATGCAATTCATGATACGGTTCATGAAATGGCTCGTGATGAAGCCAGACATGGTAAGGCATTTCAGGGACTTCATGACAGATATTTTAAATAAGTCGGCCGCAGATACTCTGGTAGCTTAAAGAACTCCTACAATCTTTTGCAAATAAAGGATTGTAGGAGTTCTTTTACGTAGTACACACAAAAAGGGAAGGCATTCATCATACCGATTTCATTTGGGATTTAAGGAAATATGATATACAATTATGATGAGTCTGTTTGTGATGATATAAGCTGGTGAATGAATTTCTTTTTCAGATTTTATAAACGAATCGATTGATCGTGCCGACGGATCTTGCTAATAACAATTTTTTTATTCTGATAGAATTTTATTACAGAATTACGATAAAGACGGGAGAAATTATAATATGTTTAACAGGATGCTTGTAAAAGAAGTTGTTCCAATGGTTCCAACCGGTGAATCTATGTTGAAAGGAGTTGATGCTATTCAATAATAAAGGAGATATAAAATATGAAATATTCTCATCCTCTCTGGAGAACATTGCGTTCACTTGAAGGAAATCAAAAAGCGTGCGTTTTTTTAGAGCCTTTATGGGCAATTCCCTACAATTTATTTTTACCTTTTGCATCAATATATATGGCGGCTATTGGGCTGCAGGATAAACAAATAGGCATGGTTGTAAGTTTGGGACTTGGCATGCAGCTTATATGGGGATTGTTTTCCGGTGCAATTGTAAATAAGTATGGCAGGCGCCGCATGATGTTGCTATTTGGCCTGCTCAGCTGGACAGTACCCTGTCTTCTATGGGCAACCGCCAAAGGTTATCCATTTTTTATTTTAGCAGTATTTTTTAACAGCATGCAGCAGGTAGTAAATAACTCTTTCAGCTGCTTGATTGTTGAAGACGGTCATTCGGAGAAGCTCGTGAATATTTGGGCGATACTAAATCTGGTAGGATTATTTTCAGGGTTTATCTCGCCTCTGGTTGGTCTTTGTATTGACCGGTTTACATTGGTGCCGACGATGCGTTTGGTCTATATCGTCTCCATGGGGTTTATGTCAATAAAATTTATACTGCAGTATCGTATGTCCACTGAGAGTGCGGAGGGGATAAGCTGTATCAAGAAATGCAAGGGACAGCCTTTGGCGTCTATTGCTTTTGGCGGTTTATATGAGTTCTTTATTGCCCTTAAGCAGTCTCGATTGTTATTGTGTGTAATCCTGGGAATTGTTTTAACCTGCTACAATAATATCCAGGCTACATTTTGGCCTTTATTTATTACAAAAGCATATGGCGTGCGTTACGCACTGCTTTCTGTATTTCCACTGGTAACATCAATCACTTCGATAGGAGTCTATCTGCTGGTCAGCCCGCATATTAAAATTCGCGGAGGTACAATCCGGTTACCACTTCTTGCGGGTATGGGCTTGCATATGCTTGGACTGATGGCATTATTACTATTCCTTCCGATGGGCGCCTTATGGACTATATTTTTTGACGTTTTTTGCGAGGCACTATCACAGGCAGTTCTGGGTCCCTTGTTGGAAGCAATGATGTCCATTGTTATTCCGGGAAAAGAACGGGCGCGGATAAACAGCCTCATTTTTGCAGTTATGCTGCTTGCCAGTACACCGGTAGTCGGGATAGCAGGATATTTATCCCAGGTTAATCGTACCCTGCCAATGATAATGAACCTCTGTCTTATTGTGATTGGAATTTTTATATCGTTGTGTGTAATACATACTTTTGAGGCACAACAAATAGAAGCGTGTAAGTGAAAAAAATATGGCTGCTTTAATCAGCATAAAATTAAGGCAGATGCAAAATCCTTATAGGCAGATATTTCGGTAAATAAACAATATATTGACAGATTAAGGCCTCCGCCTGGATGGGAAAGTCCCGGCGGAGGCTTTTTGATTGCAGCAATTTCAAAAGAAGTGTCCAGAAATGTGCTGTTATTGCAGACATTTCTTTTTTTGAAAAAATAGGTTGACAGATGGAATAAACTGCGGTATATTTACCACGACAGACGTAGTACGACAGACAAAGCAACGACAGTCGAAGCAACGACAAACGTATTAAAAATGAATAAGAGCACAATTGTGCAGGAATGAGGATTAAGATGACGGGTATCAGCAGCGATGTGATTCGCGGATATAATGATACAATGATACTCTATCTCCTGTTGAAGGAACCATCCTATGGATACGAGATTTTACGACAGATCAGGAATCTGTCCGAAGAAAAATATGTGATTAAAGAAACGACATTATATTCAGCATTTGCCAGAATGGAAAAAAATGGGTATATACATTCCTATTACGAAAATGCTGAAAATGGAAAACGAAGGACATATTACAGTATTACAGAGGATGGAAAAGCATATTATCACGAGAAATGTGAGGAATGGATGCTGACCAAAGATGTGATAGAGCATTTTATTGAGAGAGGGATTGAATAATGGAAACGATCAGAAACTATCTGGAAACAATGTTTGCAGGACTTCCGAATACAGCAGAGGTTCTGAAAGCCAAAGATGAACTTTGGCAGATGATGGAAGATAAATATGCAGAACTGATTGCAGAAGGTAAAGCAGAGAATGAAGCGGTTGGGATTGTCATATCTGAGTTTGGAAATTTGGACGAGCTGGCGCAGACACTTGGAATCAGTCTTGTCATAAACAAGGGTCAGGAATCGACTGACAGAACCGTGACAATGGATGATGCAAAAGCGTACTTAAAAGATAAGGCATCAGCAGGATTTATGATAGGACTTGGGGTATTCCTTTGCATTACCTGTGCGGCAGGATGTATGCTGGCTGCGGGTTTGCCGCTTCGAGGAAGACAGGAAGATATGGCTATGGCAGCAGGTGTTGCATTCCTTTTCATTTTTATTGCAGCTGCGGTCGGTTTGTTTATTTACAGCAGTGTAAAAATGAATGAATGGGCATTTCTCAAACAGGAAAGATGCAGTCTGGATTATGCGACAGCCGAGTTTGTCAAACTGCAGCGGGATAATTTCAGAAGCAGTCATGCACTTCTGATGACAATCGGGATGATTTTGCTGATTGTCAGTGTAATACCGGTCAGTGTATTTGGAATCCTGCTGATTAATTCAGAGGGTATGGTAATGATGATCGCAGTGATGGTAATGCTGTGCTTTATTGGTATCGGGGTTATGATGATCATCATTGCTTCAGAGAAAAAGGCGGGTTATAACATGTTGTTGTCTTTAAACCGTGCAGATACGGTTGCTGGCGGATACGCATATGAAAACGGAAAGGGCAAAGCGGTACATTTTGATAATAAAACGCTTGCTACACTGATGTCTGTTTATCAGCCGACTGTAACCTGCCTGTATCTGATCTGGAGTTTTATGACTTTTGACTGGTATATTACATGGATTATTTTTCCGGTAGCGGCAATTATCAAAAAAGTTATTATTGAAAACTGCGGAAAGGAAAATGACAACAGATGAATAAAAAAACATATTTGGGAATTTTGACAATTATCACGATAGTATGCATTTTCACTGGATTACTGTATCATGTGGGACATGGACTGATCGGCTTTGCCTCAGGGAGAGATTATTTTTCATGGGATAAATGGGATCAGGATGAAGAATCGGACACCTCTGGCGGGATCAAACAGCAGACGCTCGATGCATTTACAGCAATTGAAGCGGAATCAGCAGTAATGGATCTGACAGTTCAGCAAGGAGATTCCTACAGTATTCGCTGTGACGCATCTACAGGACTCATGCCGGAATATAATGTACAGAACGGAAAACTGGTTATTTCACAGAGATCGGTATCTTTTCATTTTATATGGGGATTTAACAGCCAGCGCTGTCATGTGACAGTAACGGTTCCCAAAGGAACGGTTTTGACAAACGTGCAGACAGATGCTGCAACAGGTGATACAAATATATCAGGGATACAGACACAGGTCAGCAGCATAAAGTCCAATACAGGCGACATCAATATTCGTGATTCCGAGCTTGGGGATACCGTTATTAAGACGGATACAGGGGATATTGAAGCAAAAGACTGTGGCTTTACCTCCGGAGATATATCTTCCAGTGTCGGGGATATAGAGGTTGCGTCTGATACGGATCTTTCCATGTGGAAGCTGGATCTGGAAACATCTGTAGGTGATGTGGAAGTAAATAATGATGATCGTGGAAAATCTTTTTCGCAGGATGGTAAGGCGGGAACAATGCAAATGTCAGGATCTGTGGGAGATATTTCCCTGAAATACTGATTACAAGAGTAAGATGGAATTTTAATTTACAAAAACAGAGAACGGAAGAGAAAAGTGCAGACACTTTCCCCACTTCAGTTCTCTGTTTTTTTAGGATGTTTTAATATTTGTTTTCTCAAAAATGGTCGGATTCATGTTACAATGTCACCCAATGAAGGTTATAGAACTTGATAATGCGGTGCAATCTCTGCACAAGTGTAAAAAATCATGTTACAATAACAGATATGAATATATGCCAGATAATTGCAGATCCGGAGGTATACAAAGTGCGATTACGGACCAAATTGATCATAACAGGTGTTACAATTGTGATTTTGCCGCTGGCACTTACTGCTGCAGCATTTATCGGAATTGGTACTGCGATGACGCATGATAAACAGAATGCATTTAATCGTGGGGTTGTCCTGGATAACGATGAGAATTACCAGCAAACGGCAGAAGATATTTTTACGGAAGTGGAGACGGATCGCAAAAATGATCCAGCTATTCTTGAAAAAACGGATTATCTGGATGGCATTAATAAAGAACTCCTGGAACAATCAGCATTTATCATTGTTCGAAAAAACAACAGCATCTATTATAACGGGAGTGAGGAAGACATTTCCGAAATGTTTGAAAATCTTCCGGCATATGGCTACAGTGATGATCGCAAGACAGGAATCTTTTTTAATGATGGGAGAAGACTTGTCAAGCAAATGGATTTTATGTTTGCAGATGGCGCGAAGGGAAGTCTTTTTATTGTTATTACGGTCAGAAGCCTGATATCAGGTGTTTTTCTGATTGATATGTGTGTTGCAATGCTCCTGATATTGCTGTTTACAGCCCTGATGCTGACTTCATGGATCAAAAGAGCACTATTTAAGCCAATTGGAGAACTAAGTATTGGGATGCAGTATATCAAAGATGGTAATTTTGATTATATGCTTCCGACCAAGGATGAAAAAGATGAAATCGGGCTGATGTACCGAAATTATGAGGATATGCGGCTTCGGCTGAAGGAGTCTGCGGATGAGAAAATTGAACATGAGAAACAGAATAAGGAGCTGATCAGCAATATTTCGCATGATTTGAAAACACCGATCACAGCTATCAAAGGATATGCAGAGGGTTTAATTGAAGGAGTAGCCGATACAACTGAAAAACAGATGAAATATGTCAGAACGATCTATAATAAAGCAAATGATATGAACAACCTGATCAATGAACTTACACTCTATTCCAGTATTGATAACAACCGGATCCCATATAACTTTCATCGTATCAATGTTGCTGATTATTTCAGGGACTGTATTGAAGAAGTCGGAATGGATATGGAGAGTAAGAGCATCAAGCTTAATTACAGTAATCTGACCTCGCCGGAAACCATGATCATAGCGGATCCGGAACAGCTCAAACGGGTAGTGAATAACGTGATTGGTAACAGTGTAAAATATCTGGATCGGGATGATGGTACCGGGCAGATTGACATCCGTATCCTGGATGAAATTGATTCCATTCGGGTTGAAATAGAAGACAATGGAAAAGGAATTGCGCAGAAAGATATTCCCAATATTTTTGACAGATTTTACAGAACAGATTCTTCCAGAAATTCCAGACATGGCGGAAGCGGGATCGGATTATCGATTGTGAAAAAAATTGTTGAAGACCATGGCGGGTACATATGGGCAACCAGTCATGAAGGAGAAGGAACCTGCATGCATTTTGTATTAAGAAAATATATGGAAGAGCATACCGGTTCAGAAGCAGACACAACGGCTCACGAAGCCTGAAAAAAGAAAAACGCAAAGGAGCAGAAAAATGGGTAAAATACTGATTGTAGAAGATGAAGAGGCGATTGCGGATCTTGAGAAGGATTACCTTGAACTCAGTGATTTTGAGGTAACAATTGAGAACCGTGGAGATACGGGATTGCAGACGGCATTATCCGGAGATTTTGATCTGGTCATTTTGGATCTGATGCTACCCGGAATGGATGGTTTTGAAGTTTGCAGACATATCAGGGAGAAAAAGGATCTTCCGGTTCTGATGGTATCAGCTAAAAAGGATGATATTGATAAGATCAGGGGACTTGGTCTTGGCGCTGATGACTATATCACGAAGCCTTTCAGTCCGTCTGAACTGGTAGCACGTGTAAAAGCACATATGTCCAGATACAGCAGACTGGTGGGATCCGGACAGAAACAGAATGATATGGTGGAAATCCGCGGACTGAAGATTGACAAAACGGCAAGGCGTGTATATATTGATGGCGCAGAGAAAAGTTTTACGACAAAGGAATTTGATTTACTGACTTTTCTTGCGGAAAATCCCAATCATGTATTTACGAAAGAAGAGCTTTTTAGAAAAATATGGAATATGGATTCCATTGGTGATATTGCAACGGTAACGGTACATATCAAAAAAATTCGTGAGAAAATTGAATATGATACATCCAATCCGCAGTATATTGAAACCATCTGGGGAGTTGGATACCGGTTCAAGGTATAAAAGGCAGTATGAAAACGATAGCATATTTGTATGAAGACGATGATATTCTGGTCTGCGTAAAGCCAGCCGGAATGGCAACGGAAGGTAGCCAGCTTGGATGTATGGATCTTGTCAGTGCACTGAAAACACACCTGGTAAGAGAAAGAAAAAAGTACTGCAGGCAAAATAGTGAGATTGTAAGAGCAAATACGTCCCAACCTTATCTGGCGCTGATTCATCGACTGGACCAGCCGGTTGAGGGAATTCTGGTGTTTGGCAAGAACAAAAAGGCAGCAGCTGATTTAACCAGGCAGCTGCAGAGTCACAAAATGCAGAAGGATTATCTTGCGGTTGTAGTTGGTACCTTACAGCAAACTGAAGGGAAATGTACGGATTATCTGCTGCGGGATCATGAAAGCGGGGAAGTGACAATTGCAGGGGAGAATATACCACAGGCGCAGAAAGCCGAACTTACCTACCAGGTAATTGCACAGAACACTTTACCTGGCAAAACAGATGCTGCCGGTATCGAAACAGTATTATCCCTGGTGCAGATTCATCTTTTGACGGGGAGATTTCATCAGATCAGAGCACAGATGGAGCATCTCGGTACACCAATTTTGGGAGATCATCGGTTTGGGGATGAAAAGGCACGTTTGCTTGCGAAGGAAATAGGAGAAGATATGGTCGCATTATGCAGCTACCGTTTGGGATTCAGGCATCCGGTGACGCATAAGGAGGTGGTTTATCAGATCACGCCAAGTGGAGTGTCTTTTCGGATGTTTCAGGATAGAATGCAGGCAGAAGGGGTAAAGGCATGATACGGCAGAAGCAGAAAATCGGAGTAGAAACCTGCACAGAAAGTATCCAAATGATCCTGCTTGCATACCTGTTCCTGATGTGTACTGCCCTTCCGCTATATATGAAAAACGGATATTATGAACTGGGAGAAGCAAAGTATTTGTTTTACAGGAATCTTTCACTGGGAACAATTGCTGTGCTGCTCCCTTTTATGTTATTTGCAATTTCCGGAATCACAAAATGGAATCACAAAGACTATATGAGAATTCCGGTTTTGTGTTATGTATTTTCCATAATCGTTTCCTTTGGTTTTTCCTTTAATCACCAGGAATCTTTTTGGGGGACAGATGGATGGAGAATGGGATTTCTGACGGAATTAGTGATCCTGTTCTATTTTATTGCTTTTCGATTTTTTTTTGCATGGGATACCAGAATTCTGGAAAGCTGTCTTTTGGGTGCATTGCTTGTATTTGGGTTGGGCCTGTTAAACCGGTTTGATGTTTACCCGATTGCATCGCTGCGTGGCGATCGTTCGTTCATCTCTACATTGGGCAACATTAATTGGTATTGCGGATTTCTGGCAGTGTTTCTTCCTGTGGGAATGGGACTTTTGATTCGCACCAGAGTTACGGTTGGGGAACAGATTTTTTTGAGCGTATTCTGTCTGATCGGAGTGTTGACTGCAATGACGCAGGGAGGAGAAAGCATATTATTGTCCCTGGCTGCCGTATATGCAGTCCTTTTTATACAAGGACTGCGGAATCGTGACCATTGGAGAGGCTTTTTGTATCTTCTGATACTTTTGGGAGCTGCTTGTGAAATTGTCGGTATTTTGCAGCGACTGTTTCCCGGACAATATACTTATGAACAGGATGCAGGCTTTGTCGTTTTGATTACGCGTCATGTTGGGCTGATCCTATGCATGACAGCGGTCTTTCTGCTTACAGCGGATTTTCTTTGCAGTGAGATCGGTATGAAATGGAATGGGAAAAAAATAGGGGATACACTCCTTTTGACATTACCATACATATTGACGATTGTTCCGATCGGAATGCTGCTGATGCAGATGAGCGGCAGGATAGCAGACGGATTTGGAAGCGAAAGAGGGCTGATCTGGAGGATATCTGCTCAGATGTATGGAAGCATGTCGCCTCTTCATAAAATGATAGGGATAGGTCAGGATGCGTATGACTCCTATGCAGCAAGTATCCCAAAGGTGATGCTGGAAATTCAAAATGAATTTGGGAACAGTCGTCTGACCAATGCACATGGAGATTTGCTTAACATGCTTGTCACAAAGGGGGCAGCAGGAGTACTGACCTATCTTTGGATGCTTTTCACCATTGAGAACATTCTGGTTCAACGCCTTATGAAACAGGAAAAGGAATGCCCAAAAGTATCGGGAGATTTAGGCGACACAGATCAATCGTGTGATCTTCAGAATGCTGCACTGATCGGGGTATTGGTGCTGTCTTCCTATCTTGCGGGAAATACAGTATCTTTCGGACAGATTACATCAACGCCATATCTTTTTATTTTTCTTGGGTATGCAATGATGCGCATAAAGCAAAAAGATTGAGGGTCAGGTTTATGGTTCTGTTTTAATCTGCAGGGCAAGTTTCTGATATTGCCTTGGACTGTAACCTTTCAGCTTACGAAATTGTCTGGTAAAGTGCTCAATATTGTCATATCCACATGCAGCGGCGATCCGGTTAATGGGATCGCCGCTGTTTTGCATCAGATAGCCGGCGTATTCAATGCGCGCGGTTATAACGTCATGCAAAACAGAGACACCAAATAGTGCCTTGTAAATATGTTGAAAATAAGAAGTACTCAGGTGCATCTGCGCGGCAAGCACATCAACACTTTGGATTTGTACAGCATTATTGCTGTGATAGATATGGCCGCGCAGTTCATTGAAGCGCTGCCGGAACTGATTCAGCTGACCGGAAGCAAGTGTTTCTTCGTGGTAAATATCACTGAATTTATAAAACATGGATTTTAATTTCATATCCATTATCAGGTCATGATGCTGACCACGCTTATGAAACTCCATGTCCAGATCCTGAAAAACTGTAGAAATATCCAATGCAGCAGAAAGGGTAATTGCACTGCTGTATGGAATATCCAGATTCTGAAAAAAAAGATCCAGATCTTCATCAGAACTTTCAAAATGAAGCCAGTCATCTGCGTAAGGCTCATTTTCACGATAAAAAAGCTGTGAATCACCTTTACGATACAGAATATATGCAGGTTCCGAATGGTATTCATTGGAGTTATTTATGACAACATGAAAGGGATTGCGAATATACAGCAGAAGATAATAAGGAAGTCCATCCGGCCGCTCGATGCGCCAACCGTTTGGATGCATGTAGTTATACCCCATTCCGATAATGTGTATCATATGTCATTACCTCTTTTTGATAAGATCATGTATATAAACTATTGTGTCATAGAAAGCAGAAAATATCAATTATGGAACAGTTTATATCATTGTATTATCTGAATTTCGGACTATCATCGTATATACGGTCAAATAAAAAAGATATGAAAACATAGGATTTAGAAGTATATTACCGAAAAATGGGAAATCAAAAAAAGGGGAGTGCATCTATTTATGCGTGAAAAAAGAAAAAGCAGAATGACTGCCATGCAGTGGTTCTATTCCTATCTGAAAAAATACCGATGGAAGGTTGCTGTTGGACTGATTCTTGTTACGGCAACTTCTGTACTGGCCATCGTGAATCCTAAAATTACAGGGTTTATTGTAGACCATATTATCGGGGATGGCACAGATATCAAAATGGATCTTCTTCCGAAATTTCTTGGTTTGATGATTGCAGTTACAGTACTGCGAAGTGTTTTGCGATTGATATTTCTGTATCTGTTTGAGACATCTTCGCAGGATATGCTTTATGATATGCGGGATGGTGTATATCGCAATCTTCTGCAAAAAGATTTTGCGTTTTATAACCGCAATCGTACCGGAGATCTGATGAGCAGACAGACGGGTGATATGATGGCAATTCGTCACTTTGTCGCTTATGTTATCTATAATCTTTATGAAAATGCGCTTTTGTTTTTTATTGCGCTTGTCATGATATTTTCCGTTGATTACAGAATCGGTCTTGCAATGGTAATTGTGCTGCCGGTAACAGCGTATGTGACGTTTATACAATCGAAAACGATCAAACCGAAATTTATGCATGTCAGAGATCAGTTTTCCAGTTTAAATGCATTTGTACAGGAAAATATCAGTGGAAATCGTGTTGTAAGAGCATTTGCCAAGGAAAATTATGAAATCGGACGATTTGACAAAGAAAATGCGGCATATCGTGATTCCGAACTGGATGCTGCAACGATCTGGACAAAGTATATTCCGATTTTTGAATTTCTCTCTTCGCTGTTAACTGTTATTTTGATGGTAGTCGGCGGAGTGATGTGTATTCGTGGTGATATGACGCTTGGAAATCTGGTTATGATCAACAGCTATTTGTGGATGCTGAATAATCCGCTTCGTATGATCGGGTGGTTGATCAACGATTATCAGAGGTTTGCTACTTCTGTTGTCAAAATATATAAAACAATCTGTGATAGACCGGATATTATGACTCCGCAATATCCCAAAACAGTCAAAAAGCTTAGTGGAAATGTGGAATTTGAAGATGTTTCATATAAGGCGGAAGATGAACCGATTCTGGATCATGTGAGCTTTCGTGTACAGGCAGGCCAGACAATCGGAATCATTGGAGCTACCGGATCAGGCAAAACTACAATCATGAATCTGCTTTGCAGATTTTTTGATGTTACAGAAGGACGAGTTCTGGTAGATGGGGTGGATGTCAGAGATATGGATTTGCATCAGCTTCGTGACAGCATCGGACTGGCCATGCAGGATGTATTTCTGTTTTCAGATACGATCGAGGGAAACATTGCGTACGGAGATCCGGACTGTCCGTTTGAAAAAGTAGAATGGGCAGCCAAAATGGCAGATGCGGATGGATTCATAAGGGAAATGGAAGATGGCTATGATACGGTTGTCGGTGAACGCGGAATCGGACTTTCAGGCGGTCAGAAACAGCGGATATCTCTTGCAAGAGCAATTCTAAAGGAGCCTTCCATTATTATTCTGGATGATACAACCTCTGCAGTTGATATGGAAACGGAAACACTGATTCAGCATGATTTGAAGAAACTAAATGGAGAGACCGTGTTTATTATCGCTCATCGTATTTCGTCCATTAAAGATGCGGATCAGATTCTGGTCATAGAAGATGGCAGAATTACTGAGCATGGTACGCATGATGAACTCATTGCGCAGGACGGTTATTACAGACGGGTGTTCCAACATCAGTATGGTGAATTTGATCAAATGGTCAAGGGCTTTAAAAATGGAAAGAAGGAGGGTAACTGATCATGGCAAGAAATAAAATAAACCAGGATGAAGATCTGGAAGAACAGTTTGACATGGGACAGTTGATGCGCCTTGCTTCATATGTTGGACCGTTTAAAAAACAGCTTATTACGGCAATTGTCATCATGACGATTGCGAGTGCGCTTTCCATGTTACAACCGATTTTTATGAAAAATGTGATGGATACCATTACCGAGACCAATTTCCAACACAGCTATACACAGCAGGAGGCAATCCGGCGGATTATTTTCAACAGTGTTCTGATGATGGCAGTCTCCTTTATCTGCGCATTTATTACCAGATTTAAGATCCGATTAACCGCCAATGTGGGGCAGGGTGTGATTTATAATCTCAGAAGAGAATTGTTTGTACATTTGCAGGAACTGCCTTTTTCTTATTATGATGACAAACCGCACGGAAAGATACAGGTAAGAGTTGTAAACTATGTAAACAACTTAAGTGATCTGTTGTCAAATGGTATTGTAAATACCATTACGGATATGTTCAGTCTTGTTTTCATTCTGATCTTCATGCTGTATCTGGATGTCAAATTTACACTGATTTGTTTATGCGGTCTTCCGATCCTGACAGCAATCGTTCTGTTTGTAAAAAGCAGGCAGCATAAAGCTTGGCAGATTCAGAGTAATAAGCAGTCCAATCTGAATGCTTATATTGCGGAAAGCGTTAATGGCATTCGCGTAACACAGTCCTTCGTAAGGGAAGGTAAAAATACCGAGGTATTTAATGAGCTGAACCTTGATGCAAGAAATGCATGGATGAATGCCGTAAAATATAACTTTATTTTAAGCCCGGTAATTGAAAATATCACCGTCATTACCACTTCCATTATCTATGTTTTGGGTATCAGCTGGCTGATGCACGGGGATACGGTAATAACGGTCGGTCTTCTGACTGCGTTTGTCGGATATGTGTCCAGATTCTGGTCTCCCATCACAACCCTTTCCAATTTCTATAATTCGCTTTTGACTGCAATTTCCTATCTGGAACGTATTTTTGAAAGCATTGATGCACCGGTCAATGTACATGATAAGGAAGGGGCTGTTGAGATGCCGCCCGTTAAAGGGGAAGTGGAGTTTCGGGATGTGTGCTTCAGTTATGATGACGGCGTCCGAATTCTGAATCACGTTTCTTTCCGGGTAAATGAAGGGGAATCTTATGCAATTGTTGGTCCGACAGGAGCAGGAAAATCGACGATCGTAAATTTGATCAGTCGTTTTTATAATGTTGATTCCGGGCAGATTCTGATTGATCATACGGATATCAGTGATGTGACAATTCATTCACTTCGGACACAAATGGGTGTCATGATGCAGGACAGCTTTATTTTCTCAGGGACGATTATGGATAATATCCGATACGGAAATGATGAGGCAACAGATGAAGATGTAATCCGTGCAGCGCAAACCGTATGTGCACATGAATTTATCATGACGTTGGAAGACGGCTATCACACAGAGGTCAATGAAAGAGGGAGCCGATTGTCTGCCGGACAAAGACAGCTCATCTCATTTGCAAGGGCGGTGCTTGCAGATCCGAAGATACTGATTCTGGATGAAGCAACTTCGGCAATTGATACGGAGACAGAAATTTTACTGCAAAAGGGATTACAGGAAATGCTCAAAGGAAGAACATCCTTTATCATCGCACACAGACTTTCTACTATTAAAAATGCATCCTGCATTATGTATGTCGATCACGGACAAATCCTGGAAAAAGGCAGCCATGATCAGCTGATGCAGAATCATGAAGGAGAATACTATAAACTATACCAGTCGCAGTATGACTTTTTGAAATGAGAGGCCAGAACCTTTCATTACCCCCACAAAATCCCCGGTACGTTTCAAATGTACCGGGGATTTTTATATACGAAAAAACATCTACCTCTTAAGGTTATTTTTAGGTACATCCAATAAAATGCAAGTATAGAAGCAGAAAACAGTAAGGAAGGACAGATATATGAGCGGATTTCAGGATGTATTTCAAAGAATAGAGACCAAATACCTTTTGGATGAAGATCAGTATAAGATGCTGCAGGAACGTCTGAAGAATATTGCAAAAGCAGATCAGTACGGAGAAACTTCCATCCTGAATGTTTATTTTGATACACCCGGGTACCGGCTGATCAATACTTCACTGGATAACCCCGTATACAAAGAAAAACTTCGTTTGCGCAGTTATGGAATTCCGACAGAGGAGACAGAAACCTTTATTGAAATAAAGAAAAAGTACAAGGGAATCGTGTATAAACGAAGAATTAGAATGACATATGCAGAAAGTATAGATTTCCTGTATGAAAGAAAACCGATAAAAGAGCAATCACAGATATCGCGCGAAATTGAATATTTTTTCAGATATTATGAAGGAATCAGACCAATGATGGCAATTTCATATGAGCGGATTGCTCTGTCAGGTATATATGACCCGGCGCTTCGCATTACCTTTGATAAAAACATCAGGTGGCGTACAGAAAATCTGGATTTGGGAAAGGGAAACATTGGACGGGACATTTTGCAGCCCGGACAATATCTGATGGAACTCAAAATAGCAGGTGCGATTTCATTGGAGCTGGCACGGATATTCAGTGAACTGAATATTCGTCAGATATCTTTTTCCAAGTATGGAAAAGCATATCTGGATTACAGGTATCCGGAATATGAAAAGGAAACAATAAAGGAAAACATATCGGAAAAGAAGGGAGATATAATCTGTGCTTAATATTATAAATGGATTTTTCGGATCAATTATGACGGATGGAACGATTACAGGTATAACATTTCTGGGGGCAACCGGTTGCTCGCTGGTCATTGGCCTGTTTATAGCTTTTATGTACCGGTTAAAAAACGAATCTTCGCCAAGTTATATTGTGACGCTTGCGCTTTTACCTGCAATCGTACAGTTGGTCATTATGCTGGTCAATGGAAATATCGGGGCAGGAATTGCTGTAGCAGGAGCCTTTTCGCTTGTGAGATTTCGTTCGGCAGCAGGAAGCGGACAGGAAATCACCAGTATTTTTCTGGCAATGGCAGTCGGACTGGCTACCGGAATGGGTTACATCGGAATTGCGATTTTATTTACGATAATCATTACATTTGCGAATGTACTCTTACAACGGACAGGATTTGGCGCAAAAAATCCGGAAGAAAGAACCGTTAAAATAACAGTACCTGAAAATCTTGATTTTGAAGGGATTTTTGATGACATTTTTGATAAATATGCGACAAAAGCAGAACTCATCGATGTTAAAACGTCCGGAATGGGAAGCCTGTACAAATTAAGCTATAAAGTTTTCTTTCGCCAGAAAGCCTCTGTAAAAGGCATGATGGATGAACTAAGACAAAGAAACGGTAATCTGGAGATCAGCTGTATGCGGGCAGCAGCTATAAAATCAGATGAATTATAACATGCGTACAGCAAATTCCGAAAAAAGAAAGAGAGTAGCCATTATGAAAAGAAAAGCAGTCCTTTCATTATTATCCATATGTATCGCATTTGGTCTGGTAATAACAGGGTGTACTGCATCATCCGGCAGCACTGCGACGGTACAAACTACAGAATCGGACACTTCCGAAAATACAGTGGCGTTGGCTTCAAATTCCGAAAGCAGCCTGGTTACAGCGGTTGCTGCAATTGATACAAATCAGCAGTTTACGGATAGCGATCTGGATACCGGATACGATGAAGAGAATGCAACCAATATTACTTTTGATACTGCAGGGGTAGCTGTTTCGGGAAGCGGAGCCAAAGCGGAGGATGGAACAGTTACTATTACAGAAGAAGGAACCTACCTTATCAGTGGTACGGTAAAGAATGGTCAGCTGATCATAAATGCAGCAAATTCCGCAAAGGTACACCTGGTGTTAAGCGGTTTAACAATGACAAATAATGATGGCCCGTGCATTTTAGTTACAGGGGCAGATAAAGTATTTGTCACACTTGCAGACGGAACGGAAAATACACTTTCGGATGCAGGGACAGAATATGTACAGACAGATTCTGATGTAAATGCAGATGGTGTTATATACAGTAAAAGTGATCTAACTTTTAACGGGGCTGGAACGCTTACTATAAATGCAGGATATAAGCATGGCATCGTATGCAACGATGATCTGGTGTTCACCGGTGGAACTTATAGTGTGACAGCAGCCGGAAAAGGTATCAAAGCAAATGATTCTATTCGTATTAAAAATGGAACATTTACAATAAATTCACAGGATGACAGTATTCATACCAGCAATGAAGAAGACAGCGGGAAAGGGTATATCTATATTTGCGGAGGAACTTTTAATCTGAGCGCAGGAGATGATGGTGTACATGCGGCAACAGAGCTTTTGATTACAGGTGGTACTATGACCGTTTCCAAGAGCTATGAGGGACTGGAAGGTGACAGTATTGATATCACAAATGGTGAAATTTCCGTAAATTCCAGTGACGATGGATTAAATGCTTCTTCTGCTGATAATTCATCAGATTCGGAAACGCAGACAGGAAACCAGAATTCACAACAGATGCAGGATCCGTCGAGTGGGACAGATGCAAATGCCTATATCAGGATCAGCGGAGGCGCACTTTACGTAAATGCAGAAGGAGATGGACTTGACTCAAATGGAATGCTTTATATAGAAGGAGGAACAATTACGGTAGATGGACCGACACAGGCAAATAATGGAGCACTGGATTACGGAACAGGGGCAGAAA
>JAGOGF010000055.1 GCA_017996845.1 Butyrivibrio sp.
TCTGCTCTTTACTTTCTCTGCTCTTTACTTTCTCTGCTCTTTACTTTCTCTGCTCTTTACTTTCTCTGCTCTTTACTTTCTCTGCTCTTTACTTTCTCTGCTCTTTACTTTCTCTGCTCTTTACTTTCTCTGCTCTTTACTTTTCCTGAACAGATACTCCTGCGCTCTCTGTTCAATTACTTCAAACAATACCGTCAGATATCTCATACAGGGTTCTGTTGCAATTGCAAACAATACGAACAGCATGATACATTCTCTGGACACGTAGGTAATTGCGAACAGATCACTGAAAAAGCGTGCCGTAAATGCAATTCCAATTATGCATCCGATAATAACACTATTTCTGTATTTATTAAGCGGAACACAGATTTTGGCCAGAATCATGAAACCGACAATTGCAAGCAGGAATGTAGATGCAACGGAAACATCTGCCTGAGAAACGCCAAAAATATTTCCAAATACAACAAGTGCTGCAATTGCAAAGAAATCTGTCAATGCTGCCGGCATGGCTTTCAAAAGGACTTTTAGCATAAAACGTCCTGATATCTTCCTGGTATTGGGTTCCATAGCAAGGAAAAATGCCGGAATCCCGATATTGAACATACTGATCAGCGAAATCTGTGAAGGCTGCAGCGGATAACTCCATACATTTATGATTGCAAAAATCGATAATAAAAGTGAAAAAATATTCTTTACCAGAAAAAGAGTAGACGAGCGTTCAATATTATTAATAATACGCCTACCTTCTGAAACAATCTGCGGCATATGGGAAAAGTCTGAATCCAAAAGTACCACCTGAGCCGCCTGTACAGCTGCATCTGACCCTGCAGCCATGGCAATCGAGCAATCCGCATCTTTCATGGCCAGAATGTCATTTACGCCATCCCCGGTCATTGCAACTGTTTTCCCCTCTCTTTTAATTGCTTTTACGATTTTCTGCTTCTGTTCCGGTGTTACTCTTCCAAATACGGTACAGCTGCGAACCGCATCACGAATATCTCCATCACTTTCCAGTCTGGATGCATCCACGTATCTGTCTGCATGCAATATTCCTGCTCTTTTTGCAACTTCAGATACGGTAACAGGGTTATCTCCTGATATAACCTTTACTTCTACCCCTTGTCTCACAAAATAATCAAAGGTTTCAGGCGCATTTTGTCGGATCGGATTTTCCAGCAATATGAACATAAGCGGTCTTGCGGTTCCATTTTCCAATCCGTTTTTGGGAACCGAAACCGATTCATCGATTTTCTGTCCCTCCGGAAGAAATGTTTCCTGATACTGTGCAAATACCAGAACACGCAGTCCTTTGCGCGCAAATTCATTTACACGTTCTCTCCATCTGTCATACTGATCATGCAGAATAATTTCCGGTGCTCCCATTAAATAGGTTGCATGCTCAAACTGAACACTGCTGTATTTATATTTGGATGAAAAAGGGAGATAGGACAGACATCTTTTCTGACTATATGTCTGAAAATATTCTTCCAGCGCTTTCATTGTAATATTATCATCCGGAAGTATATTAATATAATCGCCTATCAGTTGTTTCATTCCGGCAAATTCCTGCGGTGTGACCTCCTGCGCCGGGATCGCATCTGCTACCAGCATGCTGTTATCGGTAATCGTACCGGTCTTGTCCACACACAGTACATCCACTCTTGCCAGGGTCTCAATGCTCTTCATGTCATGCAGCATGATCTTATTCATTGCAAGTCTTGTTGCACTCATTACCAGTGCAATGCTGACCAGAAGATACAATCCTTCCGGAATCATTCCGATCACTGCAGCAACCATTGAGACAACACTTTCACTGAACGTATTTCCATGCAGCATCCCCTGTACAAACAAAGTAATCCCAATTGGTATGATTGCAATACCTGCCGCAATGACCAGTCGATTAATGGATCGGATCATTTCAGACTGTTCAACATTGGACATTTTTTTGGCTTTTATCGTCAGCCTAGAAATGTAGGAATCTGCACCGACACGGATAAGCTTTGCATAACATTCTCCGGAAGCAACAAAACTTCCGGACATCAGTTCCGCATTCTTTACCTTTGTGATTTCATCGGCTTCACCCGTTAAGAGTGCTTCATTTACTGCTACTTCTCCCTCCATTACGACTGCATCTGCACATATCTGATTGCCCGCCCGAAGAACAATGATATCTCCCAGAACAACTTCCTGTGTCCTGACAATTCGCTCTTCTCCATCACGCATTACGCAGACAGTAGGTTCATTCAGTACGGATAAATGATCCAGGATCTTTTTTGCACGCAGTTCCTGAAATATTCCGATCAGTGTATTTGCAATAATTACCGGTAAAAAGGTAAGACTGCTGATAGATCCTGCCACAATAAGCAGTATTGCGAGGATCAAAAAAATAAGATTGAAATAGGTCAGAATATTTTCTTTTAAAATATCCTTCGTTGTTTTCTGTGTATTATCAACCTGAATATTGCCATATCCCTGTCTGAGTGCTTCATGCGCCTGTTCTGAAGTTAATCCTGTCATTTTGATCCTCATTTCCGTGCTTTCTGCACGCGCATAGCTGTTCTTATGTCACAAATTGTATGTTTTTAAATAAAATCAATCACATATAATCTGATTCATTAGAATTCGTATCAATATCATCACAAAATAAAGAGATAGCAGGCTGTTTATTCAGCCTGCTATACTTTGACGCAATATTATTGTTCTGTCTTTTTGGCAGTATGGTTCATATTCCGGATCGGAATATTTGCATATAAAGCAGGCACTGTTTTTGTGCCATTATCATCTGTTTCCATCTCTGTGATCTTGATATCAAGACCCTCCTGATCCACTTCAACATATTTGGAAAGGACTTCAATAATATCATTTTTGATCCGGTCCATAATTTCAGGAGAACACGTGGACCGATCAGATACCAGAACCATTTTCAGACGATCTTTGGCAACATCGCCTGAATTTTTCTTTTTAAAAAAATCTGACAGTTTCATCCTGTATCTCCCCTTTATTTCTTTTTAAATACACCTGCAATCGCTCCAAATAGACCCTTTTTGGCGTCAAGATCAAGAAATGGAACCTGTTCGCCGGTAATTCTGCGACATACATTCATATAAGCCTGCCCTGCAAGTGACTTGCTGTCTCCTACAAGCGGCTCACCACGATTGGTAGCCACAACAACATCTTCATCATCCGGAACAACACCCAGCAGATCAACACGCAGTACATCAACTACATCATCTGCAGACATCATATCGCCGCGTTTCACCATATCAGGACGAAGTCTGTTCACAATCAACTGTGTCTGTTTCATCTCTTCTGCTTCCAACAGTCCGATAATACGATCTGCATCTCTTACTGCAGAAACTTCTGGTGTTGTTACTATAATTGCTCTGTCTGCACCTGCAATTGCATTCTTGAATCCCTGTTCAATTCCCGCAGGACAATCAATGATTACATAATCAAACTCCTGCTTCAGTTCCTGCGTTAATATCTTCATCTGTTCAGGTGTCACGCTTGTCTTATCACGCTGCTGCGCTGCTGCAATCAGATACAGGTTGTCATTATCCTTATTCTTGATCATTGCCTGCTTTAATTTGCAATTGCCTTCAACAATATCCACAAGATTATACACGATACGATTCTCAAGTCCCAAAACAACATCCAGGTTTCTAAGACCTATATCTGTATCAACAAGTATGACTTTCTTATTCAACATTGAAAGTCCTGTACCTACATTGGCTGTAGTTGTTGTCTTACCTACCCCGCCCTTTCCAGATGTTATTACAATAACTTCACCCATTCTGATATCCTCCAATTATGGTATTTGTATCTTATTTAGAAAAACTGACTGTCTTTGATAAACTGTTCCGTAAAAATGCTTCTGATAATCTGACCCGTAGAAATAAATGCAACTTCAGGTCCTTTGATCATATTTCTGTTATGACGCCCAAGGAATTTGCCGCTCCTGCCACCTTCCTCATTTGGAGAAACAGCGATTGCATCTGCTATTCTGACCTGCAAAGGATGAAAATCATTTGACATAATGAATGCATTCTGATTACCCGTCGCTCCGGCAAACGCATTTCCCATAAGCGATCCTATCACAAAAATACTTCCATCTGAAATAATACTTCCACCCGGATTCACATCTCCCAAAATAATCAGACTATGTTCTGATCTAAGTGATTGCCCGGATCTGACATTTCCTTTATATATAAATGCATTTCCGGTAGATGGATTTTCCATCACAGCCGCCTTACGCTTATCCTGCACTCTTTCAGGTACCGGAACCGTTTTGGCTATATCGGAATGTTTTTTCTGATTGATATATTTCTCAAAAGTCTCATCCAGACTTCCATTCTCCTGTATCACACATACAATATCAAGATCTGTGTGCTCTGCTATAATCTTCAGGACATCCGCTTCCTGTTCCTGCGTCAGTTCCTTTCCACGCACCATCAGCCCCATCCGCGCTTTCCCAAGAAATGCAGATGCTTCATCAAACTTATGTGCGATTTCTCCCTGAAGCAGTTCATAGGGCTGTTTTGCATCCAAAACAAGAATAATTCCGGATCTGACACCCTTAATCATTACAGATTCCATATTAAGCAACACTCCCGATCCTACAGTCTGAAAATCATACTCCCTTATCTTATATCATTTGATTCATAAAAGAAAGAGGTCCCGGGATAAAAACCGAGACCTCCATAAGTTCTTTTCTCCGAAAAAGAGCTTTACCGTGTATAACAATTACTTTGTCATACCTGCCTGTTTTGCAACTTCTTCCGCAAAGTTCTCATTCTTCTTTTCGATGCCCTCACCGGTCTCAAAACGAACAAATCTTGTAATGGAAAGATTTGCATGATTCTGCTTTGCAACCTGTGCAACATACTGTGCAACAGTCTGTTTGCCATCTTCTGCCTTAACGTATACCTGTTCATTCAGACAGATTTCTTTCAGTTCCTTGCTAAGTCTTCCGATCAGCATCTTCTCAATAATCTGCTGCGGCTTTCTCTTATCTTCCGGAAGCTCTTCATTTTCATTGAGTGCCTGTGCAAGAAGAATTTCCTTCTCATGATTTCTGTATTCTTCGGATACGTCATTCATATCAACATACTTCGGAGCCAGCGCTGCAACCTGCATTGCAATGTTTTTGAGTGCTTCTTTGATATCATCATTTACAACATCGGTAGCTGCTTCTACAAGAACTGCAATTCTTCCTGCCCCATGCAGATAGGGAACAACAATACCATTCTCAGCTGTTACCTTTTCAAAACGACGAATGCTGAGTTTCTCACTGATAACAGATGTAATCTCAACAAGAGCTTCCTGAACTGTTTCTTCCGAATTCTTTACCCACTTTTCAGCCATGAATGCATCCATATCAGCTGCGCTGCTGTTAACTGCCTGCTCAGCAACTGCTTCTACAAACGCCTGAAACTTCTCGTTCTGTGCAACAAAGTCAGTCTCGGAATTCACTTCAACAACTGCTGCTGTCTGATCATCCTTAACAGCAATTCTTGTAAGACCTTCTGCAGCAATTCTGTTTGCTTTTTTCTCAGCTTTTGCCTGACCATTCTTTCTCAGGAACTCAACTGCTTCTTCCATATTACCGTCTGTCTCACTAAGTGCCTTCTTGCATTCCATCATGCCTGCACCGGTTGACTCACGTAATTCTTTTACCATTGCTGCTGTGATAGCCATTATATTTGTCCCTCTCTATATCAGAATCTATTCAATCAGTTATTTTCAACCGCTTCAACTGCTTCTTCAGCAACCGTTTCAGTTACCGCTTCTGCGCCCTGTTTTGCTTCAATTACAGCATCTGCCATCTTGCCGACAATCAGTTTTACGGCTCTGATTGCATCATCATTACCAGGAATGATATAGTCAAGTTCTTCAGGATCACAGTTTGTGTCACCAATACCAATCAATGTGATTCCAAGTGTTTGAGCTTCCTGTACGCAGATTCTTTCCTTCTTGGGATCTACAACAAAGATCGCATCCGGAATTCTCTTCATATCTCTGATACCGCCAAGATTCTTATCCAGTTTCTCATATTCTTTCTTCAGTCCTGCAACTTCTTTCTTAGGCAGAACATCAAAAGTTCCATCTTCCTGCATCTTTTCAATTTTCTTCAGTCTGTCAATTCTGCTCTGGATGGTTCTGAAGTTGGTCAGCATACCACCAAGCCATCTTTCATTTACAAAATACATACCGCAACGCTCAGCTTCGGATTTAACAGCATCCTGTGCCTGCTTCTTTGTTCCAACAAAAAGGATTGTTCCACCCTGTTCAGCAATTTCAAAAACTGCCTTGTAAGCTTCATCAACCTTAACAACAGATTTCTGCAGATCAATGATATGAATACCATTTCTCTCTGTGAAGATGTAAGGAGCCATTTTAGGATTCCATCTTCTTGTCTGATGTCCGAAATGTACACCTGCTTCCAGTAACTGTTTCATACTAACAACGTTCATGATATTACCTCCATTTGGTTTTTCTTCCGTACATCCCTGACTCATGTATCTGCAGAAGAACGTTACCACTGCAGTAAGCTCCGTTTTGATCATGCTTCAGCATGACACCGGAAACGGAATAGAATATACGTGTTTTATTATGTTCCGTCATTTTGACGGACTGCGGCCTTACCACAGCTCTACAATATTATCATATAATATAAGAGATGGCAAGTGTTTTTCACACTGCCATCTCAGGATTTCACATTGCAGACAGAAGCCTTTTCTAATGTGTAATAATGGACGCAATCATCTCATACGATGCACCACCCGGGATAGATTTGCTGCCTGCCCTGATAAGCCTGTCCAATCCCCTGTCAATCAGATATCTGTTAAAAGAATCTGCTGAATCAATCAATCCTGCATTTTCAAGTATAGTGCTGATCACATCTGATCCTGCACCTTTTGGAATCACAATTACTGTGCTCTCTTCCTGAACAGATTTTGCATCAGTCTGCGTATCTGCTGCAGTCGCTGCGGTCTGCTCAGCTGCTGTGGAAGATGCAGAAGCTGCTGAATCATTTTTTTCTGTTTCTGCTGATGCCTGCGTCTGTGCAGCCATTTCTGAAACTGTCGCAGTTGAAGCAGACTTCCCTTCGTTGATTTCCTGAGATATTTCCTTTCCAGCCTGATCCATTGTCTGATCGGATGAAGCGTTATCTTTTTTCGATTCACTTTCAGCACCTCCATCTGCGCTGCCGGTCAATACCGATCCGTCGATCATTCCCAGTTCCAGTGCTCTGGATCTGATCTGCGCATCAGTCATTTCTGTCGTTTTCTGCCCGGAATGCAATCCCACTATAATCGTAGCTACGATAAGTCCAACTCCAAGACCTCGAAGATAAAATTTCAATTTCATTCACTGCCTCATTTATCTGACTTTTTTATGTTTTTGGGATAGTTCGATGACAAGACTGACTTCTCCTATTCCAAGACCAAGTTCTCTTGCTATGACCATATTGGATTTTCCTGTCTTATGCATTTCCAATATCTGTATATTTTGCGAAGCTGTCTCCACAATTCTATCCGTTTCTTCTTTTTTCACGGACTGTACGCTTTTTTCCTTCAAATCCTGCTGTATTTCAGAAATCGGAATTTTATTTTCCTTTTCTGCTTTTTTTCCGCTTTCGAAAGTCAGACTCTGTATAACATGTTTTTCTGCATTTGGCTGTTTCCCTGCCGTTTCAGAAATAAGCGGTTCAAATCTCACATCTTTCATCTTTACAGCCGCTTCCTCAGCTTCTCCGGATTCTTTATTTTCTCTGACAGCCCTGACTTCCTTAGCTGCAAGTTCTGCGTCTTGTACTGTTCGTTTTACTTCTTCTGCCTTTTTTGCAGCTTCAGTTACTGTACTTGTAAGGCTTTTATGTTTATCATTGAGCATATCATACATGAATACCACTTCATCATGATTTTTATGAATATCGTTCAACACAGTTTCCGCGTATTCACTGATAGCATTAATCTTCTCATTCGTAATCCGATCCAGTCCCCGCTCGGTCTTAACAAGAGCGTCTTCAACCGTATCATCAACCCTGCTTTGAATTTCTTCCTGTGCGTCTTCAATACTGCGCGATACCATATCATGCACATTTTTTTCCGCAAAGGTTTTGTCCTGATCATTTATTCCCCTGCCGGCAGGTATCAGATATCCTGCCGCTATTGCAATAATCCCGGCAAAAATCAATAAGATTTCAGTAATATTCATGTTGTTCCTCATGCTTTCCACATACCTATCGGTCAGATCTTGCAGTCAAAACTCGAATCACCTTCTGCACTGATCCGCTTTCCATCCGATCCGAACAACACAGCTTCTTTAGACTCCGGATGATTTCTTTTACCCGATTGCCCGCCATTTCCACTGTATTCGTTATTTCCTTTTTCCTTGGCATCAAACTTAAACTGCTGCTCCTGAGTACGCTTCGTTTCAGTCACTGTTGAACCTTTCTGATCAATTTCTTTGGAAAACTGAGCCTGAAAATTAGTCTGATCAACCTGACCTTTGTTATCCTCATTCTGCTTAATTGTAGAAAAATCTGCCGTTCGCGCGATTGCACCCTGAACATCAATTCTGTTTATCGACATAAAGCAAACCTCATGCTGCTGAAACAAAATATTCAGTCCATAAGCAGGAACCTCGCAGCAGCATGCATTCCTACTATAAATGGCATTTATCGGCTGAGTATTATACGGATGTAATTTTCACTTCACCATCTGCGATCACAAAACGACTGTACTTCACTATATTCTTTATTACCATGGAAAGTTCCCCTATGGATATAACTGTCCCTGGATATGCATTTTCCATTACAACAACTTCTGCTCTATGACTATCAGAAATCCGATTTTGCAGGATTGTGACCTTTTCCATCTTTTCTTTAATCTCCAGAACAAGACTCTTATTCAGTTCGATCAGCTGTTGTGCATATTTTACCTGTTCAGGTGTCAGTTTCGCACCATTTTTGAGTTTCTGTTTTATTCCGTCAATTGTAGGTTTTATCGTTTCAAGTGTCTTTTTTGCATTCACAATATCATTCTGCAGATTACGCAGTTTCAGCTTGACCTGCGGATCAACACCCACATCAATCTGCGTACCGACTCCCATTTCAGAGCCAAACGTTCTTGCCGTTATTCTATCTGCTGCAACCACATGGCCTCCGGCAATAAATCCTCTTTTACCTTCCACGCAGATCTCTTTTCCAGATGAAACCTCAGAATGAATGATTGATTCTGCATTTATATTTCCTCCTGCTGTTACAAATGCATTTTCGATATATTTTGTAACAACATTTCCACCTGCACTGACACTGCCTCTCCCCATACCATTAATTCCGCGTTCCAGGATAATGTCAGCTCCTGCCTCCAGCTGTGCACCTTCTACATTCCCCTTAACCTGAATATTTCCACCCGCTCTGATCGAGAAGTTTGCAGCAACATCACCACTTACTTCCACACTTCCTTCAAAGTCTACGTTTCCTGTTGATACATCTACATTTTTCAATGAAAGTATATTGGAAACAACAACTTTCTCGTCCTGCAGAAGAACATGACCATCCGCATCCGCATATAGTTTAAGCTTATCTTCACTTACTATGACATTTCTGCCATAATGCAGACTCAGAACCTTTACCGTTCTGGCTCCGATCGGTTCACCATATACATTTTGTCCGGGTTCACCCGGATCCGCGGGGGTCAGTGTTGCCAGCAGATCCCCTTTGCGACAGTTATTAATCAGATTCAGATGGAAGTAATCAACACTCCCATCTTCTTTCATTGTCGGTCTGGCTCGCAGATCCGTTATAAATCCATATTCAATAGAAGCATCACTGCCATTTCTCGGTGCCTTCCCCTGTGCAACGACAATTTCTGAACAATACTGTCTTTTCTGAAAAAAAGCTTCTATATTTGTCTGACAGATTCCAAATTTAATTTTTTTAAAGAAAAGGTCTTTAATAAATTCATCTTCTGTCATTAACTCTCCGCCTTCGGCAGGTGGATAAAAAAAAGCTGTCGCATGCATACGGTCAGCAGAAATATCCAATTTATAAGATTCCCTCTCAGGTCTGATTTGGTTGGTTGTAAAAATGCCTATTTCACCACCGGCATTTTTAAAAGCATTTGCTACTGCTATTGCATCATATTGAATTTTATGCAAATTAAGATATTCCAGAACAATGTCAAGTCTTACCGGGGTTCCCCCATCGTCCGGTGGATAAACTCTAATCCCGGTTCCCTGCTGCGTTGTAACAAGCTGAAAGTACCCATTCATATTTTTCTCTCCCACCCAATACAGTACTCTAAAAAATCCTGGCAGATTCACTCTCTGTCTGTCAGGATTCCCATGTATTTCCCAATCTTCTGTTTCATTTTCTGCAATGCTCTTGTATGAAGCTGTGATATCCGTGATTCTGAAACTTCCATCACATTACTGATTTCTTTTAAAGTAAGTTCTTCATAATAATATAACAAAATGACTTTTCTTTCTTTTTCTGTCAGAAGCTGTAAAGCCTCTTCCAGCTTTTTTTTCAATTCCTGCTTTTCAACAACTTCTTCCGGTCGTTCAAAATGCTCATTTCCTGATGAATCCTCCGGTATATCGCTTCCCTGCTCCATGAACTCGTTCAGAGATACAATATTCGTTACTTTCATCTGCCCCTGCCAGTTCAAATATTCATCTTCAGAAATATTCATTCTGGCTGCAATTTCAGCATCTGTTGCCACATGACCGCTTTCGGCCTCAATTTCTCTGATTGCGATATCTATCTTTTTCTGTCTGTCACGCACGGTTCTCGGAATCCAGTCCATCTTTCGTATCTGATCAAGAATGGATCCTCGGATTCTGAGGCTTGCATATGTTTCAAACTTTACATCCTTCAAGGTATCAAATTTATCTATGGCATCAATCAATCCAAAAATTCCATATCCGACAAGGTCATCATATTCTACGTTAAAGCCAAGATACATACTGAGTCTTCCGGCAACCAGTTTCACAAGCGGCGCATATTCCAATATCAATTTTTCTCTTATCGGGACGGACTTTTCTTTTTCATATTCTTTCCATAATTTATTCCTGGCTGTTTCATCCATAACAGGCTATCTCCAGACTCACCCCGCCACTCATCCATGAGCCGCAGAATGATTATTTCCGGGTTCAGTCCCGGTCTGATTCTGATCCTGTGCATCCTGCATTGTATTCAACGCATCTTGCTTTTCCTGCGCTTTTTTCTGAAGTTCTTTCTCATAATTAGTCTTTTCAAAATATTCTATCATTTTTTCAAGAATCAATCCAATAATCAGAAACAGCACCATCGTTCCAAGCACAATCACGAGCCATCTGGCAATTGGATATCTCTGCAGATAAGTATATATTGCAACTACAGCAGTTGCTGAGAGCATAATAATCGGTGCAATCAATCTACTGTTTACATCGACTCCGTTTTTAACGCTTTTTTTAACATTTTTCTTAACAGGTTTCTTCTCTTTGGCACTCATATTACTTTTTCCGGCTTTCCGACCGCTCTGATTACAAAATCTCCAGTCTCTGGATAAAAAATAACCGTTCTACCGTATGAATTCCCTGTATCCTGTGCTAAAACCCGAATATTCATTTCTTTTAGTACTTTCAGGGTAGATTCCACATTACGATCGCCTACCCGCATCGCCTGATTTGTATTTTGAAACGCAAACATCTGCGCTCCACCTGCAATTTTGGCTACCAGTCTGTCGCGTGACGCTCCTTTTGCCACAATAAGCCGGACAAGTTCTATTATTCCAGTATCCGCAAACTTTGGAATATTGGAACTGTTCCTGATTTCATGCGAATCTGGCAACATAATATGAGCAAGTCCACCGATTTTGGTATTTGGATCGCGAATTGCTATGCCAACGCAGGAACCAAGTCCCAAAGTAGTAATTCCATCAGGACTTACGCAAATATTCAGATCAGCCATGCCAACCTTAATGATCTGTCCCATGCTTTTCGGCTCCTATCGTCAACTTTTATACCCCACTTATCCCAAGCGATTCAAGTATCTTTTTATATCCTTCCAAATCAGGTAACAAAATAAAATACCCGCTTAACTTTATTTCATCAAAAAATTGAGTTTCTATCATGAGAATCTTATCCCCCATCATACCAAACTCGATTGCGGGTACACTCAGGATTGCACCTGCCATATCAACTGTCACATATGGAATAGACGGAATCATTTTCAGATTTGTCATCGTAGAAAGAGAATTCAAATAGGAACCTGTAATAATATTCCCTACTTCCTTTAATGCAGAAAGTTCTATCTCAGAGAACTCCTGACTGGTACTGTTCTGCATCAGAAGCCTGTTTACAAGATGTCTTGCTTCCTGTAATCCAACCAGAAACATGATGCTCCCGTCAATGTCTCCCTCTACACTCAGGTAGATGCCGGCCATAATCTGATCGGCACCCCCCATCATATCTCCAACATCTTTAAAATCAAGAAGTCTTACCTGTGGAACAGACATGTCAACCTTACAGTTCAACATCTGTGCCAAAGCTGTTGTTGCATTACCGGCTCCTATATTTCCCAGTTCTCTCAAAACATCAAAATATTGCTTAGACAAATCATCCAGATCCATTGCACTCACAATTTTCCCTCCTTCATCATTAACAGTAACAGAAGAAGATGCTTCAGTCTTTCTTATCCTTTTTATCCTTGGTATCCATTTCAAGTGTGGAAAGATCCAGAATCGAAACCAGGCCACCCTCATATTTCCCTACACCACTGATAAAGCTATTGCCGTTTTTCTGATTTTTGTCATCATAACGCATTTTCTCGACATTAGAAGAACTAAGGGTAAGAACCTGATTAACCTGATCGACAATAATACCGATTAAGTCACCGCTTTCCAAGCGCAAAATTATAATACGACTCTTAGATGTAATATTATCTTCTTCAATTCCCATTTTTAGTCTGATACTCATAACCGGAACGATTTCACCTCGAATGTTAATCACACCCTTCAGGAAATGCTCTACTTTTGGTACCCTTGTAATCTGCTGCATTCTGACAATGTTATCAATAAACTTAATATCTATTCCATACTGCTCTTCACCAAGTTTTATTACAATATATTGAGTCAGTTCTCCGACATCCTCTTTTTTCCTAAGCTCATCCATATCCGTTCACCCTTTCTTCAAAGCAGTTATCATGCATCTGATCAGTAGTTTCATACCAACGCATTCGTATCAAGAATCAAGGCAATTTCGCCATCCCCCAGGATTGTTGCACCGCTTATAAATTTGCATTTATTAATATATTTGCCCAGCGGTTTGATAACAATTTCCTGCTGTCCCATAAGTTCATCAATAACCAGCCCAACCAACTGTTCACCCTTCTTGACAATTACTACAACAAGATCTTCTCCCGGTAATTTCTTGCTCTCAACGTCAAGAACATTATTCATCCGCACAAGTCTTGTAACACTGCCTCGAAGATTGATCACCTCTTTGTTGGATACCAGTTTGATATCTGTTGGCGGAATATTTTCAATGCTCTGAATAGAATCCAGCGGAATCGCGTATTTTTCTCCACCGATCACAACCATCAGTGCCTGAATGATTGCAAGTGTAAGCGGCAAACGAATTGTCCATGTAGAACCAACTCCAAGTTTCGTCTTAACATCAACTTCGCCGCTAAGAGATTCCACCTTGGACCGGACAACATCAAGGCCTACTCCACGTCCTGATATTTCTGATACCTGCTGAGCCGTCGAAAATCCGGGATGGAACAATAACTCCACACACTGCTTCTCCGTAAGTGATTCTGCCTGTTCACGCGTAACAATACCTTTTTCGATTGCTTTCTGCTTAACAACCTTTGCATCTATTCCGTTACCATCATCTCCAACTTCAATAACAACGCTGTTGCCATCCTGATAAGCATGCAGGAATATCTGGCCAACCGCCGGCTTCCCCCTTTGTGCACGAACCTCAGAGGTTTCAATTCCATGGTCTGCACTGTTTCTGAGCAAATGCATCAGCGGATCACCAATTTCATCTACTACCGTACGGTCCATCTCTGTATCTTCACCTGTCATCGTCAGTTCCATTTTTTTACCAAGGCTCTTATTCAGATCCCGGATCATTCTGGGGAACTTCTGTAAAACGCTTTCGATTGGCACCATTCTAACCTTCATGACAGACTCATGCAGATTGGTGGTAACACTTTCCAGATATTCAATCTGCTCATCAACAGCGCTGTTTGTGACACCGGATGAATTAGCAGATGATATCAGGGAATTTTTGGCAATAATAAGCTCACTCACCAGATTCATAAGAATATCCAGCTTCTCAATATCAACGCGGACTGTACGATTTACAACCGGTTTACCAACTGGTTTCTTACTTCCCGATGCTGCCGGTGCAACAGCAGGTGCAGCTGTCGCAGACGTTCCTGCCTGCTCCTGTTGTACAGAAACAGCAGATGGTTGAGCCGATATGGCATATGCTTCTCTGTCTTCTGTCAACTTGGCATTATAGATATCAAATTCGCCTATTTCTACTGACTCAATCTCAGAAACATTTCTGGCAATATCTGCAACCTTGTCCATATCAGC
>JAGOGF010000056.1 GCA_017996845.1 Butyrivibrio sp.
CCTGCAACTGCATCTACGATCAGATCCGGTCCGATTTCTTTCGGATTCTCCGTAACGATTTTTATTCCCGTCTTAATCCCGGGGCCTACGATATAGGGGCTCTTGCCAATATATTTGATAATCGAATTGGCAAGTGCATGCATGACCTGCGGGACAACACTGGCAATTACGATTCCCTCAATATCCTCTCTGGATATTCCGTTTGCTGTCAGCATAGAGATCAGACTGATCCCATATTCATCCGAAGTGTGCGCTGTTTTGGACATCATGCGAAAAGAAGCTTTTAACTCCTTCTCCTGATACACGCCAAACGTAATATTTGTATTTCCCACATCAATTACCAGAACCATAATTGCCTCCGCATATAAATATTCTTTTGTACCGGATATGCCTTTTCTGTTTGTCATACATATCCATAGAGTCCTCTTACCGATACTTCACCGGCATTTACTTCTGATATATTACCATTTTCACGTTCCACTGTCAGTTCACCTGTCAAAGTAATACCGCGCGCTTTTCCGGTATATTCCCCAGCCGGATCCAGTACTCTGACTTCCTGTCCCAGATTCAGCAGCCTTTCCTCATATGGTGTCTTCAGCGGGGCAAGACTTTCTGCCTTTACAAATATATCATAATCTTTTTCGAAATGCTCCAGGACACATGCGATCAGTTCATTTCTGTCATATTTTTCACCGGTCTCTGTATAAAGAGATCCTGCCATGTCCCTGATGCTTGCAGGAAACTCCTGCATATTAACATTGATGCCGGCTCCGATCACAACGTCCCGGATGCTTCCATCACTGTTCATCTGCATTTCTGTCAGAATCCCGCATATCTTATGTCTGTGTATCACAATATCATTGGGCCACTTGATGCCTGCCTGCACCCCGCTGATATCACTGATTCCCTCTGCAAGGGCAAGCGCCATCACAAGTGTAAGCATGGGCGCCTTCTCTGCGGCAATCCGGGGTCTGAGTACCATACTCATGAAAATATTCTCCCCCGCAGGTGATTCCCACACTCTGCCGCGCCTGCCGCGTCCCGCCTTCTGTCTGTCCGCAATAACCAGTGTTCCATGCGCGGCTCCCGCCGCTGCAAGTTCTGCCGCATCTGTGTTGGTTGATCCTGTCTCCGGGTAAAAAACCGGATTTCTGCCCGCCCAGTCGGTATGCAACATTTTCAGGATATCAGAGGTACAAATTTCTTTTTCTGCTGCCATATTTTTTTCTCTGTTTTGACTATTCTGCTCATTCATTTCGTTTTTCATCCTGATGCCCACACGCTTGTCAAATTCTGACAAACCTGTGCGATGCACGGATTGCCGATTGAAAAGCTTTACTTTTCAGCTTAACAATACTTACGCTTTCCATCGTCTGGCAAGCCTGTGCGATGCACAGATTTCCGGTTGAAGAGTCTCCCTTTTCAGCCTAGCGTAGCATACATGACTGCCTTAATGGTATGCATCCGATTCTCTGCTTCCTCAAATACCAGTGATCTGTCCGATTCGAAAACTTCGTCTGTCACTTCCATCTCATTCAAACCGAATTTCTCTTTGATATCCTTGCCAATTGCTGTATTAAGATCGTGGAAAGAAGGCAGGCAATGCATGAATACCGCATTTTGTCCTGCATTTCGCATAAGTTCCATTGTGACACGGTAAGGTTCAAGTTCCTGAATACGCTCTGCCCATACAGTATCGGACTCTCCCATTGATACCCAGATATCAGTATAGATGACATCTGCGCCCCTGGTTCCTTCCATCGCATCTTCCGTAAAGTCAATCTGAGCTCCTGTCTGAAGGGCAATCTGCCTACAGGTATCAATCAGTTCCCTGGAAGGATAATAGCTGGCGCTGGAGCAGACGGTAAAATGCATGCCCATTTTGGCACATGCTACCATCAGAGAATTGCCGGTATTGTAACGCGCATCTCCCATGTAGCAAAGATGAATGCCCTTGAGGTGTCCGAAATGCTCTCGAATGGTCAGCAGATCTGCCAGCATCTGGGTCGGATGAAACTCATTGGTCAATCCGTTCCATACAGGAACTTTGGAGTACTCTGCCAGCGTTTCCACGATTTTCTGACCATATCCGCGATACTCGATACCATCATACATGGAAGCCAGCACTCTTGCTGTATCCGCGATGCTTTCTTTCTTACCGATCTGTGATCCGGACGGATCCAGATATGTGGTTCCCATTCCAAGATCATGTGCTGCCACTTCAAAAGAACAGCGGGTTCTGGTACTGGTCTTTTCAAATATCAGTGCAACATTTTTACCGGGATATACATTGGTCAGTACGCCATCTTTTTTCTTTTTCTTGAAATCAGCTGCTGTATCAAGCAGATATTCGATTTCTTCGCTGGTAAAATCCAGTAGTTTGAGAAAATCCCGTCCATGTAAGTTTATTTCTGCCATATATTCCTCGCTTTCGTCTGTCCTGCCTGCTTAACTGCCATAGATACCTGCGCTTATCACGAAAACCACCGCCGGATCATACATCCAACGGTGGCATCATTTTATCTGTTCCGTTATTTACTTATCCGTTCATTCTGCCTTGGGAACATCTGTCATGATTTCCTTCAGTGAACTTGCAAGTCCCGCAATTCCCTGGATCTGTGATGGAATGATGATCTTGGTAGCCTTTCCATCTGCTGCCTGTACAAAAGCTTCCAGACTCTTGATTGTCAGGACTGCCTCGTCTGCGCCGGCTTCCTTGATCATACGGATACCATCTGCTGTTGCCTGCTGTACTGCTACGATTGCCTGCGCACGACCTTCTGCTTCCTTGATCTGCTTCTCTTTGTCTGCTTCTGCAGCCAGAATTGTTGCCTGCTTGGTTGCTTCTGCTGTCAGGATCTGAGATTCTTTCTTACCTTCTGCTACAAGGATGGTAGAGCGTTTCTCACCTTCTGCACGCAGAATTGCTTCACGTCTTTCACGTTCCGCCTTCATCTGTTTCTCCATCGCATCACGGATTGCTGCCGGAGGTGTAATATTCTTAAGTTCTACTCTGGTAACTTTGATGCCCCATGGATCCGTTGCAACATCGAGCTGTGCACGCATTCTGGTATTGATTGTCTCTCTGGATGTCAGTGTCTGATCCAGTTCAATATCTCCGATGATATTCCGAAGTGAGGTTGCTGTCAGGTTCTCAATTGCCATGATCGGATTCTCAACACCGTATGCATAGAGCTTCGGGTCTGTGATCATGAAAAAGACAATCGAGTCGATCTGCATGGTAACATTATCCTTTGTGATAACCGGCTGCGGTGCAAAATCGCAAACCTGTTCCTTCAGATTCACTCTTCTTGCAACACGGTCAACAAACGGAATCATTACATGAAGTCCTACTTTCCAGGTTCCCTGATATGCCCCCAGACGTTCCACAACATATGCATGTGCCTGCGGAACGATTTTCACACAGGAAGTCAGAATCAGAAGTGCAATAATCAGAATAATCAAAACTGTTGTAAGTGCGATACCCATTGTTTTTCTCCTTTAATTTGCTTTATTTGTTTTATTTTCTTCTACGATCAGTTTAACACCATCAACTGCGCGAATCACTACCACACGGCCAACAGAAATCTTCAGTTCATTGATCGTAGATCTTGCAGACCAATCCATACCGTTTACACTAACCTGTCCGACACCCTGCATGTTATCAATCTCGCTGACAACAATTGCCTGTCTTCCGATCATGCTTTCTATATTGGTACGCGTACGATCCTTGTTGAAATATTTCACTGCGATCGGTCTGACTGCCAGAAGCACGGCAAAAGATACCACCACAAACATCAGTATCTGCAGCAATAGCGGTGCATCCAGTGCCGCTGCAATAACTGCTGCCAGTGCCCCACAGGCAAACCAGATCGTAGTCAGTCCAAGTGTTGCCAGTTCTATCACGATCAGTGCCACCATGGCAACCAGCCAGAATATAACCATGTCAGTTATCATCTCTATCACACCTTTCCGTTTCGTTTTTTAACGATCTTGTTGTATTACTAATTGTATATTATACATGAAAAACAACTGCAATGAAATATCAATATTCCATGAAAACAGCCGGGCAATTACTGCCCGGCTGCATATTATAACCGCTTATTCCGTCCGCTTTAACATTTTAACCATTGCCGCCCTTTTACCAGAAAACATGGTTCCCGATAATAATACCGTCATGATTGCCCGAACGTTTGAAATGTGTTGCATCTCCTACCGTTGTTGCACCGCCAAGTGCAGCTTCTGCAGCCGACATACACGCAGAGGATATATTGCCCTCATAAACTCTGGCAACTTTACCGTTTAGTGCAGGCGTAAACTGACCGGATGCATAGATAACGCCTTCCATGGAATTGGGATAGGCCCCGCTGCGCATACGATTCATTACAACTGCTCCCACACCGACCTGTCCGTCATATGGCTGATTTCCGGCTTCACACTGGATCAATGCCGCCAGAAGTCTGGTCTGATCTGCATTTGCAACAACTGCTCCACGGTTCGTTGTAAGTTTGGCCTTCTTTTCCGCCGCTTCTTTCTCCCGTTCTTTGATTACTGCAGTTGTTTCCCCTGCATCAATACTGAAATCGGTATCCACATAATCCGCCTGTACATAGCCCGTTTCATCATCATATGCGACACTGATCCAGCCATTGCCAAGGTCTTTTACAATATCAAGCTGATTGCCTTCTGCCAGAATACCATAGGTGCCTGCATCACCGTTTGGCTCCTTACGCACTCTCAGTGCATCGGTCTTTACACGGATGACGGAATTACCTACTTCCTTTGCCAGTTTTTGGGCGTCTTCATCAAAGTAAAGGTAATCGTCCTTTACCCAGCCAACCAGGTCCCCTGACTGAATTTTGGTCCAGCCGTCTTTGCGTTCCAGAATGCGGCCGCCGCAGTCTTTGTACAAAACCCCCGCCTTTGTCGCATCTTCATCCGGTGTATTCCGGACGTTTGCTGCCTTTGAAACATTTGCCATGACAAGATCGGAGGATTCCTCCTCTGATGCCGAGGCCGAAGCCTGTGAATCGTCTGAAGAGGAACTTTGCTGTGCCTGACTTGCTGCTTCCGTTGCCTTTGCCAGTTCTTTTCCTGCATCTACATCTGTAGATAAACCGATTACTGCAGCAATTCCGACCTGCTGCGTCTCATTTCCGGCTGCACCGACTGTTATATCCATTGCTGAAAAAAACATCGCGCACATAAGATTTATGCTCAGCAGCCAAAGAATCATTGCTTTCGCTTTTCTCATATATGTTTGTTATCCTTTTGTCTCTCTTTGTTACATATTTGTTAAGATAGTTACAAAGAAAATAATAACAAACATATGATTTTTTGTCAAATTCGCTTGGTTTTCTCAATGCATGCAGCGATTGCATCCATGACTGCGCCCCGGAATCCTTTTTCTTCCAGTACCCGCACAGCCTCTATGGTTGTGCCTCCGGGCGAACATACCATATCCTTGAGTTCCCCGGGATGCTTGCCTGTTTCCAGTACCATTTTGGCACTTCCCAGAAGTGACTGCGCAGCAAACTGATATGCCTGTTTTCTGGGCATTCCGCCCGCAACTGCGGCATCTGCCATTGCTTCAATGAACATAAAGGCATACGCAGGCGAGGAACCGCTGACGCCGCCTACCACATCCATCAGATTCTCAGAGACAATACTGGCCGTACCGAAACTTTCAAATATACCCATTGCAAAGTTCAGTTCTCCATCTGATACCAGTTCATTTCTGCAGACCGCGGTACAGCCTTCTCCGACAAGCGCCGGCGTATTGGGCATCACACGGATCAGTTTAACCGGTTTTTCAAATTCTTCGGAAATCCATTTGATGGTTTTGCCCGCCGCAACCGAAATTACCAGCTTATCTGCATCAACATAATCCATTATATCGGCAATCACCACCTTAAAATACTGTGGTTTGACAGCCAGAATCAGAATATCCGCTTCCTTTGCAACCTGGGCATTGCTGTCCCTGGTCTGAATTCCGAACGCTTCGGAAACCTTATCCCGCGTTTCCTGCGTTGCGGCAGAACCGATGATATCTTCTGCGGATACAATCTTTTTCTTCAAAATTCCGCCGATCATTGCCTTTGCCATGTTACCAAGTCCGATAAATCCGATGATCATTGTCTGTTCCCTCTTTCTCTGTTTGATATTATCAGTGCGCCTTACGCCGCTGCCTTGCCGCTTCAAATGTTAATATTGCCGCAGCTGTTCCTGCATTCATGGATTCCACTTTCCCAAGCATCGGGATCAGAATATAGGTATCCGCCGCTTCTGCTGCTTCTCTGCTGAGTCCATTTCCTTCATTTCCGATCAGAAACGCACAGGGTTTTGTATAATCCATCTCATCATAGGACTTTTTACCCTGCAAATGCGCTGCATAGGTACATATTCCTTTTTTGCGAAGTTGTCCCACAGTCTCCGGAATAGAATCCACATACAAAAATGGCATTCTGAAAATTGCACCCATTGTGGACCGCACCACTTTGGGATTATACACATCTGCTGTTCCTCTGCTCATCAGAATGCCGTTTACACCAGCCCCTTCCGCAGACCGAAACATGGTTCCCAGGTTGCCGGGATCCTGCACATCTTCCAGTAATAGGAGCATGGGATTGTTCTGATCAAGAATGTGTGCCAGATCAGAATGTGTCTGCCTCACAACAGAGAGAATCCCCTGCGGAGACTGCGTGTCCGACATCTTTCGAAATACCTCGTCCGTTACCGTTTCATAACCATTTGCAAGTGTCTTGAGATATTGTTTTTCAGACGATTGCATCTTACTTAGAAAATTCTCGGACACATACGTCTCCAGAATATTTTCTCCCGGGATTTCTGCATTCATCCGGATTCCTTCTACAACAAAAACATCGTCTTCCCGCCTTGCCTTGCTTTTTTCCATATAGGCGGCAATTTTGCGCACCTTTGTATTGCCGGTACTCGTTATCATAATGGCCTGTATTTCTCCCTTGTCTGTATTCTTATGGTGGTCTGGCAAACTGTTAGCACAGAATACGGCCTTGCATCCATAAGATGTAAGGCCGCTTAGTATTTATATCATTTGATATTAAAGAATTCTTGCAATTTCATACTGATATTCATTAATGCCCTTTTTCATTGCAAGAGCTTCCTCAATATCATAATCCACAAATTCGCCGCCGCGATATCCCACAACACGGTTTGTCTTACCTGCACTGAGAATATCGGCTGCATAAGCTCCCATCATGGATGCATATACACGATCCTTACAGGTCGGGCTTCCGCCACGCTGCATGTAGCCAAGGATCGTAGCTCTGGTCTCAATACCTGTTGCAGCTTCAATTCTGCGTGCCATGGAAGTTGAATGTCCGATACCTTCTGCATTTACAATAATATGATGTGTTTTGCCGCGCTTGCGGTTTTCAATAATGTTATCAATAATCTTCTGTTCATCATAATCATATTTTTCCGGAAGAAGAATATCATCTGCGCCATTTGCAATGCCGCACCACAGTGCAATATATCCTGCATTTCTGCCCATTACTTCGATAATGTTGCAGCGCTCATGTGAAGAAGAAGTATCACGAACCTTATCAATTGCCTGCATTGCCGTATTGATTGCCGTGTCAAAGCCGATTGTATAATCCGTACATGCAATATCCAGATCAATTGTACCAGGCAGTCCGATTGTATTGATTCCCTGCTGTGAAAGCTTCTGTGCTCCCATATAGGATCCGTCACCGCCAATTACGACAATACCGTCAATGCCATGTTTACGACAGATATCCGCACCCTTCTTCTGACCTTCTGCTGTCTTGAACTCCATACATCTTGCGGTTCCGAGAATGGTACCGCCACGCTGTATAATATCAGATACACTGTGTCTGTCCATATCGATAATTTCTTCATTCAGAAGACCCATGTAGCCTTTTTTAATTCCCTTAACGGTAAGACCGTTTGCAATAGACTTACGAACCACCGCACGTATCGCAGCATTCATGCCTGGCGCATCTCCGCCGCTCGTAAGAACTCCGATTGTCTTAATCTCTTTTGCCATTTTACTATACTTCCTTTCACCGGTATTTACGCAATATCTGTATAACGCGTTCCCGCTGTTATCATTCTGAAACTTGTACTCCGTTTCCTATATTATCGCAAACAAATGCAATCTGCAACGGCTTTTTCACTTTACAGGAGCAGAATCTGCATTGTTTACATCCTGCAAACTTTTTTTCTGTATTTTTGTGATCTATGCTATGATAAAAGGGATCATCTGTTTTTCGGATGATATCTGGGACTTGTTTTGAATACACGGTATCCTGCAACATTTTAAGTGTCTCTAAGGAGTTTTCATGTCATTTATACATCTTCATGTTCATACGGAATACAGTCTTCTGGACGGTTCCAACAAAATAAAGGAATATGTCAGTCGCCTCAAAGAACTGAATATGAATGCCGGTGCCATTACGGATCACGGCGTTATGTATGGTGTGATTGACTTTTATAAGGAAGCAAAGGCCGCAGGGATCAATCCGGTTCTGGGCTGTGAAGTCTATGTCGCACCGGGCTCACGCTTTGAAAAGGAAGCTTCCGTAAACGACGACAGATATTCCCATCTGATCCTGCTGGCAGAAAACAATACCGGTTATACGAACCTCTCACACATTGTCAGCCGCGGTTTTACCGAAGGGTATTATTATAAGCCGCGTGTCGATATGGAGATTCTGCGCCAATACCATGAAGGCATCATCTGTCTCTCCGCCTGCCTTGCGGGAGAAATTCCAAAAGCAATCACGCGTGGCAATTATGACGAAGCTGTCAGTATTGCAAAGCGCTATGATGACTGTTTTGGTCATGGAAATTTCTTTCTGGAACTTCAGGATCACGGAATCCCGGCGCAGGCAGATGTGAATACGGCACTGCTTCGTATGTCCAGGGAACTGGATATCGGTCTGGTCGCTACCAATGACTGCCATTACACCCGCGCAGACGATGCAGAAGCGCATGATCTTCTTCTGTGTATTCAGACGCAGAAGAAGGTAACCGATACAGACCGGCTGCGCTACGAAGGCGGGCAATATTATGTAAAAAGTGAGGCGGAAATGCGTTCTCTTTTTGCATATGCGCAGGATGCCATTGATAATACGCAGAAAATTGCAGACCGTTGCCATGTGGAAATCGAATTCGGCGTTACAAAGCTGCCTCTTTACGATGTACCCCAGGGTTATGATTCCTGGACTTATCTGAATAAGCTCTGCACCGACGGACTGAAGGAACGCTACCCGCACGATGACGGTACGCTGCGCAAAAAGCTGGACTATGAACTGTCCATTATCCAGAAAATGGGATATGTGGACTATTTCCTGATCGTATGGGACTATATCAATTATTGCCGCGAAAACGACATCGCGGTAGGCCCCGGAAGAGGTTCTGCTGCCGGCAGTATTGTTTCCTATTGTATGCATATTACCAACATCGATCCGATTCAGTACGAGCTGCTCTTCGAACGTTTCCTGAACCCAGAACGTGTATCCATGCCTGATATTGACGTCGATTTCGAATATGCGCATCGTCAGGATGTCATTGATTATGTCACACGCAAATATGGCTCTGATAAAGTAGTACAGATCATTACTTTCGGAACGCTTGCCGCCAAAGGTGTGATCCGTGATGTCGCACGTGTCATGGATCTGCCATACAGCTACGCGGACCAGCTTGCAAAGGCAGTTCCGAATGAGCTAAATATTACGCTTGACCGCGCCCTTTCCCTTAACCCTGATCTGCGAAAACTCTATGAATCAGATCCCACCGTTCATAAGCTGCTGGATATGTGCCGCAGGCTGGAAGGTCTGCCCCGGCATACCTCAACACATGCTGCCGGTGTTGTGATCTGTCAGTCTCCTGCCGAAGATCTGGTTCCGCTTTCCCGTTCAGCCGATGGCAACATTACCACGCAGTTCACCATGACTACCATTGAGGAACTTGGTCTTCTGAAAATGGATTTTCTAGGGCTGCGTACCCTGACCGTGATCAAAGATGCGGTAAATAATGCCAATTATTCCAATGGCGCCGTTCCGGGAGATGCCGCCTACATTGACATTGATCAAATTGATTATAACGATCCCGCAGTGCTTACTCTGATCGGAAGCGGACGATGTGATGGTATTTTTCAGTTGGAAAGCGGCGGTATGCAATCCTTTATGAAGGAATTAAAGCCGCGTTCCCTGGAGGATATCATTGCCGGTATTTCATTATATCGTCCGGGCCCGATGGATTTCATCCCCAAATACATTGCGGGGAAGCAGGATGAAAAAAATATTACCTATTCCACGCCGCTTCTGGAACCGATTCTCTCTCCGACCTATGGTTGTATCGTGTATCAGGAACAGGTTATGCAGATCGTACAGCAGCTGGGCGGTTATACCCTCGGACGTGCCGATCTTGTCCGCCGTGCCATGAGTAAGAAGAAGCAGCACGTCATGGAAGTCGAACGGGAGAATTTTGTCCATGGAAATGCAGCGGAAGGGGTTCCGGGCTGCCAGTCCAAAGGCATTTCGGAGCAGACTGCCAATCAGATCTATGATTCCATGATGGATTTTGCAAAATATGCATTTAATAAATCGCATGCAGCTTGTTACGCGGTTGTTGCCATCCAGACCGCCTGGCTCAAGCATTACTATCCGGTAGAATTTATGGCAGCGCTGATGACCTCCGTCATTGATAACCCGCCAAAAGTTTCCGGTTATATTGCATCCTGCCGCAGCATGGGCATTCATCTGCTGCCGCCGGATATTAATGAAGGTCGTTCCGGCTTTTCCGTATCCGATTACATCGATGCATCCGGTAAAACCATAAAAGCAATTCGCTATGCGCTTACCGCGATCAAAAGTGTAGGGCGCCCCGTTATCGATGCGGTTGTCGCAGAGCGTACGCATGGCGGTTCTTTTCATGATCTGAATGATTTTTTGACCAGAATGCAGTCAGATGAAAAAGATTTGAATAAACGCGCGGTTGAGAACTTCATCAAAGCCGGTGCCTTTGATTCCTTTGGCGGAACCAGAAAACAGTTCATGTGTGTATATGCACAGATCATGGACCATTTGCATTCCAATAAAAATGCCATGGCAGGCCAGATGACGCTGTTCGATCTTGCTTCCTCGCAGGACCGGGAGCAGTTTAACATTCAGCTGCCTGATGTCGGTGAATATCCCAAGGACATGCTCCTTGAATTTGAAAAAGAAGTTCTGGGAATCTATGTCAGCGGGCATCCTCTTGAAGAAGACATTGCGCTGATGAAACGTCATACTTCCAATATCACCACCGATTTTTATCTGGATGAAGAAACCGGTGCTCCGAAAGTTGCAGATAAAGAACAGATTATCATTGGCGGACTGATTGCAGAAAAGAAAATCAAATACACAAAAAATGATAAGGTAATGGCTTTTCTGCAGGTTGAGGATCTTGTCGGTACCGTAGAGGTAATTGTTTTTCCTAAAATTTATGAAGAAAGCAGCAGTAAGCTGAATGAGGACAGCAAAGTATTCATTCGCGGACATGCTTCTGTAGAAGAAGATAAAGATGCAAAACTCATTGCAGACAAAATCACTTCTTTTGGAGAAATTCCAAAGACCCTCTGGCTGCAGTTTGAAGATCTGCCTTCTTATGAAAGCAGGGAAAAAGATCTGCTCTCTGTTATCGCCGGAAATGAAGGTCATGATACCATTGGTATTTTTATCCGGAATACCAAACAGATGAAAAAGCTTTCATCCAGATTTAATATTAATGCGGATGCCGCTCTTATAGAAAAACTGGGCGCATTGATCGGCAGCGAAAATGTAAAAATATCCTGAACACAAAAACGCATTGCAAAGATTCAAAATTCTTTGCAATGCGTCTTTTTATATTCTGATCGTCAAACTTCTTCAGCCCAGAATTTCTTTCAGTTCTGCTGCTTTGTCCGTCTTTTCCCATGGAAGGTTCAGGTCATTGCGCCCAAAATGGCCATAGGCTGCTGTTGCTCTGTAGATCGGGCGACGAAGGTCGAGCATCTTGATAATTCCTGCCGGACGAAGATCAAACGTCTTACGAACTGCATCTACCAATGCTTCATTGGAAACTCTGCCTGTTCCAAAGGTATCTACCAGTACGGAAGTAGGCTGTGCAACACCAATTGCATAGGATAGCTGAATCTCACACTTGTCTGCATACCCTGCTGCTACGATATTCTTGGCAACATACCGCGCTGCATAGGCACCGGAACGGTCAACCTTGGTGCAATCCTTACCGGAAAAAGCACCGCCGCCGTGACGTGCTGCTCCGCCATAGGTGTCTACAATGATCTTACGGCCGGTCAGACCTGCATCACCGTGAGGCCCGCCAATTACGAAACGTCCTGTCGGATTGATAAAGATTTTGGTCTTGGCATCCACCATTTTGCTGTCCACGATGGCATCAATCACGTATTTTCTGACATCTGCGTGAATCTGTTCCTGCGTTACATCCGGATCATGCTGTGTAGAGATAACGACCGCCTCAAGGCGAACCGGCTTACCATTTTCATCATACTCAACAGAAACCTGGCTCTTGCCGTCTGCACGCAGATAAGGCAAAGTACCGTTCTTACGAACTTCTGTCAGCTTTCTGGTCAGCTTATGCGCAAGCGAAATGGCATAAGGCATATATTCCTCTGTCTCGTTTGTTGCATAACCGAACATCATACCCTGATCACCGGCGCCAATTGCTTCCAGCTGCTCATCCGTCATCTTGCTTTCTCTTGCTTCGAGTGCTTTGTCAACACCCTGCGCAATATCAGGGGACTGCTGATCCAGTGCAACCAGAACAGCACAGGTATCAGCATCAAAGCCTTTGTCAGAACTGTCATAACCAATCTCACGGATCGTATCACGTGCGATTCGCTGATAATCCACATGTGCTTTTGTCGTGATCTCTCCGGTAATCAGTACAAACCCTGTACAGGTAGCTGTTTCACATGCTACACGGCTCATCGGATCCTCTGCCATACATGCATCCAGAACTGCATCAGATACTGCATCACAGATTTTGTCAGGATGTCCTTCTGTTACGGATTCAGATGTAAAAATATATTTTTCCATTTTCTTTCCTTTCCTGCGCACCAGATGCGCAACTGCACATTTACAAATCTAGAGCATGAATCAGGCTGCCAATGCGCACTGATCAAAAAAAATCCGCTTGTTGCAAAAATACAACAAGCGGACTTGACGTCAGATAATCAAATCCTCTTATTGCTCGTAAATAAAAGATGATAAAAAATGCATCTTTCATTTAAATATCGCTCAGGTTGGCACCTTCCTGTCACTGGGGTTGCCGTGGCTTCATCGATCCTATGTATCTCCACCACTCTGAATAAGAGAGATCTACAATATGGAATTTTCATATCCCGGATAAACGCTCTATCGAATATCCAAAGAGAATATTACAGGAATATATGTTGATTTTCAATGGACACATTTCCCAAAGTGTCTAAAATAAGCAGGTAGATTTTTATTGTTTCTGCTGCATCTGTTCTTTTTGTCCCAGCTTCATCGTCAGGGCAATCCGCTTTTTGGGCAGGTCAACAGAGATTACCTGCACCTCTACAATATCACCAACGCTGACTGCTTCCAGTGGATGCTTGATATATCTGTCTGTAATCTGTGAGATGTGAACCAGTCCGTCCTGATGCACTCCGATGTCTACAAATGCACCAAAGTCAACGATATTACGAACAGTTCCCTTCAATATCATTCCAGGCTTCAAATCTTTCATATCCATAACATCGCTTCGCAGAATCGGCGTCGGCATATTTTCACGCGGATCTCTGGATGGTTTTTCCAGTTCACATGCTATGTCGGTAAGCGTAATCTCTCCAATACCAAGTTCCTGTGCCATTTTCTTTCTGTCACCTATTTTGCGCAGCAGTGTTCCAGTACCGGTTCCGGAGGATGCCTGATTCATTTCTGCAGCTTTACCTACCGTATGGCGGTCTTCTCTTGCAGATCCGTTTTGTTGTCCGTTATTCTCCAGCACGGCTGTGCCAAGTGCTTCTGCCAGTGCACGGCCCATTGCAGTATTGGTGTTATGGATCACGACCTGCTGCTTCTTCTGTTTCTCTGTCTTCGTGTTCGTACCGGATTCATTCTGTACCGGTGCAGCCTTTACCGTCCTGGTCTGAACAGCAGAACGTTTCTGTGCGGCACGGACATCTTCCATGGTAATCCCAAGCCTTTCCATCAGTGCCTGTGCGGCCTGATAGGACTCCGGATGCACACTGGTTGCATCGAGCGGATTTTTGCCATCCTGAATACGCAGGAATCCGGCACACTGCTCATAGGCCTTCGGACCAAGCTTTGGCACTTTCAGAAGCTGATTTCTGCCCTGAAATCTTCCGTTCTGTTCCCGGTAATCTACAATATTTCTGGCAATGACCTT
>JAGOGF010000057.1:0-7819 GCA_017996845.1 Butyrivibrio sp.
ATAGATACAAGATTTATTACTTGTTGTTCATATGCATGCTGACTATGATAATAGATAGTTATTTTCTGTATATAATCGTTTTTGAATATCTCTGTTAAAATACCTTTGTCGCTATCTGCTAATGAATGTCCCATAATTTATGCATTAATAGGTACATCCTCAAGTGTTCTCATTCGTGGATCAGGGGCTGTAATCCATTCTTTATAATAATTGCCTGTACGTTTCTGTATTCTCTGAAAATATTTTTGAAAATAAATATAATCCAAAGTATTTAAAAACGCTTCATCTGGAACCCCCAGAACCATATTCTCTTCTATACAATCTCCATGTATTCTATGATGCTGCTTTAATCTTAACTTTCCATATACATTGGCATATGTATTTGTATAATTAAAATTCAGTAGATTTACATCCTGCAACTCTGCCATTTGTTTTGAATACAAATTCACTTTTATACTTAAGACAAACTCAAGGAGATAATATTCCAGACACTTAATCAAATCATTAAGCTCCGTTTTCATTGTATCTAATAAAAATTCTTTGTTCTTTTTGATTTTATCTGGTTGTGAACTATAAGGACTTAATACACCTTGTGTTAAATCTTCATATCCATTCGGACATTTATTTTTGAATGCATTTACTGCTAATAGCATATCTTCCTGAATGTACTTTATTGTAGCATCATTCTTTTTTCTCATCTCTGGAATAAATTCTGTGTAATACTCTTCAATCAATCGAAGCACATTATATATTTCTCCTTCAAAATCAATCCAATTAACTCCAGACAACTGCTTCTTCATAAAATATTGAATCCAAGAATTACTTAAATGATTATTTATATATTCAAGATGTTCATACTTATAAAGTCCATGATGAGAAGCAAAATCCTCCATCGTCTCTGTTGTAAGTTCGTTTTTATCCGACAATCTAACTACAAATTGTTTATCATTTGTATCAGTATCTATTTTAGAATAATTATCCCAGAACACAGACCAATTATTTATAAATTTTAAAAAATCGGTATATCTCGTAGGTAATCCATGGTATAAATCAAACCCATTACCTACAATAAGTAAATCTGCCATTTTACAGTTCATCCCCTTTGTATGCAATTTTAAAGTACGGACTCATACTATGCTTTGATACATTTCCAAGAAGTTGACCAAATGATGTCACTGTATACTCCCCTTAATTTCATATGTGTCCACAATAATGATATATAATATATTATACAACCATATACATTTTTGTGTTTTGCTTACTCTAAATTTCTTTCTTATCCAAAAAAAGAGACTGACATTTTTTCTGTCAATCTCTTCTTATATCCTTCTATATAAATGAGGTACGTACCCCATTTTCATACCCCATTTTATTTACGTGCTTTTTACAAAACAGCGGTTTTTCCGCACTTTTCCGTACTTTACCCGTTTCACTCTTCCGTGTCCAAAGTCCGCTCCGTCAGCATGTGGGAAGCCTTTCTACGGTTGCCTTCATCGAGTATCTGCCCCCACATATACGGGGTATTCTGATAGACGTAGTAATTCAGCCAGTTGGAATAAAGCATATCACAATGTGAGCGCCATTCGAGAAGCGGTTTATTATCCGGATCATTCTCTGGATAATAGTTTTTGGGAACATCGATGTCCAGATCCTTTGCCACATCACGCCGATACTCTTTATCCAGCGTCAGGCGGTCATACTCGGCATGCCCCATACTGAAGATCTGTTTGCCATCCCGTGACATACACAGCATTACGCCGGCTTCATCGGATTCCGCCAGTACGACAAGATCTTTGCATTCATGAATCGCCCTTGCAGGAACTGCCGTATAACGGCTGTGCGGCATCAGGAATATATCATCAAATCCTCTGACCAGCGGAACCTTTCTCTGCAGTACTTTATGCCGGTATATACCAAACAGCTTCTCGGACAGCATGATCTTCTTTAACCCATAATGATAATACAATCCCGCCTGTGCACCCCAGCAGATATGGAAGGTTGAAGTGACATTTTCCTTGGTCCATTCAAAAATTCTGCAGAGTTCATCCCAGTAATCGACTTCTTCAAAGGAAAGCTGCTCTACCGGCGCGCCGGTGATGATCATTCCATCATAGGTATTGTCTTTGAGTTCTTCCCAGGTGCTGTAGAATCTGTTTAAGTGATTGGGTGAAGTATTGAGTGCCTGATGGGAACTGACACGCATAAAGGATACATCAATCTGTAAGGGTGTATTGGATAATGCCCGCAGCAATTGCAGCTCTGTATCTTCTTTGAGCGGCATGAGATTCAGGATACAAATCTGCAGGGGGCGAATGTCCTGGTGCAGTGCTCTTTTTTCATCTACAACGAAAATATTTTCTTTCTCCAGTATTTCCCTGGCCGGCAAATCATTCTGTATTTTAATCGGCATTTTCTGTCTCCTTTATGAACGCTTCTTCTGTCAAGATTCGGATTCCCAGTTCCCTTGCCTTTTTATTCTTGGAGGAATTTGATGCAGCATCGTTGTTGATCAGTGCCGTCGTTTTCTTCGAAACACTTCCTGTCACTTTCCCGCCCCTTTGTTCAATGTAGGCGATCATCTCGTCCCGGTTGGAAAAATGATTCAAGTCTCCTGTAATTACAAAAGTCATGCCGGCAAGCGTGTCCCCTTTAGCTGATTGCGCCGCTGTCATATTCATACCCAGATCGAGCAGTCTTGCAATCAGTTTCTGGTTACTTTCTTTATGGAAAAAATCATGCAGGGCAAGCGCTGTTGTTTCTCCGATGTCCGGTACCTCCTGCAGTTCATCCATTCGGGCATGCATCAGACTGTCAATGGAATCAAAATGCTTCATCAGTGTTTTGGCAGAAGCCTTTCCGACATTTGGAATTGCAAAACCGGTCAACAGTCTGTAAGGTTCGTTTTCCCTGGATTCATCAATTGCCTTCAGAATCTTATCCGTATTGGTCTCTTTACCGATCAGCCCTTTTGTAATCAGTTCATCCCGGTATTTTTTCAGATCATAGATATCGCCAATGTTACGCAGATATCCTTCCTGTATGAGTATTCTGATATATTCCTCGCCAAAGCCCTTGATATCCATGGCATCCCGCCCGACGAAATTAATGATCCTGCGTTCGAGTTTGGCAGGGCAGTCATCGTTCGTACAGCGCATATCTGCTGTATCCTCTTCCCGTACAACCGGTGCGCCGCAAACCGGACAGCGATCCGGAATCTGGTATACTACGGCATCTGCCGGATGTTTTTGTGACACGACTGCCTTGATCTTCGGGATGATTTCTCCGGATTTATAGACCAGAACCGTTTCGCCTATTCCGATTCCCAGCTTATTGATAAAGTCCTGATTATGCAGCGTTGCTCTTGAAACGGTTGTCCCGCACAGGCGGACAGGCGTGAACACTGCTGTCGGATTCACTCTGCCTGTCATCCCGACGGAAAGCTCAATATCTGTGATGACTGCTTCCTTTTCTTCCGGCGGATATTTGTATGCAATGTGTCCTGCGCTGTATTTGGATCCTGCAGGGAAATTATTCCGATAGGCGATCTGATCGATCTTGACTACCGCACCGTCAATATCATATTCCAGCTCTCCCCGCAGATCTCCGATCGCATCGATCTGTGCCAGAATTTCTTCATCTGTTTCGCATAATGTGGAAGGTACCATAGCCATCTGCTCGGTATCCTGTAAATACTGCAGTCCAGCATGGTGTGACCGCATCAGTTCCTCATCCGCACGCTGAATATTGAACAGGAACATCGAAAGACCACGTTCCCGCACCATAGCACTGTCCAGCTGTCTCAAAGTTCCTGCTGCGCAGTTTCTGGGATTGGCGAATACATTTTTCCCCAGAAGTTCCTGATGCGCATTGGTTTTGTCAAAGTCGACGTGACGCATATAGACTTCCCCTCTGACTTCGAGATTCTGATACGTACCTGAGAGTTTTTTCACAATATCCGGAATGACAAGGGCATTTGTCGTAACATCTTCTCCCTGGAAACCGTCTCCGCGCGTTTCGGCCAGTCTGAGCACACCATCTTCGTAGCGGATACTCATGGACAAACCATCGATTTTCTGTTCCACATCAAATTTCACATCCGGGTGCATCGTGCGTACTTCATGTACCCATCCCAACACTTCTTCTTTTGTAAAAACATCCTGAATGGACAGCATCGGCACATCATGTGCGACGATCACGCCTGCCTTTCTTTTAACCGTTCCGCCGATCACCTGTGTCGGTGAATCCGCAGTTATCAGCTCCGGATGTTCTTTTTCCATACCACGCAGCCGGATCATCATCTGGTCATACTCATAATCCGATATTTCGGGTGCATCCTGATTATAATATCGGTCCATATGATACCGGATCTGCGCGATCAGATTCTGATATTCCTGTGTCAGATCGTCATTGATTCCCATTTATCCCGTTTCCTTCCGCTTCCAGTTGGCAGTCCCTGTACAGCTGTGCCAGTTCCTGCCCCTCTATTTTCCGGTATGCTCCTACCTGCAACCCGTCCAGTCTGATATTCATGATACGGGTTCTGGTAAGGTTTATGACCTCATAACCGTTTTCCTGACACATTCGTCGGATCTGTCTGTTGAGTCCCTGTGTGAGAATGATCCGAAAGGTATCTTTTCCCACAGGGATAACCTTGCAGGGCCTTGTCCTGACTTCCAGCTCCTCCAGCCATACACCTGCTGCCATCCGTTCCATAAACGGATGCGTTACCACGCGGTCCACCTGCACCAGATATTCTTTTTCATGCAGATTGGCACCTTTCATCATGGCATTGATCAGCATTCCGTCATTGGTCATGATCATCAGTCCATCCGAATCCTGATCCAATCTTCCGGCATAGGTTACCCGAATTGGATAATGCAGCGCTTCTATGATGGTTTTATCCGCATGGGTATCACGCTCCGTGCATACAACGCCGCAAGGCTTATAATAGGCCAAAACCACTTTCTCCTGATCCGGCTGTATGTTTGCTCCGTCCACACAGACCTGATCACCTTCGCATATCCGCATGCCTGTCTGCGCAGGCGCGCCATTCACCGTAACACGCCCATCTTCAACGTATCTGTCTGCTTCTCTCCGGGAGCATACTCCGCAGGATGCAATATATTGATTCAGTCTTTTTCCGTTTTGTTTTTCATCCATATGGTCTCTCACCATGCCGTTCCTGTTGTCATCTTTCGAAAAAAGAACGGTCATGTATAAAACCGTTCTTTTACCTTTTTGTTCCGTTGTATGCTGTTATACCGTCTGCACGGTATCTGAAATCTTTCTGAGCCTGTTGACCGCTCTCTCTGCGATCAAACACTCCATGGATTCCTCCATATGTGCGATCGTCACAGGGCTGGTTGTTGCAAACTCTCCGAATTCATATGCCATTGTAAAGAGCGCCGCAAAATGAATCATGCTCTCTCTTCCCCTCTGGAAATGCAGGAAGAATTTATTTTTTTCAATATCTTTATACAATCTGCTCTGCACCTTGATCGGTCCTGTCAGATGTCCGCAAAATGAAATTACGGCGCCGATATTTTCAAAAGCAAAAACAAAGCCATCAAATTTCAGCCGTTCCAGTGCCTTTTTACGTACCTTCTTTGCAGGATCCGCTTCTGCCGGCTTCTGCTGTGCTGGTTCAACCGGCACTTTTCCGGTAGTCCCTGCCATATCCTTGATATAACCGGCAAACTGCTTCAGATTCGACAGATATTCCTGCAACTTGGGTATTCTTTCCTGTTCCGGTACATCTCCCAGTTCTTCCAGAAATGACTGCGGGAAACGAAGACCGAGCTTATCTGTCAGATTGCGCATGATTTCTTCAAATGCACCTTCCGCATTTTCTGACAAAGTCAGACTGATCGTATGATCCGGCAAAATAGAGATCTGCATTGGTGTATAGGAGCCTGACGGCTTATAGTCCACTTCCTGCGTCGCACGTTCCACCACTTCATGCAGAAAATCCATTGCTTCCTTTTTTCGTTCAAAAAGATCTTCCAGTCGGATTCCCTGTTCGTCCAGATCATCCTCTGTAATGATACAATTAACCGTATCCTTATTTACTCTGATAAACTTCATGCAATATCAAATCCCTTCAAAATAACATCTGCAGCATCTTTCTGCATCTCATCCACACAGATAATATACATGATCTGATTGCCATTATACTCTTTTCTCTTCAAAATCGGTATCTTCTCCTGTTTTTCAAGATAAGATATCCGCTCACGAATCAGCATATTCAGAAGATGTTCTTTTTTCTTCATATCGTCCGTACGGTACAGTTCAACTTCCTTCATTCCTGACAACTACCTCTTTCCTACCCTGACTCCTCTTGCGCAAAAGCGTTTCCGCTGCCTCTGCTGCAACTGCTATTATAACATGAATCCCCCATCTTGTGCAGGATCGTTTCTGATTTCCTGTCTGGATCATCTATCTCAACAGATTCTGGGCAGACCTTCCCCATACATCAGTCCGATTACCCTTTTTCCACCGATTCCCGTATGTAAAATGACGGAAGGCTCGGTCTGCTGCGTTTTTTCAATCTGTCCGATTATCGCTGCATGCTCTCCATACCTGCACGCACGGATGATCGATACTGCTTCCTGTGCCTGTGCAGCCGGAACAATTGCAACCATCTTGCCTTCATTTCCCATATACATCGGGTCAAGGCCCAGAATACCGCAGAAATCCCTGACCTGTTCCGAAACAGGCAGTTCTTTCTCCTGCAGATTCATGCAACATTGGGAAGCCTGCGCAAACTCATTCAGAACGGTTCCAAGTCCGCCTCTTGTGACATCGCGCATGGCATGAATCTGTATGCCGTGTTCAATCAGACTTCCGACCATCTCGGTAAGCGGCGCCGCATCTGACACAATATGATTCTGAATTCCCATCCGGCTGCCAAGAATTGCAGCATGATGCTCTCCGAGTGTGCCGGACAAGATGACCATGTCCCCATCCTGACAAAAAGACGGTTCGCAGGTAACATTTTTGCGCGCAAATCCTACTCCTGCGGTATTGATCATCATGCCGCCCTCTGCGCCTCTTGCATCCACAACCTTTGTATCACCTGTAATGATTTTGACTCCTGCTTCTTCTGCCGTTTCAGCCATAGATGCAATGATACGGTCAAGATCATCCATATCCATTCCTTCTTCCAGAATGCATCCGCAGGTCAGATATTTGGGGACAGAACCGCTCATCAGCAGATCATTTACCGTTCCGCAGACGCTGAGTCTTCCGATATCTCCACCGGGGAAAAAATAAGGTGTAACCACAAAGCTGTCGGTCGTTACGGCTATATTCTCACTTCCCGGGACAATTGCTGAATCTTCCATACGATCCAGTACTTCATTGTGAAAATGTTTTGCAAATATCTGTCTGATCAATTCGGAAGTGGATTCTCCGCCGCTTCCGTGTGCCATTGTAATTTTCATCTCTCAATCCTTTCGTCCGGAAATATAGTAATTGTAGCAACTGCCTTCCGTAGAAACCATACACGCCCCATGCGCATTGTCCGGTGTGCATTTTTTACCAAAAAGCGGACACTGCACCGGCGACATGGCTCCTGTAAGAACGGATGCACAGCTGCATCCGGGCGGCATATGATCTTCATCCAGCCCGAAGCTGCCTGCATCATACTGTGCATATTCCTTGCGCAGTATCATGCCGGAACCTGCAATCTTACCCATTCCTCTCCAGGATGCATCCGAAGGTTCAAAAAAATGGTTCACCACATCCTGGGCTGAAATATTTCCTTCAGCAGTAACCGCATCGCGGTACAGATTCTTCACGCCTGCATGCCCGCGCATTC
>JAGOGF010000057.1:7919-14413 GCA_017996845.1 Butyrivibrio sp.
CCCATTCCTCTCCAGGATGCATCCGAAGGTTCAAAAAAATGGTTCACCACATCCTGGGCTGAAATATTTCCTTCAGCAGTAACCGCATCGCGGTACAGATTCTTCACGCCTGCATGCCCGCGCATTCTGATCAGCGCATAGATCGTTGCCAGAAGCTGCGGTCCTTCAAATCCTGCAACAACAAACGGAATCTGAAATTCTTCAGATAACTGTTCATATATACTGCTGCCTGTAATAACCGATACGTGCCCGGGCGCAATAAATCCATCCACATTTCCGCTGTTCTCACATACCCAGCGGATTACCTGCGGCATTGTCTTAAGAGATGTCAGAAGTTTGAGATTATGAATGTCTTTTTCCATTGCTTCCTGCAAAACCATCGCATATACGGGTGTGGTCGTTTCAAATCCGATCGCGGCAAAAACATATTCTTTTGATGGATCCTGCTGTGCCATTCTCACTGTGTCCATAGGGGAATAAACCATCTCCACATGTCCCCCGGCCGCTTTTGCATCCGCAAGGCTCATTGTCGTCCCGTTTACACGGATCAGATCACCAAATGTCAAAACAACCGTGTCTGCACGCATGGAAAGCTCTACCAGACGGTCGATTACCGCGGTAACCGTCACACATACAGGGCATCCCGGTCCTGAAATCAGATGAATCTTTGGTGATAACATAGAAGGAATCCCGTTTCTGGCAATTGCACCGGTATGCGTTCCGCATACTTCCATCAGCCGGATATCCGGGCCGTCATAATCTCTGAGACAGGTAACAATTTTATCAAAATCAGACATTAATATCCTCTACCTCCCGGAACAATTCCTCCAGTTCATCCGCATCCTGCTCTGTCATGGTCTGAATGATACAGCCTGCATGTACCAGCACTCTGTCTCCTGTTTTTACCTTTACAAGTCCGGCCTCTGCCGTAACAATATTTCCGCTGAAATCCACCTCAGCCTTATGACCATCTACACGAATTACCTTTCCCGGTAATGCAACACACATAATTAATATCCTGCCTTTCTTAACACGTTTTCATTCCCGCATCCCTGCCAGAAATGCCTGTCCCAGACTGATTCCACCATCATTGGATGGAACAGATTCATTCCAGTATACCATAAAATGCGCTTTCCGTAAGTAACCGATGCAACCGCGCAGCAGGATTCTGTTGGCAAAAACGCCGCCGCTGAGTGCAACTGTATTTTCTCCTGTTTTACTTCTTATTTTCTCACATATGGTAACCGTCATGCGAATGATCGCCGCATGAAACTGCAGTGCCTCTGCCTGACGAAAGTTTTTTTGTTCTTCTCCTGAAAGTTTTTTTGCCTGCTGCATATTCTTTGCCAGCTCATATACAAACTGCTTCTGGTCAGCCAACAGGCTGCCGTTTATGTCTTCCGATACCTGCATATGAAGCGCCGCAGGATCTTCCATCAGATTTGCCAAAGCTTCTGTATGCATATCCAGATACTCTGCTGCTGCATTTTCAAGCGCGATGGCGCATTCTCCCTCATAGGAGTTTTTTCTGCGAATTCCCACGATACAAGCTGCCGCGTCAAACAATCTTCCCATACTGGAACTGTCAATTGTGTTGATATGATTTGCAAGTGCCGCACAAATCATCTGCCTTCTGCCATCATCCGGCTCGTATGCCTGCATCATTTCATGATCTGCGGCCAGATAACAGGCTGCAGCAAGCGCAGCATTGGTAGACACCTTGTCGCCTCCGCACAGAGAGACATTCGAGAGATGTCCCATTCTCTGCATGGCATCCGCACTGCAAAAGAGGAATTCCCCTCCCCACAGGCTCCCATCCGTTCCATATCCGGTTCCGTCATATGCGACTCCAATACAGTGCTGCAGTCCATGCTCTGCCATTACAGAAGCAATATGCGCATGGTGGTGCTGTACCTGTATAGGTTGATTCATTCCGGATGCAGCAGCATATTTAAACGCCATCGCTGTAGAAAAATACCCGGGATGCATATCACAGACGATCCGGTCGGGATGCGCCTGAAATATTTCTTCCATTCGTGCACGCTCATACTCAAAGTTCTGCTGTACCGCGGCATTTGCCAGATCCCCAAGGTATTGACTGAGTATCACCCGTTTCCCTTTATAAAAAGCAAACGTCCCCTTCAGATCGCCTCCAAAGGCCATAATCGTATGTTTACCAGTTTCCTGTACACCTTTCAGGAAAACAGGAAGCGGCACATATCCTCTGGCGCGCCGGATCAAATGTGTCGAAACCGTACCATCATCCTGCCTCAGACAATAAGTAACAGAATCATCCAATGGCCTGAGAATCTCTCTGTCATGATACAGCATCCCGTCAACTTCTGTCAGATATTGATTCCGAAACACCTCATCATCTGTAATCATCGGTTCTCCGGAAATATTCGCACTCGTCACAATCAAAGGCCCCGTCTGATCCAGCAATAATCGATGCGCGCCGGTTGCCGGAAGAAATGCCCCGATATACCTGCTTTCTCCGCAGGTTTCTTCTGATACAGCCTGGTCATTCGTATTTTCACGTTTTTCCAGCAGAACGATCGGACGCGCCGCAGATTGTAACAGTTCCTGTTCTTTGTCATTTACGCAGCACCATTTTAAAATATCTGTTATTTCTGCAAACATAATGGCAAAAGGCTTTTTCTCTCTTCCCTTTATCCTGCGCAGCCTTAGAACCGATGCAGCTGTAAATGCCGATGTAAGAAGCTGGTATCCGCCAATTCCCTTCATCCCGATGATTCCGCCTGCAGAGAGAATTTCGGCAGCCATACGCATTGCCTCATCTTTTTCTGTTCTGAGCGTTTTACCGTCCTGCAGTTTGTCAAATATCATCTGCGGACCACAGGTATGACAGGAAATCGTCTGCGCATGCCGGCGTCTCCCCCTGCCATATTCTATTTGGCATTCCGGACACATGGCAAAATGATCCATTGTCGTAACCGGACGATCATATGGCAATTTTCTGAGAATGCTGAACCGCGGGCCACAAGACGCGCAGCTGATCAGCGGATAATGATACCTGCGGTTATCCAGGCACAGCATCTCTTTCATACAATCATCGCAGATACCGATATCCGGAGGAAAAACAGGCAACTCCTTTGAAAAAGTCCCCTGCTCACTTTCAATAATAATAAAGCCAGATGCAAGTGCATCTGACTTTATCCGGTCATCTCTGCAGGTTCTGCACGTAACACTGATGATAATCGCACCTGCCGGAAAATGATTCTTCAGATGATCCGTAAATAAACGGATAACTGATTCCTCACCCCTTACCAGAATGCGTACAATTCCACCACTGTTACGTACATTTCCCTGTAAACCATATTCAGTTGCAATCTCTGCTACATACGGACGATATCCAATTCCCTGCACCGCCCCTGTTACTGTAATTTCAGCAGTCATGCCACCTCACATATCCTATTTACTCTGCAGGTTTTTGCTCTGCTGCCGGTGTTGCCGCCGCTGCTGCTTTTGCTGCTGCCGCTGCTGCTGCTCTTTCCTTTGCTGCCTGCATCAGTGCTTCCTGCGCTGCAATTGCTTTTTCAGTCTGATGGAAGGTTTTGGTTACCTTCTCCGGACCTGGTTCCTGAAACTTCTGTGCCATTGACAGACACTTCTTGGGACAACTATCCACACAACATCTGCACTGGATACAGCTCATCGGACGAATTGACCATGTCTTTGCCGCTTTATCAACCGTGATCGCATGTGTCGGACATTTGATTGAACACAGTCCGCACAATACGCAGACATCCATATCATTCTCTATATGTCCTCTGGTTCTATCCGGATATACACGCTCCTCAAAAGGATATAACCTTGTTGCCGGCTTGGATACCAGATTATGAAGTACTGTTTTATTAAAATTTATAATCGCCATAATTTGTCCTTTTATCGCGGAAATAAACCGCTTACTTAGAAATCTTAATGTCAGTACAGCATCTTATCTTTCCGTACAGCTGATACATGGATCAATCGTAAGAACCAGCATCGGTACATCTGCAAGATCACAGCCTTTGAGTGTCTCTGTAAGACCTGAAAGATTTGCAAAGGTAGGAGTGCGGACTCTGAAACGATCTATGAACTTCGTCCCGTTTGCCTTAACATAATAAATTGCTTCACCACGAGGCTGTTCAATTCTGGTAAGATATTCTCCGTTCGGGAATCCCTTTACCGGAACATCGATTTCTCCTGCCGGAATCTTTGCAATTGCCTGACGGATCAGATCAAATGCCTGGAAAATCTCTTTGATACGTACTTCCGTACGTGCGTAACTGTCTCCGATTTCACTGTAGCAGGGTTCAAAATCAAGTTCGCCGTATGCTTCGTAACCGGTTGAACGAATATCTCTCTTCACACCGCTGGCACGAAGGAACGGTCCACAACATCCGAGATCTTCTGCCTGCTGTGCTGTCAGAAATCCAACATCTCTAAGTCTGGACTGCACTGCAATATCGTCAAGGAAGGGCTTGGAAAGGCTCTTAAGTTCTTCCTCCATCTTATCAAATCTCTTCTGAAAATCAGCAAGCATTTCATTCGGGATATCTCTGCGGATACCACCAATCTTCATAATAGAGAAAATAACACGTCCGCCGGTTGCCTCTTCGAACATATCCAGCACCTGCTCACGCAGTCTCCAGCTCTCCATATAAAGACTTTCAAATCCAAATCCATCAGCAAGCAGTCCCAGCCACAGAATATGTGAATGAATACGACTCATTTCTGAAAGGATCGTACGAATATATTTTGCACGTGACGGAACTTCGATATCCATTACATGTTCCACTGCCTCGCTGTATCCAAGGCCATGACCAAGTGAACAGATTCCGCAGATACGCTCTGCAACATACACCATTTCAACAAAATCTTTTTTATCAACAAGCTTCTCAAGGCCTCTGTGAATAAAGCCGATGGAAGGGATTGCTTCAACGACCTTCTCATCCTCCATAACCAGATCCAAATGTATTGGTTCCGGGAGCACAGGATGCTGAGGTCCAAACGGAATTACACTTCTTTTAGACATATATACTCCTTCCCAGTAGCATACGTATTTGCGAATTTACAGCTTATTTAAATGGTGTCTCAACTGCCGTACGGTACAAATTCCCGTGGTAGTCCAGATTGATCATTTTAATATCAACGCCGAATAAATCATGCATTTCATTCTCATATACAAACGCACATGGGAAAATGCTGGTAATACTTGAAATAGAGGAATCTTCATCCAAAATGATCTTCAGATTAAGAATCTCCAGTTCCTTACCAAAACTATAGATCAGTTCATATCCGTGATCGATTCTTGTTGCACACTGCTGTATCAGATGATATCCATCAAACTGCAGTTTCTGCATTTCCTCAAGTACCTGACCAGCCTCAATTACTTTATATTCTGTATTCATCAGGCCTGTCCTCCTTTTGGTGTCTCTGCTGCAGGTGCTGCATTCTGAACCGGTGGCTTTGGTGTCGGCTTGGCAGTTGCACGAATCTTCTCCTCTGCCTGCTGCCGAAGTGCTTCCTCCGTCAGAACTGCATCATACTGCGTTTCCGGATCATAATCTTCTTCTGTCATATGAACCGCAACCTTGTGATAATCAACCGTACAGTAGCCCTGTTTCATGGACTGCTTCATCTTTTCTCTCTTCTCATCCAGAATTCCGACTGCCTTGACCACACCTTCAATCAATGCTTCTGGTCTTACAGCACATCCCGGTACATAAACATCTACCGGTACGACCTTATCGGATCCGCCGAGAATATTATAACATTCCTTGAAAATACCGCCATCACAGGCACAGATTCCGCAGGCAATTACGACCTTTGGATCCGGCATCTGCTTGTATAACTGTCTGACAACCGGAGCAGTCTGTGCATTTACACCGCCTGTCAGCAGCAGAATATCTGCATGCTTGGGATTACCTGTATTAACAATACCAAAACGTTCAACATCATATAAAGGTGTCATCGCTGCCAGTACTTCAATATCACAGCCGTTACAGCTGGATCCATCATAATGGAGCACCCATGGGGATTTAGAAATTTTCATGGCTTCGCCTGTACCTCTCTTCTCATTATTTAATCAGTGACAGAATCAGCATGTTCACGCCGGCGAATACCAGTGTTACAACCCATGCAGATACCAGCATCGTCATATATTTTACACGTGGAAATACATTATCAATCAGTGTCTCAAGGAAATAGACAACAATACATGCGATCACAGCCCAAATGTAGCTGACAGGATTTTTGGTAATAAAGAACAGTGCTACAAATCCCAGCATCAGAACATTGTCATACCATTCTGTGATTTCTGTAAGAGCAAGATTCTGTCCTGAAATATCTGTTGTGATACCTTTTACCATTTCCTGATGTGCATGATGGGATGTACTGATATCAAACGGAGACTTTCTGAGTTTAATGATCAGTATGAACATAAATGCAACGAACATACCGGGAAGCTGATAAATAGCCGGACGATCAGC
>JAGOGF010000058.1 GCA_017996845.1 Butyrivibrio sp.
ATTATTTTCCTTCTTGATATTCAGATCCGAATTACACAGGTATACTGTATATCCTTTTCGAAATGCATAATCCTCAACCCCTCTTACGATCTGTGGAAAAAAGGGATTCTCCACATCCGGAATGATCAGCCCGATCACCTTCGTCTCTGAAAGTGAGATACTGCGCGCCATACTGTTCGGAACATACCCGACTTCATCCATGATCTGCTGAATATGCTTTCTGGTTTCCTCTGACATCCCGTATGGTTTCTGATTGATCACCCTTGATACAGTTCCCTTTGAAACCCCCGCCATCCTTGCTATGTCACTGATATTCATTTTGCCCCCTGCTTAGCCTAAACCGGTTTACTAAACCGGTTTACTTTTTTCAGTATACCTGTCTCATATTTTACTGTCAATTGGTAATTCCTGACAAAAAAAGACAGAAGTTTTTGTTTCGGTTTTTGAACCGTCCCATTTCTCCTGTCTCTCATTCTTATGTCTTTTATGCTTTTCAGATTCTGATCCGTTACTCCAGAATTTCGTCTATTATATTGCTTCCGGCTGCATATGACTGCTTTACCTCCGAAAGCATACTGTTATAAAAAGAGACTGCCGCCTGCTGCCGTTGTGCTGCTATTTCTGTGCCTCTCACGGTATAGAATTTCGTATACATCTTCTCCAGCTTATATTTATATTCCTGAAAAAAAGACGGTTCGGTGTCACTTGTTCCATCCCGCACACTGCCATTTTCATCGAGTGTATATAAAGGCTCTGCAACCTGTCCCTTATAAAAAATAGTCCTTGCGATTCCGATTGTTCCCGTAACATCAATCTTATCCGCATCAAAAAGGATCTGCGCTTCAATACTTTCCGGTGCACTGTTTGTTCTGAATCTGTGCGCTGCAATACAGGAAGCAACACGATCAGCAAAATCCACTGAATAACCATGTGCTGTCAGGAAGCATCGCGCCTTTTCCGCACCCACCTCTGCATGATCCAGCCGCGAATCCGCAAACTGCTCCTGTCTGCCGATATCATGCAGCAGGCAGGATGCAATCAGCACGTCTTTGTCCACCGTCTTTTCATTTTGTGCGATATCCAGTGCCACATAAAGAACACGGTATATATGCTCTTTGTCATGCGCGCTGTCTGTCATGCAGGAAAGCATATATTCTTCCAGCATTTCATATTCTGATCTTTTCAAAACCGTCTTCCTCCTGTATCTGTTTTCTTTTTATTCCGCATATCCTTCTTTTTTCAAAAAGGAAATTCCCTCTGTCTGAATCCGTTCCATTGCATTTGCACTTGGCATGTGTGCACTGTTTTCAACCAGACTGAAAAAAAGTTTATCCGTATGCTCCTCCGTCATCAGCCTTTCTACTGCCTTTGTCGGTGTAACAATATCCCGGTCTCCCTGCATGATCAGATACGGGACTTGCACCTGCCGCAGTTCCTGACTGAGATCTATCTCCATCATTTCATTCAGCAGACTCTGATTGTGCAGATATCCGTTCAAAACAATTGCCTTTACATCTTTGAGGGAATAATCCGGACTGGCCAGCAAACCGCCGATCACTTTTCCGATCGGAAGATTACTGCCTTTTCTGACCTGATAGCCTTCGGTATATTTACGGATCCACCCTGCCGCCTGTTTCAGATCTGCCGCCGTATGCTCCTCTTTGCCAAACATATTTTCTATCTGCATCCGTACACGCGCACTGACATCTGCCTGCTTCAAAACATCATATACATCATCATTAAAAGTCAGTTTTTTCAGAACCTGTCCATATACCAGTACCCGGTTCAAAAGTTCCGGTACACGGATCGCTGTCTTTGCAGCAAGAACAGACCCCCAGGAAACGCCGAATAAATTGACCGGATTGTCTGGAAACTCTTTTTTGACTGCCCGGATCAGATCAACCGTCATATCCACGAACTGTTCTACTGTAAAACTGTCATCTATGTTATGATTATTGATTCCGCATCCGAGCTGATCCCAGCAAACCAGGATGCACTGCTTTGTAAACTGCGGAAACATTCCGCGGGATCCGGCTGAAAAAGGAATCGGTGTGCCCGGTCCGCCATGCAGAAAAATCAAAATAGGATTTTTCTCTGATTTACCATCCAGCAAAACTTTCTGCTCATAGCCGCCCAGCCGATAGGTTGACAGTCTCGATACCTGATTACCTGCAATAATCGCTTTTCTTTTTCTGTCCATCTTTTTGCCATTCCTCTTTTCAATCGCAATCCATTTTGCAATGCACACTTCTGTTCAACTATTCAGTATATCACAAAAAAACAGAGCTGAAATTTTGCATTATAAAATCCACGTGCCCTTGTAGCCTGACACGTGGATTTCCATTAATCCGTATACTTCCGAATTGCATTTCTATATTATCTGTTATAATTCGGCTACCGCTTCTATTTCGCACAATACATTTTTGGGCAATGTCTTTACTGCCACACAGCTTCTTGCCGGTCTGGAAACAAAATATTCCGCATATATTTCATTAAATGCTGCAAAATCTCCCATATCAGCCAGAAAACAGGTTGTTTTGATTACCTTTTCATAATCGCTTCCGGCTGCCTTCAAAATTGCACCGATATTTCTGCAGCTCATCTGTGCCTGTGCCGCAATCCCTTCAGGAATAGATCCGTCAACCGGATTAACAGGTATCTGACCGGAAGTATATACCACTTTGTTAACCACAATTGCCTGAGAATATGGTCCTATGGCTCCGGGTGCCTTTTCTGTTTCAATTATTTTCATGAATCAATCCTCCTGTTTTCATAAATAATTTTTTACTTAATTACCTTCAACCGCTTCCATTTCTGCTGCATGTTTTGCCTCCAGCAGCTTATCGACATCGACTGCTTTCGTCCGGATCCGGATAAATGCGATCAATACGCATACAGCCAGTGCTGCAACATCTGCAATCATCTGTGCCCTGGTCAGTGAAATGAAAAGATTATATGCAACAAACGCATTCACTGCTACAGCAAGAGACATTACCAGATAGAAACAGGGAAGCGGCATATGGAAAATACTCTTCTTCCACTGCTCCGGATACTTTTTGGGAAGTGTAAAACAAACCAGATTTCCGTATATACCAAGCAGCATGGTCGGTGCCTGAACCAGACTGACAATCGAATCGAAATTAATATTTAATATAATCGGTATAATCGCAATTACATAAAATGTCAGCTGTGTAACGATCGGATAGCCGCCTTTTGTCTTTTTGGTAAAAAACTTTGGGAGCCATCCGTCTTCAGCAACCTGCTGAATCGGATAACGCAGTGCTGCTATGGCGCCAAGAAGTGATGTTGTCAAAGCAAAAATCGCACCACCGATAATAAACGCATAGAAAAGATAACTTGGGAAAACCACTTTTGCAACTACTGTCAGATTCTGATTGGCGACCTGATCATATGGCAGGACACCGGAAGCAACTGCTCCGACAAGTGCATACAGAATACCAAGCGCCAATGTATCTGCCAGAATCGCTCTCGGAATCGTTTTGGTGGGATTTCTGGTAACTGCCGTTAATGCAATGCCTCCCGTTGTTCCCTGACAGGTATAGGACATCAGTGCACTGGCACTGATAAATCCTGCCAGTCCGTTCTGGAAGAAGTCTGATCCGAAATAGCCGGACTGCATTTTGGGGAGACCGAAAATAATAAATGCAATAATGGAAATAACCAAAATACCTGTCATTACATTCTGGATCATAGCCAGAAACTTTGACCCGCGAATCGTCGCAAGAAAGAATATTGTAATGATTCCGATCGAAATAACTTTACTGAACGGTTCTGCCTTTGGATATAATGCTGCAATGTACGCAGCTGACCCGGTTGCATAAACAGCCAGTGAGGTACTGATGACCAGCAGAAAAATTGCATTAATCCCAACCATGATCGGCGGATACAGCATCGTACTCTGTCCATAGGTTCCTCCCTTTAAAGGAAACATGGATACCATCAGAATCTGTGAAAAATATGCAAAAAACATCATTACGCATGCAGCAATCAAAGATACTGACACCGATTTTCCGGTATAAGCAATCCCGAATCCCAATAATACAAAAATACCGGAACCGATTGCACTTCCAAAACCCATTGAAAAAATGTCTTTAAAATCCAGTAACTTTTTTTCCCCACTGCTCTCCGCCATTTTTTGCCTCCTCAGCAATTTTCAAATTCCTTTGCGATACGTTCAAACGCTTCTGCAACCTTTGCTCTGGGTGTGGGCAGGCATACACGCTGGAATCCGATCCCGTTTTCCGGATCAAAGCCTTTCCCGTCTTCAAGCAGAACATTTGCATCTACATATATCTTTTTATGTATTTCCGCATCACTTAGCCCGTATCCGTTAAAATCCAGCCACATAATGTAGGTACCTTCCGGTCTGTATGCCCGGACCATCGGCATTCTCTTTTTCAAAAAATCCAGCACAAAATCAATATTGGCATCCAGATATTCATTTACCTGATCCAGCCATTCCTGCCCTTCGTTATAAGCTGCAACAGTTGCTGCCATCGTGAAAGGATTGGGACAGACAAATCCTGCACCTGCATATTTCGTACGTAGTTCCTCATCCTGAATCACGATATTCGCCGCCTGCAGTCCCGCCAGATTAAAGGTCTTATTCAGTGCCGTACAGGTAATGATTCCTTCCGGCCCCGCAATTGTCGCAATCGGATGGAATGTACTTTCTTTGCGGATCAGATCCCCGTGTATCTCGTCTGCAATGATGACAACCTTATTTCTACGGCATATATCAGCCATTTTCAGCAGTTCTTCATCTGTCCAGATCCTTCCGGTCGGATTGTGCGGGTTGCACAGCAGAAATGCTTTGGTCTTTGGATCTGAAATTTTCTTCTCAAAATCATCATAATCCAGAACATAATGTCCGGTTTCCGCTTCGTGAAGTGGCGAATTGACCACTACATCCCCTGCAGCCTCGATGGTTGAATTGAACGGTGTATAGATCGGCCTGTTGATCACCACCTGATCCCCCGGAGTTGTAACTGCCCGAAGCGCTGTCTTGATTCCTTCCAGCGTTCCGGCTGCATAGAATATTTCACTTCCTTTGATTTTCCATTGATAATGCCTGTCAAACCATCCTGTAATCGCATCAAAATAAGTGTTCCCATAACCCTGTGCAAGTGCCATGGTATAACCGTAAATATTGTGTTCTGCCACCTTCCGGATGGCTTCCTGAATGGGTTTTGCACACCGAAAATCCATATCGGCAGTGTACAGCGGGATCGTATCCCTGTCATAACGCTCCGTTATTCCGAACTGCTTCAGAAAATCCGGATAATCCCACTTAATGCTGTATGTTTCCCGGCGATCAATGATTTCGTCCAAATCGTATTGCATTTACCTTCTCCTTTCGATTCTGAGAGATTAAAATATTCTCTCTGTGATTTATTTTTTATCATATTTGTATGAATTATATAAATAAATTATCACCTTGTAAATACTTTTATCATACTTAAATTGTACCAAAAATAATACGTCTTTTTATGCAATTTTCAGCCTTGCAAAATATTCCATATTTCGATATGTTTATAAATATGATAATTTTTTTATCACAATGTGGAAATTATCCGATAAATCAACTATAATATTTATGTTAATCAGGAAAGCAGGGGATTTATTTTGAAAGATCAGGATGTTTTGCAGCTCTACGTTTCTCTCGTTCCCTTTCTGGGCGAGATTCTTGGCCCAGGATGTGAAGTGGTAATACACGATATTACAGACCCGGATCACTCCCTTATTGCAATCTGTAATGGTCTGTCCGGCAGAAAGCCCGGTGATCCGATGACGGATCTGGCACGTACACTTGCTGGCCGCTCTGCCTATGCAGATGCCGGTTATCTGACGAATTACTCCGGCCGCACACAAAACGGAGATTTTCTCTCCTCCACTTATTACATTAAAAATGATGATCGTTTGATTGGTCTGTTATGTATTAACAAAGATATGTCATCCGTTCAGGACCTGAACAATACCCTGCACCATTTATTGGAACGGTTCAATTTGACGGCTCCGCAGGAAAGCGAATATACAGAAACGCTGGATAATCCTGTCGCCAGTATGATGCATTCCCGTATTTCTGACATCATTGCACAAAGTGGTGTTCCTCCTATGCGGATGAGCCTTGCAGAGAAAATACAGACAGTACACCGTTTAAAAGAGGACGGTGTGCTGATGATGCGCGGCGCAGTAACTGATGTTGCAGAGCAGCTTTCAGTTTCCATTCCCACAGTTTACCGTTATCTGAACAAATCCCCGGAAGAATAAACCACTTTGCCGTGCGCCGCCGGGCGCACTAAAAATAAAGGAGCTGCCTTTTCGGCAGCTCCTTTTTGAGTCTGGATATTATTCTATTGATACTGTCAAAACAGGATTACATCAGCTGACGGAACATCTGAATTACCTGCTCCTGATCTGCTTCCCGCGGATTGCCCGGATAGCATGCATCATGCAGTGCATCGGTTGCAAGAGATGCCAGATCCTCTTCTTTGATCCGCTCATTCTTAGCCGGAATACCTACATCCTCCGAAAGTTTTCTGACCGCTGCAATGGCTGCATCACGGTACTGCCTGCTGCTCATATTGTCTACATTTTCAACACCAAAAGCTTTTGCGATCTCCTTATACTTTTCTCCGGTATATTCTTTGTTGAATTCCATTGAAATCGGCAACAGCTGCGCACATGCCATGCCGTGCGGCGTATCATAGTAGGCACTGAGCGTGTGAGCCATAGAATGGTCGATACCAAGACCGACATTTGAGAATCCCATACCTGCAATATACTGTGCAAGTGCCATTTTCTCACGACCCTCTTCTGTACCTTCTACTGCTCCGCGCAGATTCTGTGCAATCAGGCGGATTGCTTCGATATGGAACATGTCTGTCATTTCCCATGCAGCACGCGTCGTATAGCCTTCAATGGCGTGAGTCAGCGCATCCATTCCCGTACTGGCTGTTAATCCTTTTGGCATGGATGCCATCATATCAGGGTCAACAACTGCCACAACCGGCATGTCATGCGGATCAACACAGACAAATTTTCTCTTCTTCTCAACATCGGTAATGACATAGTTAATGGTAACTTCTGCAGCTGTACCTGCGGTTGTCGGAACTGCAATAATCGGTATGCACGGATTCTTGGTCGGTGCAACACCTTCCAGACTTCTGACATCCTCAAATTCCGGGTTTGCAATGATGATACCGATTGCCTTTGCCGTGTCCATAGACGATCCGCCGCCGATGGCAATGATATAATCCGCTCCCGAAGCCCGAAATGCACGGACACCGTTCTGAACATTTGCAATTGTCGGATTGGGTTTAATATCAGAATAGATATCATAAGTCATCCCTTCCTGATCCAGGAGTCCTGTGACTTTTGCTGTTACACCAAACCGGATCAGATCCGGATCGGATGCAACAAACGCCTTGTGAAATCCTCTGCTTTTTGCTTCCCCTACGATCTCTGTAATTGCTCCCTTGCCGTGATAGGATGTTCCGTTTAATGAAATTTTGTTTGCCATTTTTCCCTCCATGCCGGAGCATTTTGCCAGGAAACCTGCAGTGAAATCTGTGCCTGCATTTTCTCTTCTGTGTTCAGAAAGGTCAGCGCTCCGTTGCAAACCTTCTGCGACTTAACAAACAGTATCTTATAACCTTCAATAACCTTATATCGTTATTATAAAACCGCAGAAATAAAAAAATAAGTTACACTCCGGTCAAAGTGTAACTTACTTTTACTTACAGACCAAATCCTGTTCTTTTACGCACGTGAATCCAGAATCGCAAGTCTGGCAAACAATTCCGAAAGTTTAGGCGGCATGGCTTCTATCATCAGCTGCGCCATTTTATCCGGTGAGGCGCTGCATCCTTTAAAAACCCACTGCTGTGTCATATATACAGATGAAACACAATACATTTCCAGAAGTTCTCCGTACTGCGCCTCCGGAAACACTCCCATTTTACCTGCAATCAGCCTTTTGTAGAAATCCATGATCATCTCTATATCATGATCCCTGAGATTATTCTGTGAATCATTCCGGAATGCTGCTTTGAAAAAAAATTTCTCATCCCGGATATAAGAAAATTTATGAACCAGACCATCATAGGCTGTATTTCCATAGCCCATATGCTCAAAAGCCTTGTTCAGCAGTTCATCAAAATACCAGTTGATCAGATCATATTTATCTGCAAAATTCCTGTAAAAAGTCTGTCTGGATACGCCGCATACATCCGTAATCTGCCGTACGGTAATTTTCTCAAGCGAAGCCTTTCTCATACAGCTTTCCAGAGCATCCGCAAGCCTGTGCCTGATGTTTAACTTGTTTTCTCCCGACATATTTTTTGAATCGGCCGGGTCTGGTAAATTTGAAATGATATGCTGCATATTCCGGCTGCCCTTTCTCCTAAGCAGATTTTCTGTGCCATATTGACCATTTTCAACGATATCTTTCTCTATTCCAATAATATACCGTTTTTTCATATCATTACTATAACACAATTCCCGCAACATTATACAACAGGCTTTAGTACCGGAAGAACCGCTTTGCAGGCACAAATCAGCATTACTGCCGCCATCACCAGCAGAAGGATAAAAGCGCTTTGAGTACCATTCATCGTTCCAGCTGCCATATGATCCGGCTGTTTGGCCTGCGCTGCTGCCACAACAGTTGATATAACGGCGGTTCCCATTGCACCTGCAAGCTGCTGGAATGTACTGAATACCGCGTTGCCGTCTGCATGGAACTGATCCGGGAGACTGCGCAGTCCATTGGTCATGATATTTCCAACCGTAAAACCCTGTCCGATGGCAAAAAAGATATAGATTGCCGTCAGAGAACCTGTTGCGGCTTTCTGGATAAAAAGCGCAAACAAAACAGACGAAATCAGCACCGATACTGCCCCGATCAAAATAGGGAGTGCTGCGCCATACCGGTCCAGCATTTTACCTGTAAACGGATTCAGCACTGCTCCGATGATACAGCCCGGCAGCAAAATGCAGCCTGCCGTCAGTGCATTTTCACCACTGACCAACTGTGAAAAATTCGGCAGCAGAAATCCGATTCCCAGACAGATGAACTGAATCAATATCAGGTATAATACACTAAATAAAAACCTGCCCGTTCGAAAAACATGAATATTAATAAGCGGTCTGTCGATTTTATCTGCACGCCTGCAGAAAAGTGCAAGCGCCGCGATACTGAGTAAAAGCAGACCCAGTACCTGTATGCTGATCCAGCCGTAGGCACTTGCAAAATTAATTGCAAAAATAAAGCTTACAAAACAAAGAACCAGAAGCAGATATCCGGGCAAATCGAATGCCACCCGCTGCGTCTGCGCTGACTGACGGATCGCATAAATGCCAAGCGCAGCGGACAGGATCAACAGGGGCAGCAGAAAAGCAAATATCATTCTCCAGCCGAACAGATTCACAACAAGGCCACCAAATGATGGTCCAATCGCGGGTGCGATTGCCGTTACAAGGGATGCGATTCCAATCATAAAACCCATTTTATCAAGAGGTGCCTGTTCCAGTACGATATTGAACATCAGCGGAAGTGCAATGCCCGTTCCGACACCCTGTAACAGTCTTCCTGCCAATAAAAGTGCAAAGGTCGGTGCCAGCATACACAAAACGGTACCGATCATAAAGATGCTGATTGCAAAAACAAATAACTGCTTCATCCGGAATCTCTTTTTCAGAAACGAAGACAGCGGAATAATCACCGACAACACCAGCAAATATCCGGTCGTAATCCACTGCACCATTGCCGTATCGACCCCAAACTCCTTCATCAGCGTCGGAAATGTGACATTCATGGAAGTCTCCACTACAACGCCCGTAAAAGACATCAGTCCTGCGGCAATCACCGACAAAATCAGTTTCCAATCCAGTTTTCTTTCAAATACAAAGTTCTTTTCCATTATGCTATATATCCCTCTCTCCAGGCTGATCAGATCTTCATTTTGCCATCCGACATAATGCGATATGCCTCGTGGATAACGCTTGCCACCGTTTTCATGTCTGCCATATCATATGATCCGGCAGAACAACTTCCCGGCAAAACACTTGACCGCAGCCTGTCTGTTATCTGTACAAACGGAAATAGTAATAACTGTCACTTTCCATGTTGGGCTGCACATGCCCCATCGGCGTCCGCTTCTCAAATAATGTAAAGCCGCATTTCTCTGCCAGCCTGCAGGAGGGTTCATTGGCACAGTCAATCGTCAGGATCAGATAGGGTATATCAGAAACCTGAAAGCACCATCTGGTCAGTGCTGTAACAGCCGTTTTGGTATAACCTCTGCGCTGATATTTCTCACTCATAAAATAGGCAACTTCAACTTCATTTACCGTATCTTCCAGTCCCATCCCTGCCATGCCGATCAGCTCATCTGTAGCTTTCAGTGCAACCGCATATCGCTTATTCTCACGTACATCCGTCGATTCTGCTTTCGTCTGCAGCCAGTCAATGTATTCATAATAGTCTTCCGGTTTCCCTGCATTTTCTGACCAGTCCTTCATAAACCGCACGATCTCTTTTTCCCGTACGATACGATATAAGGCATCCGCGTCTTTACGCTGAAAGTCCCGGATCACAAGTTCCTCTGTTTCAATATGCATAGGATTCTTTCTCCTTCGAATCTGTTTTCCGTTTCATCACTTATACAAAAAAATATATATGATACGATACTAAATTTCAATTGATCAGACTGAAACCGCATAAACGCCGCCTGATCCAGTCACGAACCAAATCAGGCGGCGTTTGATATGATGCTGCTATGTTATTTTTTAAAACTTTTCCGAAGGTTTTCCAACAGGCCGCTGCACCCTTCTTCCACATCTCTCCAGGTTGCATCAAAATCTCTTGTATACCAGGGATCTGCAACACTACCGGGGCGATCCGTATAATCCATCAGCATGGAACATTTATGACTGATATCTTTTCCACAGATCTTCTCGATATTACGCATGTTTTCCTCATCCATGCCGATGATCATGTTGTACGTCCAATAATCCCCGCTGATCAGCTGCACCGCCTTTTTGCCTTCACAGGGAATTCCGTGCTCTTCCAGTTTTCTGCGCGCAGGCGGATAAACCGGATTCCCGATTTCTTCGGTACTGGTGGCTGCGGATGCGATCTCGACCTGATCCGAAAACCCGGCCTTTGCGATTTTATCCTTCATTACAAATTCCGCCATTGGGCTTCTGCAGATGTTGCCGTGGCAGACGAATAGTATTTTGATCATGGTGTATAAACTCCTTGTTTTCCTTGATTTTACGGTGTTTTCAGCCATTCTATGACAGAATAATTGATATCATTTCAACGCATATCTTGGTATATATTGGCATATCATAGCCATTAAAAGTAGTAAAAAAAGTAGTAAATTAAGTTGATTTTTTGATTTTACTACTCGATCAAACGTTGATTTTATGGGATTCTTTAAAATATGCTCTGGTTTTTACTTCTTGCGAAAGTAGTAAATTATGCTTCTTTGCATATTCTAGACATTTCTTCCTGCGCATCATCAACACCTATATGCGTATATACGTTAAGCGTTACGCTTATGTCACTATGTCCCATTATATATTGTAATGTCTTAGGATTCATTCCAGACTTTGCCATATTGGAACAGAATGTGTGACGGCATACATGAGGTGTTATAGTCGGTAATTGTGCTTTGTATACACTATTATATTTATCCAGTGCATGTTTAAAATAATGTTCCCAATGTAAAGCAACCATCGGCATATTATTTTTATCAAAGTATAAAAAACCCGATTTCCCATCAATCATAATTTAAACTCTTGACTTTTTTCTTTTTTCTAATATACGTTTAAAACATTCTTTTACTTCATCCGTCATAGGAACAACTCTTTTACCGCTAGAAGTTTTTGTTTCTTCAATAAAATATTGTCCATCGCTTTTTCTTTGCAATTGATGGTCTACATTGATTCGGCTTGTATCTAAATCAATATCTTTTACAGTCAGTCCAACAAATTCGGATATACGCAACCCTGTTTTGAATAAAATGAATATTCCGTCATAATATTTACTGTAATGATTATCATTTTTTATAAATTCTAGGAATGTTCTTTCTTGTTGCTTTGTGATTGCTTGTCTTGTCACGCTATCATTTACAACTATATTATGCAACTGAAATTCAAATGGGTTCTTGCGGATAAAGTCATCATCTACCGCTAATTGAAAGGCTGGTCTAACTACACCACGTACAGTGTGAATCGTTGAATATCCACGTCCATCTTTTTGCAATTTAATCAGCCATCCTTTAGCATCTGATAATTTAACCTTATCAATTTTAATGCTTCCGAATTGTTCCTTTTTAATAATATTGATAACAAAATTATAGTTGGCTTGTGTAGTATGCCTTACTCCTGTTTTCTGTGAAATGTATTTTATCACTAATTCAAGGACTGTCATTTCTGCACCATTTGATAAAATACCATCGTTAATATCTCTATTAAGTAATTTGATTTTATCTCTTAGTGATACACAATTCCTTTTGCCGACAGGTAGTTTGTCTGTAATCTCCAGTTTCCAACTATATAAAAATTGTTGCTGACCGTTCCCATCAATATATTTATATGAATATCTTCCGTCTTGTCGTTGGCTCTCTCCATTTCTCAAAACACGATTTTTATTATCTCGTCTTTTTGACATGATTAAATCTCCTTTCACATTGAAAAGAGCCTTAGCACGATATAATTATAATATCATAACTAAGGCTCTTAATCTATTTATAATGTATTTGTAACGTCCAGAAACTCTTCAAATTTCTTTCTCTTAATCAACATTTTTGTTCCGTTTTGTATTGAAAATATATCTCCATGTCCATCTATTAAAAATCGAATTTTCTTTTCTCCGATATTAAAATATTCAGATGCTTCATTTATTGTTAATGCGTATTTTTCCCATACCGGAATTTCTCTTTTTTCCAAATAAACCTCTCCTTTCTGAATGATTACAACAAACCGTTGCATTTTACTTTATATGTTTTGCTCTTTCCACTTACACTTTCATTGATTGTAAACGTCACAGTATTGCCAGTACCATTATTATTGGTTAGCTTAAATGTACCATTCGCATTATCAATTGCACAAGTATCGCCTGTTGCTAATCCAGTATATGTTATTGTCCATGATGGACTTGTAACCCCTGATATCGTGCATGTAAATGTCTTATTACTATATTGTGTCAGACTATAATATGTGCCTGTATATGATGGTGTTACAACAATATCGCCTATCACAACAGGCTTATTGACTGTTATAGCAATACTATCAGTCGTACACATATCATCTACATTAGGCTTATATAAGGCTGTAAAGGTTGTGTTTCCTGCTGCCACTCCGGTAATAATATTGGTGCTTGCATCTATTGTTGCGACTGCACTATTGGTATTAGTCCATGACAGCACAGGTGTTGTGATTGCTGTACCATCCTTTGTAACTGTTATAGTAGGTGTATATGTCTTACCAACATCAATTACAGCGCTATCATCAGCAATACTGACCACATAGTTTGCAGGTTTATCCTCATACTGCCATCTATCAGCGATACCATTTATATTATCATCATTTGTAAGCACTGCCGATCTGGAGCAATACAAATACAATAATCCGTTCTGATACTGCCTTTCGTCAACTTTCCAAGCTGAATGATAAGAACCACAAAACAATCGCTTGTTAATATCAATCTTTTTTGCATCATCTGTGAGCGACATTATAAGATTTAGCTTACTGTCCAGTGTGATAGCGGAACTATTAACGTCAAGTGATCTTTGGATATCATCACAATACACGTTATATGTGACAAAATATCCTTTGCTGTATATAATCTTAATCTGTTGATTGCATTTAACACAGTTATACTTTTGATATATGTCATTCTCTCCGGTAATTCTTTTAATCACAAGATACTGCATACCATTTAATGTAAACTCTGCACCTTCCGGTATATTGTCCGTTAATGGTGCAAAGATTGTTGTCTGTGGTTTATCTCCATTATCATTTCTGCGAAAAAACACTTTATGATCAACTTTGTTGATTGTGATTGTCTTACCTTCCCTTTTTAAGGTGGTATCAAATATATTATTTAACTCAACTTTCCCAGCTGACATTTCCGAACAAAGTCTTAATAAATGCGGTCTGAGATAACATCCACTCTGTTACTTTACTTTTAATGACAGATGTAATATTTGCTGATAAAGTTGAAATATGTTCCACAAACAAAGCCATCAGGCTTTGAAGTGCATTGGTTAA
>JAGOGF010000180.1 GCA_017996845.1 Butyrivibrio sp.
AACTTGCCAAAGAACTGAAGATCAGTGTCATCACAACAATGAAAGCATATGAACAGCTGCAGTCAGAGGGGTATGTCACAGCAATGCAGGGCAAAGGCTTTTATGTGAATGCGCAGGATACAGACATGATCAGAGAACAGAATGTCAGAAAAGTAGAGGCTGCACTGGCAAATGCCATTACGGCAGCAGGATATGCCGGTATGCAGGAAGAAGAACTGATCGATACGCTTAGAATGCTGATACGATTAAAGAAAACAGATTGATATAAATGATGAGAGGCTGTATCCGTAAAATGGCCACAGTAGAGGTGAAAAAATGGAAAACAATTATACATATGCAATTGAAGCAAAAGATCTGGTCAAGAAATACAAAGGATTTGAACTGAATATCCCGCATTTTGAGATTCCGAAAGGTTTTACGACTGCACTGATCGGTGAAAATGGTGCCGGAAAAACAACACTTTTAAATATGCTTGCAGGGTTGAAACTGGATTATAAGGGCAATATTCGCTTTTTTGATACGAATGATGCAGCAGATGAAACAGTAAAAGAAAGAATCGGGTATACAGGACCGGGATGCTATTTTCTGCCGCAGTGGACGATCAGGCAGGTTGGTGAAATCAGTGAACTGCTATTTGACGGTTTTGACAAAACCAGGTATGAGGAAATTTGCGGGGAACTTGGCATTACAAAAGAAAAGCTTGGTGGAAAAGGCAAAAAAGTCAGTGATCTTTCAGACGGGAACAGGATGAAACTGATGATTGCCGGGGTTCTGGCACGGGAAACGCAGCTTTTGATCATGGATGAGCCGGCATCCCCGCTTGATCCGCTGATGCGCGATGAATTATGTAACAGAATCCGTGCCTATATTGAGCAGGGAAATGGAGATAAAACGGTACTTTGTTCTACACATAATATCGCAGATATGGAAAATGTAACAGATTATGCGATCATTATGGAACACGGAAAAATCGTCGAGGAGGGTTTTGTTGAAGATCTGAAAGAAAAATACATATTGATAAAAGGGGATGTACAGGATGCAGACAAGATACAGGAGTATCTGTATGACTGCAATAAGAGTTCTTACGGGTTCGAAGGGATGATTTTGTCAGAAAATCTGGATAAACTTGCGGGAACAGATATCAGTACCGAAACCCCAACTCTTTCGCAGATCAGTGTTGCAGTAATGAGAGCAAATACAGACCTGAAGCTGAAACGATAATAAAGGTAAATTGAATCGAGGAAATGAGGAAATGCATGAATAGAATCAGAAGTTACCCGGCATTTGCGGGGATCAAATATCTTGCGGCGTTATATTTGCTCCTGCCTGCAGGTGTTATCATTATAACGTTTGTTTTTGGAAAAGGGTATCCCAAAGTTTTAATTTTTCTTCTGGCTGTACTTATTTGCATGATACATATTGTGGCAGACAACTGGTTTTTGCCGGGGGCAGAATCGCCGAAGAGCAATTTGACTGCGTATATGAAAACTTCATCCAAAGGTGAGCATATGCTTCGAAATATTGTAATGACGGATCTTGTTTTTCGGTTCTGCTCCCTGGCATTATTGATCTGGATTCCGGAAGAAATCCTTGTTTATGCTTTTGCGTGGACAGATAAAATGTCTGCGATCAATACATGGAACATGATTTTGTATCTGTATATGGCGGTGACAATCGGACTGCTTATTACAAGATTTCTGGATTCGATATGGATCACAATGATAATTGCTTATCTGATATCTTTTGCAATGCTGGTAGCAGTTGCAGTTTCTTTTGGAAATGGCATATGGATGCTTCCGGTTCTGGCGTTTTCAGATTGCATTTTGAGTGCAATGGCAGTGTTTTTTTCAAATTATGCAATGAAAAGGAGCAGATATGATAAAAAAGATTGAAAAAGAATTGAAGATGATCCGGTATGCCAATGGATTAAAGCTTTCCGTAGTGGCTATCTTTATTTTTCTGATGGTTGGAATTTTGTATCAGTTCTCATCCAATATGAGGCTTTTTGGAGATTATTTTATTGCGATTACAGCAATCAATGCAGTACAGGTGGTCTTTTCCCTGAATGTTTCGGGTCTGATTGCTTCTTCTGCACATAAAAAAAGCATGCAGACAGTTCTTCCGGCTATGGTGTGTTTTGGAGTATCAATTATAACATATCTGATTCTGGGAATTAAGAATCTGATATTATACAAAGCAGGAAGTATGGATATGCAGCAGCTGTCAGGAGGAATGCTGTATGAAGCGGTTCTGATTCTTGTATTTATGCTTTATACAGCTTTTTGCTATAAAATATTTTATATTGCAACAGCAGGATTTCTGATCATATTTTTTGCCACATACATTGGAATGGGAGCCATGAACGGAACTGCTTTATACATCTTTTCCCTGAATCTGCCTGTGAACCTTACTTTCCCTGCAGGAATTCTGATCGTAATTGCGGGTGGAATTTTGCAGTATCTGATCTTTCGATTATTATATAAATTGCCGATCTCCAAGAATTCACAGTACAGTTCAATTAGAAAATGTATGTGAGTTATTAAGTTTGACAGTACAATATAATGAACTTGGACGAATCAACATGCCCCATGTGCACTTATTATGCGTACACATGGGGCTTTTGATGTGGATATGAGGCTTTTTTGCATGCTGAACGGGGAAGAACTGCATGCAATGTGTTTATATTGTTAACTGCGCCACGTTACGTGTCGCAATCACGGGGACACCGGTTCCGGCAACATCTGCAATGATAATATCACCGATTTGAACAGGGGCATTGATACGAACCGCATTTATTTCTTTCATACATTCTCCGATCTTATTCTTGGGAATATCGGACTTTGTTTTTACAGAAAGACGTGTTTTATCACCACCTCGAATAACAACAGTAGAGGTTACGATTCTGGTAGGATTGATCACTTCTTTTCGTGCATAATTGTCACCGGTTGCGCAGGCATTTCCGGTTACTTCTGTAACAACACCATTTTCAAGAATGGCAGTAACCTGACAGCCCATGGGACATCCAATACAGGTCAGTTCCTTTTTCTCCATTTTATCCTCCATAATCAAAATTACCGAAAAACTTTCACGCTTGCATTTCTTTCTTTGATCCTTCGATTCCTTCTTCAATTCGAATTGTAATTGTTTTCAGATCGGGGAACTGTTCCAATTTATCTTTTTGCAGGATAATCTGTTCCATTTCACCGGGAGCCATAATTTTCTTTCGGTTGCTCATAACCCGTTCTTCATTAAAGTAAACATTGACATAGGAATTTTTATATACATCACCTACCCGGAAACGAACAGTCAGCAGGCGATCCATATTGGCAGGGTTTATGGTACTTGGAACTGTATAGCGTGCACCGGAGGTTGCGATGACCTTGATATTCTTACCGTCTGAGATATCGATACAGTTATTGCGAATGAATTTTGCGGCATTTTCACCGGCACGGCCTGCTTCTTCCGATACATAATCAACCAAATCATGTACATGGAGAACATTGCCGCATGCGAATACACCGGGGACATTGGTTTCCAGACTTTCATTTACAACAGGGCCGCTTGTCACAGGATTTATTTCAACACCACAGCCTTTGGAAAGCTCATTTTCCGGAATCAATCCGCAGGAAAGCAGAAGTGTGTCACAGGTATAACGTTCTTCTGTTCCGGGAACTGGTTTACTATGCGAATCAACCGCTGCGATAGTAACTGCGCTGATATGCTCTTTTCCTTCAATATTTACGACAGTATGAGAGAGTTTAAGCGGAATTCCGAAGTCATCCAGACATTGTACAATATTACGTTTGAGTCCGCCTGAATAGGGCATCAGTTCTGCTACCACTTTGACTTTGGCGCCTTCCAGTGTCATCCTTCTGGCCATGATCAATCCGATATCACCGGATCCGAGGATTACAACTTCACGTCCGGGCATGTAACCTTCCATGTTGACCAGACGCTGCGCAGTACCAGCAGAAAAGATCCCGGCAGGACGGTATCCCGGAATATTCAGTGCACCACGCGGACGTTCTCTGCAACCCATTGCGAGAATGACAGCTTTTGCCTGAATCTGGAACATGCCATCTGTTTTGTTCATGGCGGTGACAATACGATCATCTGAAATATGCATGACCATTGTATTCAGTTTGTATGCGATATCCAAATCAAAAACCTGCTCCATGTAACGATAGGAATATTCCGGCCCGGTCAGCTCTTCCTTAAAGGTGTGCAGACCAAAACCGTTGTGAATGCACTGGTTCAGAATGCCGCCAAGTTCATGATCGCGTTCCAGAATCAGAATTTTATCAATTCCGCTTTTCCTGGCAGAGATGGCTGCTGCAAGTCCGGCTGGACCGCCGCCTACAATGACGATATCATATGAGATCATATCTGTTCACCTCCGTCTTCTGCTTTTGTTCTTTCCAGAACAAGATT
>JAGOGF010000059.1 GCA_017996845.1 Butyrivibrio sp.
ATATTCTATTTTATGATGAGAAGAAAATACAATCAAGTATAAGGGTCTATTTCTTTATTTGAACAGGCTTAGGGAATTTATTTTGCAGGTTCGTATATTTACGGGAGGATTGCTTTACCGATATTATTAAATAAGGTACAATTAAAAACACTGAAACAATTGTATACGAGGAACAGAATATGAATATGAAAGATGTCTGCGAAGCCGGAAGTGATATTATGAATGCTGTGGCAGATGCAGTTGAGACAAATGATTACAGTAATTTGAGCAGCACAATCAAAAATCGTGTTACGGATGTGACAGTAGGAATATCCAAAACTGTGGCAGACAAAGCCGAACAGATCAGTAAACAGTACACAGGTCAGGATACTGCCGGTAGGAACAGCAACGTGCAGAGGCAGGTGAACAGAACTGTAAGCGGACAAGACCGGGCTGTAAAAAACACAAAGCCGGTTTCCTATTTTGCGCAGAGAAGAGTAAGCCAGGTTGGTGCGATCGGGTGCATTATCGGTGGGGCATTCGGCTTGATCAGCAGCGTGACTTTGTCGGGCGTTTTTCTTGGGGTAGCAACTGTTTTTTTCGGTGTGTCACATTTGATTTCACTTTTGGTTCTTCTGATTACTGCACTTTTAATGGGGGGATTTTCTCTTTTGCTTGGAAATGGTATATTGCAGAAAAAACTGGTAAGTCATTATTATGAATATGCCAGAAAATTGGGTGCAGCGGAGTTTTTTTCGATTCAGGATTTTGCGACAAGGCTTGGATGCAGTGAAAAGGTATTGCGGAAAGAGCTGCGGAAAATGATGAAAAGAGGAATGTTGAGGGCCAGGATGGATGAGCAGCAGACAACGGTCATGCTGACAGACCATGCCTATCAGCAGTATACAGAGGTTGAAGCAACCAGAAAAGCAAGGGAAAAAGAAGAAAAACAACGTATTGAAAAGCTGGATTCTGCAGATGTTTCTGAAGATGTCAGGGATATTCTCAAAGAGGGAAACGCATATCTGAAAAAGGTACATGAAATCAATGATCTGATACCAGATACAGAGGAAATGTCCAGAAAGCTTTATCGTTTGGAAGATATCATGAACAGAATTTTTGAACGTGTTGAAAAACAGCCTCAGAGTGCACAGAATCTGCGGAAATTTATGACTTATTATCTACCGACTACCTTAAAATTATTAAACGCATACGTAGAACTGGATTCCCAACCACATGTTGGTCAAAATGTCTCTCAGACCAGAAGTGAGATTGAGGATACAATGGATACGATTAATGATGCATTTGAAAAACTTTTGGACAGCCTATTTGAAGATGTTGCCTGGGATATATCATCGGATATTTCAGTTATGAAGACGATGATGGCACAGGATGGACTGACAGGGCATGATGCGATAAAGACAGAAACAGTGCAGGAAAGTACAGAAGAATAAATTAAGCAGGGGAGAATAAGGCCATGGATTTTAAGAATGAAACAGCACCTACACTGGCATTTGATGTGACGATGCAGACAGAACAGCAGATGCCCATGCAGACATTACAGAACGAACAGGTACCGCAGCAGGAAATCACGACCACAAAGCAGGCGGAGCAGGAGCTGACACCGCAGGAAATAGAGCAGGTGGATGCATTTGTGAAACAGATTGATCTGACAAATTCACAGGCGATCATGAACTACGGCGTCGGAACACAGAAGAAAATGGCAGAATTTTCCGAAAAAGCGATCGATAATGTGCGGACAAAGGATATGGGAGAAGTCGGAGATATGATCTCCACGCTTGTTACTCAGCTCAATGACTTTGATGTGGAAGAGGAGCAAAAAGGTCTTCGTGCAATCTTTAAGAAAAGCGCCAACCGTGTGACGGCACTTAAGGCAAAATACAGCAAAGTGGAAACTAATGTCGTAACGATCACGGGTGAATTGGAAAAACACCAGATCCAGCTGATGAAAGATATAGATATTCTGGACAGAATGTATGCACTGAATCTTAATTATTATAAAGAACTGACGATGTACATTATTGCCGGCAAGAAAAAGCTGGAACTTCTTCGCAGCAGCGAGCTTGTCAGATTACAGCAGAAAGCAAGGCTTTCAGGACTTCCGGAAGATGCACAGGCTGTAAAAGATATGGCAGCGCAGTGTGACCGGTTTGAAAAGAAAATATATGATCTGGAACTGACCAGAACAATTGCCATGCAGACCGGACCACAGATCAGAATGGTACAGAGTTCAGATACCATGATGGCAGAGAAGATACAGTCTACGATTGTTAATACCATTCCATTATGGAAAAATCAGATGGTCATTGCAATTGGAATAGAACATTCTGCACAGGCTGCAAAGGCAGAACGGGAAGTAAATGATATGACCAATGCACTTTTGCGTAAAAATGCTGATGCACTTAAGACGGCAACTGTAGCAAGTGCAAGAGAATCAGAACGCGGAATTGTGGATATGGAGACCCTTAAGCACACCAATGAAGCGCTTATCTCAACGCTTGATGAAGTAATGACGATTCAGAATGAAGGCAAGCAGAAGCGCAGAGAGGCAGAGCAGGAACTGCAGGGAATTGAGACCCAGTTGCGTCAAAAGCTTCTGCAGGCAGCAAGCGCGTAAACAGGTTATTTATGATGAGAAAAAGGATCCGGTGTGAAAGCATCTGGGTCTTTTTTTAGCAGAAACACTAAACAGAACTTAAAAAAAGTTATCATTTGAATATGTAATGTATAAGCATATAACATTTTGACAGATATTTGAAACAAAGAAATATGGATGAAAAAACGTATATGGGATAAGCTGTATATATAATGATAATATTATTGAGAAAAAACAATATTGTCGGGGTTAAGACGCCGCAGAGCGCAGAAAGGCTTAGAAATGATTGATCAGAAGATGAAACAGGAAGTTCTGGAAGGATTTGAAAAAACATTTGGAAAGCAGGAAGGTACAAAGGCATATTTTGCTCCCGGACGTGTAAACCTGATCGGAGAACATACAGATTATAATGGCGGACATGTTTTTCCATGTGCACTGACAATAGGAACTTATGCGGCCGCTCATAAAAGAACAGATAGACAGCTTCGTTTTTATTCTATGAATTTTGAAAAAGTCATGGTTAAGAATTCTTCGCTGGAAGATCTGGTTCCTTCTGAAGATGCAGGGTGGACAAATTATCCCAAGGGAGTGATCTGGGCTTTTGAAAAAAGAGGATTAAAACTCCCCTGCGGATTTGATATGGTAATTTATGGAAATATACCGAATGGTTCAGGGTTATCCTCTTCCGCTTCACTTGAAGTGTTAACCGGATTTATCTTGCGCGATCTGTATGGATTTGATGTCACCAATCAGGATCTTGCGCTCATTGGGCAGTATTCGGAGAATAATTTTAACGGAATGAACTGCGGTATTATGGATCAGTTTGCAGTAGCGATGGGAAAAGCGGACAATGCTATTTTTCTGAATACAGCAGATTTATCCTTTGAATATGCACCGATTCATCTGGAAGGTGCCAAGATTGTAATTGCCAATACCAACAAGAAGCACAAACTGACGGATTCTCAGTATAATGCAAGACGAAGTGCCTGTGAAGAATCTCTTGCAGAGCTTCAGAAGGTTGTGAAGATTAAAGGCCTTGGGGATCTCTCTGTCGAGGAATTTGAAACATATAAGTATGCAATTACGGATCCGGATCGTCAGCGCAAAGCAAAACATGCAGTCTATGAAAACCAGCGGACAATTGAAGCAGTAGCAGCGCTTCAGGCAGGAGATATTAAAAGATTTGGAGAACTGATGAATGCGTCACATGTATCGCTTCGGGATGATTATGATGTGACGGGAGAAGAGCTGGACACATTGGCAGAGGAAGCGTGGAAAATTTCAGGTGTGATCGGTTCGAGGATGACTGGTGCAGGTTTTGGCGGCTGTACGGTATCTATCGTAAAGAATGAGGAAATTGAGAATTTTAAAAAGCAGGTTGGAGATGCCTATCAGAAAAAAATCGGATATGACTGCACCTTTTATACCGTTGAAATCGGTGATGGTCCGGCAGTGATCTGATTGTGATTAAAGTATGAGGAGGCAAAAATGGCAGAGGATATACAGAGCGCAGTTACGAAACTTGCGGCTTATGCGCTGCGAACAGGTCTGATTGAGCAGGAAGATATTATTTATGCGGTAAATTGTATTATCAGAGAGTTGAGTCTGGATAATTATACAGGATCTGAGCCGGAGGTTATCAGTTGCGCTGTGGAACTGGCGCAGGAACAGATTGACGATGGAACCTGTCTGGAAAGTATTTTGCGGATATTGGATGATTATGCATGCAAAGAAGGTCTGTGCGACGGAGACAGCAGCGTATACAGGGATCTTTTTGATACCAGACTGATGGGAGTACTGACACCTCGTCCCAGTGAGGTGATACGTGCATTTGATATGCTGTATGAGCAGAATCCGCAGAAAGCAACTGATTATTATTATCTTTTTTCGAGAAATACGGATTATATCAGAAGATATCGGATTTCAAAAGATCTCAAATGGGTTACGACGACATCTTATGGAGATCTTGATATAACAATTAATCTGTCTAAACCGGAAAAAGATCCAAAGGCAATTGCAGCTGCAAGAAATATAAAGCAGAGCGGGTATCCGAAATGTCAGCTTTGCATCGAGAATGAAGGGTATGCAGGCAGAGTGGATCACCCTGCAAGAGAAAATCACCGGGTGATTCCTGTTACAATTCGCGGTGCAAAGTGGGGATTTCAATATTCTCCGTATGTATATTATAATGAACATTGTATTGTATTCAATGCGCAGCATATTCCAATGAAAATTGAGAGGGAAACTTTCTGCAAACTGTTTGATTTTGTAAAACAGTTTCCACATTATTTTGTGGGATCAAATGCAGACTTGCCGATTGTCGGAGGATCAATTCTGAGCCATGATCACTTTCAGGGAGGACATTATGAATTTGCAATGGCAAAAGCTCCTTTGGAAAGAAGCTTTTCTGTAAAGGGATTTGAAGATATCAAGGCAGGTATCGTGAAATGGCCAATGTCTGTTATAAGATTATCAGGGCCGGATACGGACAGAATCACCGCGCTTGCTGACGTGATTTTGTCAAAATGGCGAGGATATACAGATGAAAAGGCATTTATATATGCACAGACAGACGAAACGCCGCATAATACCATTACACCGATTGCGCGAAAACGCGGTGACGATTATGAACTGGATCTGGTACTCAGAAATAATATTACAACAAAGGAACATCCTCTGGGCGTTTTTCACCCACATGCGCAGCTTCATCATATAAAGAAAGAGAATATCGGTCTGATTGAGGTGATGGGGCTTGCAGTTCTTCCGGCAAGATTGAAAGAAGAAATGGCAGGACTGAAAGAAGCAATTCTGAGTGGAAGTGATATCAGTGCTGACCCTGAGATCCAGAAACACGATGAGTGGGTAAAAGAATTCAGTTGTAAACATGAGCATATTGACAGAGATAATATAGATCAGATTTTGCAGGATGAGATTGGAAAAGTTTTTCTGCATGTATTGGAAGACGCTGGGGTATACAAGCAGACAGCAGATGGACAGCTCGCATTCGACAGATTTACGGCGACATTGTCATAACAGAACAAAACGGGCGGCAAGATCCGAAAGGATATGCCGCCCGTTTCGGAAATGTATTGCAAATGATAGATGGACAGGAGAAAGGATAAGGGAGCGCATATGATCAGAAAAACAAAAAAACTGGAAGAGCGGGTTACAGAAGTATTGCGGCGGTTGGATCAGGAATATGGTACTGATATGCGCTGCTACCTTTCACATGAAAATGCGTGGCAGTTATTAATTGCAACCATTCTCAGCGCGCAGTGTACTGATGCGCGGGTGAATATGGTAACACCTGACCTTTTTCGCAAATACCCCAGCGTACAGGCTTTCGCAGAGGCGGATATCAAAGAACTGGAACTGGCAATTCGTTCTACCGGATTTTATCATAGCAAAGCAAAAAATATCATCGCATGCTGTAAGATGTTAATGGAATATTTTGGCGGAGAAATTCCCAGAACGATAGAAGAACTGACATCACTCCCGGGTGTAGGAAGAAAAACGGCGAATGTAATCAGAGGGAATATTTATGAAGAACCCAGTATAGTGGTAGATACACATGTAAAAAGAATATCTGTGAGGCTGGGATTCTCGGATTCATCAGATCCGGTCAGAATCGAACAGGATTTGATGAAAATCCTGCCCAAAGAGAATTGGATTCGATATAATATACAGATTATTTTTCTGGGAAGAACGATATGCAAGGCTCCCACGCCCAAATGCAATGAATGCTATTTGCGGGATATTTGCCCGTCTTCACAGGACAAACTTTGAAGAAATGCAGTGATAGGGACGCGGCTCAATGAATTCAGGGAATTTGCAACATTCAGGAGATGGGAAATCTTTTCAGAATAATCTTTTTCGGAGAGATCGGATTTATTGAGGTAGATGTCACATAAAAGCCGGTATGTGGCTTCAATATCTGTTCCGGTACTGACTGAGAAAGAAAGAACGTTTGCAGCATCCTGAAAAAGAGCAGCATCATAAAGTGCCTTGCCCCATTTTTGAAGTGCACAGACAAGGGAGGTGTAATTCTGATCATATTCAGATAAAGCGTTGATGTTGGCAGCACCATAACGAAGCTTTAAATCTGTATTTGAGATACCGGTCAGATTTACAATTTTGGAGTCTGCAAGTTCACGAATTTGAGTTTCACATTCGTTGACGACTGAATGATCAGGTAAAGCATTAAAGGGAAGAAGATCATATGGGATAGATATATAGTCAAGTCCGTCCAGACTCTTTTTTCGAACGGAGTTAGCCTCTGTTTCTTTTTCCCAGTAGCTTTCTTCCAGTTTATGTTCCTTTTTTTCAAGTCGACGAATCGTATGATTCAGCCAAAGTACAAAGAATATAAAAGTTGCAAGAAAAGGAAATTTCATCTATAATATCCTTTCAGTATCAAGGGTTTTGTGTTACCGGCAAGGGCATAAGGAGCAGAGATATGTTTAATATGAATTCAAAAAAAAGAAAAGTCATCGCATCAGTGATCATCATTATTCTGGTTTTGGCGATGGTTGTTCCGATGGTAGCAGAACTGATTATATAATCACAATGGAATATTATGCTACCATGATAACATATTTTGAGCAAAAAATTCAGATATGAAATAGTTATGTGATAAGGTTTTATACCCGGCAGTTGTGCCTGTGCACCCTGTCGGTTTGCGCCAAAAAGCGCAGAAATGGGGAGTTTATGAAGAAATTTGTCTTGGGTCTGATGCTGGCAGGAGTAATCATGCTGGTACCTGCACGGAATGTAAGCGCTGCAGGAACGAACCAGACAGTGCCAAATGGAGTATCAATCGGCAGCATTGATGTGTCAGGAATGACTGCAGATCAGGCAAAAACAGCGGTTGATAAATATATGGATGATCTGAAGAATGTTACGGTGACTTTGCATGGAAGAACCATGGATCAGACGGTTACCATGACAGCGGGACAGATGGGATTATCCTGGACGAATCCGGATGTTGTGGAGGAAGCGCTGACACTTGGAACGAAAGGAAATGTAGTACAGCGATATAAAGATCTGAAAGATGCCCAGAATACCGGAAAAAAACTGGAACTGGATTATGCATTGGATGATACTGTTTTGACACAGGTACTGGAAGATCAGTGCAAAGCATTTAATGTTGCAGCAGTAAATTATGGGCTGACCAGAGCAAATGGCACATTTACAGTTACTGGTGGAAGCGAAGGATATCAGGTAAATGAAGCAGCTTCCCTGAAGGCGATACAGGATTTTGTTGAGAAAGAGTGGAATCTTTCGAACTGTGATATTAATCTCGTGATTGATGAGCAGAAGCCGGAGGGCAGCGCAGAGGATCTGAGTAAAGTAAAGGATGTATTAGGTACCTATACAACCAGTTATACAACTTCGGGCAGTGCCAGATGTGCAAATGTTGCCAATGGGTGCAGGCTTGCAAGCGGGAAAACGCTTTATCCGGGGGAAGAGTATTCCGTACTGGATAATATTACTCCGTTTACAGAGGCGAATGGTTATTATCCGGCAGGTTCCTATCTACAGGGGTTAGTGGTAGAGAGTATCGGCGGAGGTATCTGCCAGGTATCGACGACACTTTATAATGCTGTTTTGCGGGCAGAACTGAAAGTGACAGAGCGATATAATCACTCTATGATTATTAATTATGTGGATCCATCCGCGGATGCTGCAATAGCGGAAAATGGCGGCAAGAATTTCAAATTTGTAAATAACACGGATTATCCGGTTTATATTGAAGGATATACTGAAAATAAGCATATAACATTTACGATCTATGGAGTAGAAACAAGACCATCAGACCGAAAAGTCAGTTTTGAAAGCAAAACGCTTTCGACTACGGAGCCGGGTCCGGACAGTTTTGTTACAGATGCGACACAGCCTGTGGGATATGTTCATATCCAAACGGCCCATCAGGGAATAAAAGCACAGCTTGAAAAGGTAGTTACAGTTGGCGGCGTTGAACAGAGCCGTGAGACGATCAACAACAGTAATTATCAAATGGTACCCAGAATTGTAACGGTGGGTACTGCATCTGCAGATGCCAATACGCTGGCGCAGATTAATGCCGCGATAGCAACAGGCAGTGCAGATACCGTTAAAGCTGTTGCAGGAGCTCTGGCAGCACAGATTGCAGCAGGTGTTCCGACAGCAGATGCAGCAGCGCAGGCTTCTGCTGATGCAGCGGCACAGGCGGTAACACAGGCCCAGGCATCTGCGCCTGAAAACAGTGCAGTGACAGGACAGTAAATGTGAAAGATTTGCGACGGAGTGCAAACCTTTATAAGTATGATGAGAAACTGTATGTGCAGAATTCTCATCAGGTGCATTCGTAAAAACGCTCCGGCATGGAGACCAAAAATGAGAATTGGAAAAGTGACTGAGAATGTTTTAAAACGTTCGGTCTTCAAATTGCATAAAGTTAAAAATGATCAAGAAAGCGCAGCTGTGGGGACAGACTGCGCTGTTTTTGCATATAGGGAAGAACAAGAAAATAAGAAAAGAATGATTTTATCATCGGTTTGTCCGATCACGGTGCAAAGTACTTATGCCGGAAGATATGCTGTTATGGGGGCAATAAATAATCTGCTGTGCAGAAATGTGCATACGGATATGGTAACGTTGTCTATATTGTTACCGGCAGATGCGGAAGAGGCTGTTTTAAAGCAGATCATGAAAGATGCAGATCATCAGTGTGAAATTTGTGATACCTATATTGCAGGAGGACATACGGAAGTAACCAATGCTGTTATCCGTCCGGTTGTCACTGCAACGGCAACAGGTCATGCTATGGATGATCATATACCGGGAGGGCTTGCAGAAGCAGGAGATGAACTGGTACTGACAAAGTGGATCGGACTGGAAGGTACTGTTATGCTTGCAGAAGAAAAGGGCGAAGAAATCTGCAGCAGATACCCGACGCATATGGTCCAGGAAGCAAGAAAATTTGCGAATTATCTATCCCTTGCATCTGAGGCAGCAGTCGCCGCGAAGTCCGGTGCGCGTGCCATGCATGACGTTTCCGGAGGCGGAATATATGCTGCACTCTGGGAAATCGCGGAAGGCGCAGGAACCGGACTGGAAGTTGATCTGAAGAAGATCCCGGTGAAACAGGAGACAATTGAAATAGCAGAGTTTTTTGAACTGAATCCATACCAAATGTTGTCAGGGGGATCACTTCTGATTGTAGTAAAAAATGGTAAGGAGATGGTCGGATGTCTGCAGAATGCGGGAATACCAGCAACGGTAATCGGGAAACTGACAGAGGGAAAAGACCGGATACTAATTAACGAAGAGGAAACCAGATATCTGGAAATGCCGCAGGCAGATGAGATTCATAAGGTTTTGGGGTAAGACAGATCAGGTATTTGTGCATGCAATAGAAATACGCAGGACAATTTATAATAAAATGGAGGATGTTTATGGCAATCAGAGACCAGATTTTGACAATTATAGAAAAGAACAGCAGAATCGATGTACATGAACTGGCAGTACTTCTGGGTACGGAAGAGATAGATATTGCGAATGAAATTCAGGCACTGGAAACCGAAGGAATCATTTGTGGTTATCACACCATGATTGACTGGTCCAAAACTTCAACGGAAAAGGTAATGGCACTGATTGAGGTTCGGGTGACACCGCAGAGAGGACTCGGATTTGACAGCATTGCAGAAAGAATATACAAATATCCGGAAGTAACAAGTGTATATCTGATGTCCGGTGGTTTTGATCTGATGGTTATCCTGGAGGGAAAATCGCTTCAGGAGGTCGCAGGATTTGTGACAAATAAGCTATCCACACTGGATACCGTTTTGAGTACGGCAACACATTTTATTCTTAAAAAATATAAAGATCATGGAACGATACTGACTAAAAAATATGAAGATACAAGGGAGAAAATCACACCATGAGAAATCCGTTAGCTGATAAGGTTACAACCATCAAGCCATCCGGAATTCGCAAATTTTTTGATATTGTACAGGAAATTGATGATGCAATTTCGCTTGGTGTTGGTGAGCCTGATTTTGATACCCCGTGGCATATTCGCGATGAGGGTATTTATTCCCTGGAGAAGGGACGCACTTTTTATACATCGAATTCGGGACTGAAAGATCTTCGAACTGAAGTATGTAATTATCTTAAAAGGACGCAGCATGTCACATATGAGCAGGCATCACAGGTGTTCATTACGGTAGGAGGTTCTGAAGCGATCGATCTGGCAATGCGCGCGATGGTAAATCCGGGCGATGAGGTACTGATACCGCAGCCAAGCTATGTTTCCTATGAGCCGTGTGCGATTCTGGCGGATGCCAAACCGGTTATTATCAATCTGAAGGAAGAGAATGAATTCAGACTGACACCGGAAGAAATTCTGGAGAAGGTAACAGATCGAACGAAGGTACTGGTTTTGCCATATCCCAATAATCCGACCGGTGCGATTATGGAAAAAAAGGATCTGGAAGCGATCGCAAAGGTAATTATTGAAAAGGATCTGTTTGTTATTACCGATGAGATCTACAGCGAACTGACTTATAATGGGGAACATATATCGATTGTATCTCTTCCGGGGATGCAGGAACGGTGCATTCTGATCAATGGATTCTCAAAGGCATATGCGATGACAGGATGGAGACTGGGGTATGCATGCGGACCGGAAAATATTATCGGACAGATGATCAAGATTCATCAGTTTGCGATTATGTGTGCACCGACAACAAGCCAGTATGCCGGGATAGAAGCCCTCAGAAACGGGGATGAAGATGTTGCAATGATGCGTGAGGAATATAACCGCAGAAGGCGATATCTGCTGCATGAATTCAAGGAAATGGGATTACAGTGTTTTGAACCTTACGGCGCGTTCTATGTATTTCCCTGTATTAAGCAGTTCGGAATGACGAGTGATGAATTTGCGACAAGGCTTTTGAAAGAGGAAAAGCTGGCAGTGGTACCGGGAACAGCATTTGGAGACAGTGGGGAAGGCTATATTCGTATCTCCTACGCATATTCACTGGAAGATTTGAAAAAGGCAATTGAAAGACTGAAAAAATTTATTGCCAGTCTGCAAAAATAAAAAAGTAACGTACCATCGGATCACAAAATGTCCGGTGGTACGTTACTTTTTTATACAATAATCACAGACGAATCAATCGTTTCTCCAGGATCATTCTTCTACGCGGGTATCAAACAGATTGGATTCGAAAAGGCGGTTGTAACCCTGCCAGCCGGGTTCGGAAGCACGATTAAGCACCTCTGTAAAGGTTTCAATCCGGGCATCGGCATTATCTGCCAGATTAAGTGCGACAGCTTCAATTAGGGCAGGTTTTTTTGGCGATCCATATTCAAATTCGCCATGGTGAGCCAGAATACAGTGCTGTAATTCCTGACTGAGTAGAACCGGGAAATCAGAAACCTGGTGAATTTTATCCGCAATCATCTGCGTTCCGATAACGATGTGTCCCAGAAACTGACCATCATCGGTATAGTCGTTGGTAGGGAAAAGTGACAATTCCTTTGTTTTTCCAATATCATGGCAGATTGCGGCAGTAATCAGAAGATCTCGCTGCAGGACAGGATAAGCACTGCAGAAATAATCACACATTTTAGTTACACTGAGCGTATGCTCCAAAAGACCACCGACAAAACCGTGGTGTACCGATTTGGCAGCGGAAGACTGGCGAAAAGCTTTGATAAAAGCTTCATCATCTATGAAAAAAGCTTCTAGAAGTGTTTTCAGAAAATGATTCTGAACAGTTCGGATTAGTGACAGAAGCTCCTGGTACATGTCATCGTTATTCTTGGAGGATACCGGAAGGTAGAGCGCCGGATCATATTCCCCTTCATGACAGATGCGTGCCCGTTTGATATTAAGCTGCAAAGCGCCGTTGAAACTTGCTACTTCACCAAAAATATCAACGTAGTCGAGTGAATCAAACTCATCAATCCCTTCACTGTTTGGTTCCCATATTTTGGCATCAATCGTGCCGGTTCGATCCTGCAGAATAACATTTTCATAACATTTTCCGTTCTTTGTGGTAGCAGACTGCTTATATTTGCACAGATAAATATCTGATATTCTGTCACCCTGCTTCAAATCACTGATAAATTTCATTGAACTTTTCCCCTTTTTTATGAATCAGAATTGTTTTCTCCCAGCGTTACACTGAGATTCATTCTGGTATAACTGTCCGGTCCCTGCCGCATAATTACCAGATGAATTTCATCATCGGGTTTATGTGTCAAAAGATCATCAATCAAATCATCATATCCCGAAACGGTATTGCCGTCAAAGGAAATAATCACATCGCCGCTTTGAATTCCCGCTTCCATGGCAGGAGATTTCATTTCAATCTGTGTGATATAGGCACCTTTAGGAATTGCCGTATCCTCACTTACCTGATCCGGGACATCTGCGCCGTGGATTCCGAGATAGGCATAGGCAGTACCGTTGGAAAGCGTTTCGATCAGATTTTTCAGCTCCGTAATTCCATATGCAGAGACTTCATTCCGGTAATTATCTTCATTGTAACTCATATTGATAATGCCGATTACCTGTCCGGTCAGGTTAATCAGTACGCCGCTTCCGGAAGGACTGCCATACAGATTGGTGGTAAGAAGACGATAAGCAGAATCACATAAATCAAGCGTTCTTGATCCGGATGTGATCATTCCGTAGCAGATGGATCCCTGCGTCCCCACGGGACTGCCGATCGCGATTACCGGTACACCTGCAAGCGCAGCAGAATCAGAACTTCCCAGATCTGCGGTATGAATGGCATCCTTTGTTTCCTGATCAATACTATCATTTTGAATAGAAAGAACACAGAGTCCTGTAATGGAATCCGATTTTTTCAGTTTGGCTTTATAGGTCTTACTATTACAGAAAGTAACTTCAATGGATTCAGCCTTTTTGATGGCAGATTCATTTACCAGAATCAGTGTTTCGGTACCGTTATCAGCAACGATCAGACCGGATTCACTTCCGCTTTTTTCATAGGCATCGTTGATCCAGTCTGTATCGGAAGTAACACCTGTCACAGTTACAACAGCCTTGGAAGCCTGCATGGCAATCTTTTTGAGGGAAGCATACATTTCGGAATAATCGGAAGCATCAAAAGAATAAGAACTGATTGCCTGCTGGAGTTGCTTCTCTACCGTTACTTCCGCACTGTATTGTGCGCTGGCAGCAGCTTTTGCTTCAATCTCTGCTTCATCGGCATACATTTCTTCTGGCTGCAGTTCATCACTGGCGCTTTCTTCCGGAAAAGAAACTGTTTTGGGCTGCTCTTCGGGATACAGGGTATTGTTGATCACAGGCTCCAGCAACAAAAAGGTGATGCAGGCAACCAGACCAAAAATTGCGGCAAGAGACACCGTAATAATCGTTCTGCGCAGCAGTTTTCTGCGGTTAATTGGTCTTTGCTTGATCTTTTCCTTCATAAAATCGGTATTGGCAAGTGGAACACCTTCAGTATTGATCTCGGCGTTGTTTATTTGTTCGGGCATATTTTTGTCTTGTTTATCGGACATATTTTCAACCTCTTTTTAATAAAAATAGAAAACAACAGCTGCGCTTGGGCGCAGACCAAAAATCAAATGACAGAAAAAGTGCAGGAATAC
>JAGOGF010000060.1 GCA_017996845.1 Butyrivibrio sp.
TCAAGTGTTTTTTGCGTGCTTGTTATCTTATTCTCAAACTGGCTCTGCATATCTTCCCTGAGGTAATCATATGCTTTCTGTGCAGAATCAATCTGCGTCTGAATATTTGCCTTGTCCGTTGCATTGGCAGCAGATGCAAGATTTGCTTTCAGTGTTGTAAGTGTAGTATCTATGGTCTTCAGATTATCCAGTGTTTTCTGCAGATCTTCAACATCCCTTTTGATTCCGGTAGTAAACACCTCATCTGCTGTTGTATTTACTGCAATAGTCTGATTATACCCGACATCGTATTCCATGATATGACTGCCGCTACCACCATTATACACGATATTATTATTTGTGCACTGAAACAGATTTTCAGGTCTGATATCACCCTTATCCCACTCTGATTTGTCATATACCACATCGATTGTTTTAACATTTGTCAGGTCATTCAGTCCGGATAACTTGCCTTTCAAAGAGCTGCTGAGAAGCAACTCGCCTGTGACTGCATTAAATACACACTTGTCTGTGCCCGATGATGCAAGAGTGCTATAGTAACTATCAATATCCGCTTCTGAAGTCGTACTGGTAATGGTCGCATCAGGAATCACGGTATACTCCTGATAAGAAGCGTTTACACTTCCATTTGCGGTCAGCTGTATCGTCGAATCTGGGTTTCCTCCGCTGCGAGCAGTATAGGTTCCGTCTGTATTAACTGTAACTGTATATGCATTTCCATTTGTACTTGTCACAGCCATCGTATAAGGTTTGTCAACAGCTCCTGTAACGGGTACTTTCAGACTGTCTGCTGTTCCTGAAGCATTAAAACTCACTGTTGAAACAGTTGCATCTGAAATTGTTGCCGAAGTGGAAACAATTCCTGTTGGCAGCGTTCCGGCTGCAACACCATTTGCATTTAAGGTAAGCGAATCCGTTCCAATCATCACCGTATATGTCCCATTACTGTTCAAAGTTGCTGTATAGCTTTGTCCATTCAGACTCACTGTATTTCCAGGTGTCCCGACTGTTCCCGATGTTGGAACCTTTATGCTGTAGGTAATTCCGCTTGTGTCTTTATAATTAAGTGCTACTACCTTATCTGCTGAACCGGAGGAAAGTGACGAAGTTGCAGGAACCGCCATCGCTGTCCGATATTTCAGAGAAACAGATCCACTGTCCATATCTGAATAAGAAAGCCGGATTCTCCCGACTGCAGTCTGTGTAATCCCCGCTTCCGTAGGCGTTCCAGTCGTTGCGGTAGAAATATTATATGCTCCCAGAACTCTGCTGGACGATCCGACATCGGAAGCATTAAACTCATCATTAATACCGGTATAGGCTTTTGTGGTTGCTGAATCAAACGTCAGACTGGTATCGGTTCTATATCCTGTAAAAACATATCTTCCTGCATAATCCACATTCCCTGTGGAATAGTATTCATCTGATAAGGCGCTCATCTGCGTTACGATTGTTGTCAGATCAGATATTCCCAGATATTTGTTGGCACCCTTTGTTGCCTGCTTCCCGGCATCTGTCAGTACCGATGTCACGGTAGAAAGTGCATCCTCCGTCACCTGGAGCCAGCTGCTGGCATCTTTTGCATTCTTTTCATAATATTGAGACAGTTGTGCTACATTACTGCGAAGTCTGAGTGCACGGATCGCAACTACCGGATCATCCGACGGTCTTGTAATCTTTTTACCTGTTGATGTCATGGTATTAAGTGTATCTTCATTGGTTTTATTGATATTAATATTGTATAGTGAATTATTCTGTACGATCTTATTGGTAATTCTCATACGATACCATGCCTTTCCCTTATACGCCGGTTTCCAGAATCAGACGGTCATATATTTCTGTTAATGTCTGAATCATTTTGGATGCCAGTGTGTAAGAATTGGAATACTGCACCATAGCCTGTGCCTCTTCGTCTTCATCAACACCTGATACGGAAAGTCTCTGATTGCTGATGGTATTCTCCAGTGAAGTATAGGTTGTCTGCATTGTTTTGGAATTGCTGGAATTCAGACTGACATCTGCCAGAACCTTATCCAGAAACTCTCCTGCAGTTGCTCCTCTGAAAATATCCTTTTCCGTTAACATTGTCTTAAGTGCAGTCAAATTGCCATTCTCATCCGCACCCTCTGTTTTATCAGCTTTTGTGGATAAAAGGTCTGCATTCTCATCCAGTGCACTGCTAAGTGCAAAATTTTTTGCCGTCAGTTGATAATAGCCCTTATTGGTCATTGTAAGCTCATCATAACTATATTGTGCAGAGGAGTCTGTTGTTTTGTCTGCTGTAAGCATATAGGTACCGGCACTTCCATCAGAAGTATATCCATTTACCATGATCTTATTTACTTCGCTTGAAAAATTCCTGATCCATTCATTCATCTGTTCCATATAGTACGGAATCCCTTCATAGGAAACCGCATTTCCAACCTTGCAGGTGTCTCCGGAACCGCTTGATATCCTGCTTACATCCTGACCTTTGGTAAGTGTGAAGGTATATCCACCCGATCCATCATATTCCCATGAATCATACTGATAGGTTCTGCTTCCGATGGTGATCTTCCCACTTTCCGGAAGTGTCGATTTGTTCATATCTGAAAGATAGGATGCGCTCGTACCAATAGTAATTTTCCCCTCACATGTACCGTCTGTACTGGCTGTCCACGTACCACTTGTTCCATGAAAATACTGACCATTGTTGCCATCCCGCATTTCAATCAGGCCTTCCAGTGAACCACCGATATTCTCATTATCCATCCTGAAATCTCCAAGATAATTTCCAGATCCATCCTTATAATCAGAGCTGGCCCATTTGATATCATATAATCCCGTAATATCATTCTGATTCGTACTGTCACTTGATTCACGTGCAACACAGACCAGTTTCTTGTATTCATACATATCTACAAGCGACTGTCCTCCGGCAATGGATACCTGATAACGTGTAGCGCCTGTGTTTCTGGTCGGATCATTCTCATCTATAACCTTTGATTCTTTAACATCTACATTGACAAGCTTTGAAAGATCATCTACCAGCTTATCCCTCTTATCGCGAAGATCATTTGCGTTTGTACCAGTCATCTCAACTGTATTGATCTGCTGGTTCAGTGTTGCAATTTCTTCCGCAATTGAATTAACCGAATCTGTTGTTGTTTTAATTTCATCATTCAGATCACTTTGTTCTGCCTGTAGATTTCCACTGATATTGTTAAAATACTCAGTAATACCTGAAACAGAAGACAGAAAAGTTTTTTTAGTTGTTGTTGTGGCAGAAGCATTCATCGCTGACTGCAATGTTGACGTTATTTGGGTAAAAAGAGACGAAAAGCCGGTCGTTCCGTTATCATCCAGATAATTTTCAACCAGATTGTCATAATACTGCTTCTGTGTATATTCTCCCAAAAGTGTTTCGTTATTCCGATACCTGGTATCATAAAAACTGTCCCGGACGCGTTCGATTGATATGGTATCAACACCTGCGCCGGCACAGCCATAGGTTGTAAAGGTACGAAGTGCACTGGATGCCTCCTGTACAACCTTCTGCTTTGTATATCCCGTCGTATCTGCATTTGATACATTATTTGCAGTTGTATTATAGGCAGCCATTGCAGCGCGCAGTCCTGATGCCGCAATATTCAGTCCAAAAAACTGAGATGACATATTTACTCCTTTCCGGCATCACAAAACTTATGATCCAAGCGTTGTAACCACATGTTCCAGCATTGCATTTACAACATTGATGTATCTGCTGGCTGCATTATAGGCATTTTGAAACTCAATCATAAACTGAATCTCCTCATCGCTGGAAGCACCTACAATCTGCTCCCTTGCATTGGAAATTGTTGTCACGGTTGTTGCCTGATTTTCTGCTATGCTTTTACTTACCGTTCCGGTATTGGCCACCTGAGAAACAAGACTGCTGTAATAATTCTGCAAATTTGTAGTTGTTGCAACATTTGGATTAAGCGTATACTTCTGTGTCGTAAAAGCTGTTTTCAGCGCATTTGCAGCATCCGTATCTTCATTTCCATCAGCTGTCTTAAATGTATTCAACGATGGCTGCTGCAGCAATGCCGCATTGATCTGGGTATTCATGATTGTAAATCCGGTGCTGTTGCTTCCCGCCTGGTGTGTGGCATCAATTGTATAATTCAGACTGCTGGAAGGATCAATCTGTGTGAACATCCAGTAATCTGAAGTGTTTCCGCTGCCGGAAAGTGTAGCCGGATTACTCTTTGCATTCTGCAGTACCGTATTGATAGCAGAAAAAGTGCTGTTGCACAGCTGGTCAAATTCCGCTTCGGTATTCATGATAACAGATTGGGAGATATTGGTATTATAATAACTTCCGGTTGTATCATCCTGTATATCATGATAGGTCGCATTATGATCACCTCTTGCAAGAAGTGTAGACCGGAGTTTACCAACATCTGTATTCATATCGGTAGAAATTGTCTGCGTCATATCATAAACATGCGCACCGCTGATATCCTGAGAAGTTGTTCCGTCTGCATTTGTTATTGTCTTTGCAGCAAATTCCCAATATGGGGTGTTGTAATTGCAGGCACTTTCTGAAGTATCACATGCCATATGATTAACATGATCCGTTGCAACAAACTGTGTTCCTTCGAAGCTTACCAGAACATTTCCATAGGTATCCTCTTCATAATCTATATTACCGAGTGCTCCAAGTTTATCAAGAAGCGTATTTCTCTCATCTCTGAGATCATTTGCATGCTCTACGCCGCCACATTCAATTTCAACAATCTGCTGATTGAGTTCTTCAATCTGATCGCCATATGTATTGATCTGATCAACAGTCTTGGAAACGGTATCATTGAGATTGGACTGGTAATCTGTCAACCCCTTATATACTGCCTGTGCACGTTCTGTAAACTCATTGCACCTTGTTACAAACGTACTCTGATTTACCGTTGAAGTAGGATCCTTTGCCAGTTCCTGCACCGATGTCCAGAGATTTCCAAGTGTATCCGCAAATTCAGCTCCATTCATCTCCTGCAGCTGATCCTCCACCTCCTGAATGGTAGAATAGGACACATCATAGAATCCGCTTCTCCCGCTTTCAAGGCGATAGGAAGCATCCAGAAATGTGCTCCGTACCTGTTTGCAATTGCTGTAATTGACTCCCAGTCCGATCTGCTGCCATGCTACTGCAGAATTACTTTTAGACAATGTGCTGTAGGAGCGTGTTCCCTGTGATACCTGCTGTCTGGTATAGCCGCTTGTATCAATATTGGACATATTGTGGGCAGTTGTATTCAGTGCATTCTGTGATACCTGAAGTCCTGAAGTACCCACATACAGATTTGCCATAAGTGACATCGCATGATCACCTTTCCGATTTTTTTATATTATTATCTGCAAAAAAACAGCAGGCACACATCGTCTGTCTGTTCCTGATCACCGCGAAATGATACCCCGCATTTACTGCTTTGCATCAAATCCGCCGTTCCCCGGTCCGATAACATCACCTGATGTGCCTGCTGTCTTTGTGTAATTTGCCGTTTCGGGAGCTCTTTTCGAAGCTTGCAGGATGTTCATCTCGAACTGCACCATCTCCAGAGAATTCTGTAACAGTGCCTGATTCTGGCTGTTCACACGCTTGACATTATCCGCAACATTTTTTAATCTGTCGCGTTCGGCCGCCAGCTGTTTCTGTTCCGTTGGTCTTTTATCCAACATTCGAACCAGATCCGTCAGTTTTAATGTTGTAACATCCTTGTTGAGCACATTGGCAATATCTTTCATCGCAGACTGTCTTTCTTTCTCCAGTCTCGCAATCTGTGCTACAATGCGCTGCTCCTCATCCGTGATTTCTGCCAGAACATTCAAATCTCCTGATACGATGATCGGTGTTTTTTTACTTGATAATCCCAACAGTTCTTCGTAGTAATTGCTTTCCTGTCTGATAATTACAATCAGATCTTCCATCAAACTTGCCACGGGATCATCCTCCTGTAATCATTCAGATACCTTCTGCTGCGCTGTACTTGCTCAGAAGTTTATCTGTAAAGCTCTCATTGTCAATGTCATAAGATCCGTTCTGAACAGCCTGTTTAAGCGGAGCAACAACATTTTCCCTGATGTCGGGGGTTTCTGCCAGTGCCTGCTTTACAGTCTGTATATCCTTACCGACAGATGAAATCTGTACCGCATCCGTACGTCCTGCCTTTTCTGTTTTGGCAGCCTTCTGAACTTTGCTGCTGTTATAAACCTGCTGAATCTGATTATATGCCTCTATGCGCATATATCCGCCTCCTTTCCAGGAAGTATATAATTATTTTTCTATAATGTTTATCGGTCATTCACCGAATTACTTTAGAGTGAAATTTTATTTTTCTTTTTGCGCTATCATGCTTTATTCGTTTCGATGTATAATGATTGCATGCCCACCGATTAAACAGTAAATCTGAAATGAGGTTATCAATGCTGACAGCAAATAATATTTCGAAAGACTATATGGAAGAATGGCCGCTGCATTATTATGAAATAGAAGATATTTCTGAAAGAGAGCATGCTCTTACTGCATTTCTCGCACAGCATCCGGACTCTCTCGATGATCAGAAACGTCTGGTACTTTTGCATAAACGTTTTGGTGATCATACAGCAAACCGCGGTGACCGTTTCATGGCTGCCTGGATGATGATCCAAATCTCCGGAAACAGCAGCGTTCATTTTCTGAATCGCAAACGCATGGAAAAAGAACTGCGCAAAAATCTGCAGGCACTTTGTATCTTGGACTTTGAAAAAGATGATATTCTGGTTCAGGAGTGGTATGATTTTGCCCGTCGTTTTCTGTATTCCTGTACAAGCTGCAAATCCTATGGTTCTACCCTGTGCGGAATGTTTCCGCTCAAAGACAAAACAGTAGCTGCAAAAATCGCTTCGGAAATTGACCATGTTACCCGCATTATTCCCCTGACTTTCGGTCTTGCAAAAGAATGCGAGCCTTTCCGGCAAATTGTTGTTGACACATATATCAAAACCATTGAGAATGGACAGTCCTTCTGGGACGACTATTGTCAGTCAGTATAATCATTTACATTTGCAGCTGTTACCTTTGCATAAGGCAGCCTGATATATTTTTTATCTGTGAGCCCGATATTATCCGTGCCGCTCCCGGTAGCAAGTGCATAACATAACCGGAACATTGCTTTTGCCTGGCCTGGTCCATCGTTATATACCGTCCCGATCATTTCATCCTTTTTCACAGCATCGAGGCCTTCCTTCGTTCCGTCAATTCCAAAAATTGCCGGCCATTTACTGCGCAGTATTCCGGATGCTGTATAGGCATCAATTGTACCAAGTGCCATATCATCGTTATTTGCAAGAACAAGCTCAATCTTATCTCCGTTTTGCTCGATCATCTGTGCAACCTTTGTCTGCGCCTGGGTGCGACTCCAATTTGCAATTGCATATCCTATTTTATCCACTTTTACACCTGCTCCGATCAGCGTATTTACAGAATATTCCGTCCGCACAATAGCATCCTGATGCCCCGCTTCACCTTCCAGAACAATATACTGAATCATTCCATCACCGTTTTTGTCAATCGAGCTGTCCGCATTGCAGGCTACCGCAGCAAGTTCTCCCTGCAGGATTCCCGATTGAAAAGCATCCGCACCAACATAATATAAGCCGCTCCACCTCTGCAGATCTTCTTCGACCAGTTCCCTGTTAAAGAAAACAATCGGAACATTATTTTTGCGCGCCAGGTCAATTATCGTTGTCGGATCTGTTCTGTCCACCAGATTTACACAGATCACACTGCAGCCATCTTCTATCATTTTTCGAACCTGATCATTCTGTGTCTGCTGGCTCTGTGCTGCATTATACACCTCTGTCGTAACATCCTTTGTAATATCCTGATTAAAATTCTCCATCAGTTCGGACAGGAAGGTATCATACTGATCATATAACGTTACTCCAATCTTTATTTTCTTCGCCATTTCCATACCCTTGCCGCATCCTGCCAGCATCAGAATTACCACCACAGCTGTCAGCACAACTGCACAAATTTTTTTGATCATTTCGATGCCTCACCCCATGTCATTGAATAATTGGAAAAAGTAGTTTCTGGTTATCCGGATCATACATATTATCCTTATGAACAATCCGATAACCAATCGTTATATTTTTCATTGGAACAAGTTTGTTTTTCAAACGATCCGCCACTGCTGTAACACTTTGATAACCCATATTATACTCATCCGGAACAATCATGCTCTTAATCGTTCCTTTGTTCAGATAATAAACATTCTTATCCGAACAGCCTTCTCCATATAGGACTGCCTTGTCTTTACTGTCAGTAATATAATCCACTGCCTGTTCCAACCCATCGTTATCCAGTGCTACGATGATATCAGCATGTACTCCTGCCTGGCGGTAGCTCAGTCTTCTCTGCACTGCTCCGGATCCATCCTCAACCCAGACCGTTTTTCCCCCCACACTCTGGATACTTTGTGTAAATCCCTGCATTCTTTTCTGCATGGAATATTGTTTCTGATTTCCACACAATATTCCTATTTTTTTATCTTTCAGATTTTCATTGTAATCAATCAGCAGTTCATTCCCAATTGCACGTCCGATCGAAATATCATCCGGCATGACACTTGCGTATTTACCTTCTACATCAACATCGGCATCGGCATCCGTATCGATCAGTTCCAAAGCAACCTGTCTGCTGAATTCTGATATCATCTCTGCAGTATCACTGCTGGAATATAACTGTGTTACAATTCCATCTGCTCCGCCCTGTATTTCTTTCTCAATTAATTCTCTTTCTTCGGCAAGGCTATGAAACTCATTCGTTGAAACAATATTCAGACGAACATTATTATCATCAGCAGCCTGACTCAGTCCTGCCTGCAGCGGAACCCATCTCCCCTCCGCACTGTTTTCTACAATTACTGATATCTGAATTTTCTCTTCATTATTTCCCGTACTGACCATTGCCGCGGCAGACAGTACAATCACCAGTATAAGTGCAGAAATGACCAGAATATATCTCCATTTAGATTTCATTCTGTACCTCCCGTACTGCTGTTGTACTGATTGATTCGTAATACTTGCCTTCCTCCAGAAGTTTCTGATTCTCCAGCGTATACGGAATTGCCGGAAGATGTACCCGAATCGTCGTACCTTCATCCGGCTCACTCTCTATTTCCAGTCCATACTGCATACCGAAACGAAGTTGAATACGATTATGCACATTAATAAGGCCTACCCCCGACCCATGTTTATGTGCCCTCTGGTTGTCGGTAAGAAGCAGTTCAACCTCTTCCTGCGGCATTCCAAAGCCATTATCCATGACAGAAATATAGATATCTCCATTCTGCAGATATCCATGAACAGTTATTTCGCCATCTTCATCCATATCCTTTACGCCATAATAAATCGCATTTTCCAGAATAGGCTGCACGATCAGTTTGACCGTACAGAAATTTTTTATTTCCGGGTCAATTGCAAAGCTTACGGAAAATGCATTTTTATATCGTATTTTCTGGATGTTCATATAATTCTCGGCATGCCTTAGCTCATCCTCCAACGGGATAATGGTTTTTCCCTTACTGAGACTCACCCGAAAAAGACTTGCAAGCTGTGTAATCATAAAGACTGCATCGTCATACCGCTCTCCCTCAATCATCCATACAATCGAATCGAGCGTATTATAAAGGAAATGTGGGTTGATCTGGGACTGCAGTGCATCCATTTCACTTTTCCGTTTTTCTTCCTGTTCCACAACAATATCCTGCATCAATTGTGTGATCTGATCCAGACTTGTCTGCAATGTACTCCCGAGATGCCGTACCTCAGTAGAGCCTCCTATATAAATCCGCGGATGCAAATTACCTGCTTCCATATCTTTTATGGAATCATTCAGTTTGCGAAGAGGTCTGGAAACACGCATGGAAATCAGCTGATTCATGATCATCATGACCAGCAGGGTAAGTGTCACGAGCATAATCACAAAATACCGCATGCCGGATAATCCCATGTGAAAACTGTGCATCGGTATCACACTGATCAGTTTCCATCCGGTATAACTGACGGTATCCACAACAACAACCCGCGTTTCCCCATTATAATATTCCTCATGGCTTCCGTCCTCATACCCCGCAGCCTGTTTGTTGTCCTCCTGATAGAGCCCGGTTCCGATCTGCATCTGCTTGGGGTGATAAATGATTTCACCGCTGCTGTCACAAAGATAAACATATTGCTGTGAATTGGATGCATTCACTTCACTGAGCATTTGTTCAATTGTACTGTAATTCATGTCCACAAGAAGAACGCCAAGTGTCGGCGTGCCATTCTCGGTCAGTTCCACCGCTCTGCTCAGAGAGATAACCCAATAATATCTGTAATTCGGATCGTCAAAAAGATTTTGTACATGCGGTGTTGAAAAATGCAGATTTTCCATCTGCGCCAATGCATCAGAAAACCATTCCTGTGAAATTACACCGGGAGCATCTTTTTCAACTCCGACCGGCGCTGCAGAAATCAGTTTACCGCGATTGGTATATAATGCAAAACTAATCAGATTATCTTTATTTGCTTCATACAGTAAGTTCATCTCACTGTCTACCGTATCACGGCTGAGATCCTTATCCTTAATGACATCATAATACATGGCATCCGATATTCGTCGCATATTGCGAAGATAATCTTCCAGGTTTACCACCGTCTGTCCAAGCAGTTGTTCGGTACTTTCTGTGAGCATCTGCTGTGACCTTGCGGCAAACTGCTGATAGAGCGTTACCCCCAGGAAAAGCATACAGACCAGAGATACTACCGTAAATGGAACCAGAATCGTCATCTGAATATTTCTTGGCAAAACGTGAAAAAGCATACGCTTCATAAATGTTTTATCACAAAGCCTCTGTATTCTTTTCTTTATTCCATTACAGATTTTTCTCATGAATTATGTTTTTCCCGCCTTATATTTGGATGGTGACATTCCAAACTGTTTTTTGAATACATAGCTGAAGTAATTTGGATCTTCATATCCAACCTGCTGAGCGATCACATATGTTTTCTCATCTTTTTCAATCAGCAGCCCGAGTGCTTTTTCCATTCTGTAATCAGTCAGAAAATTCACAAAGGTCTTACCTGTTTCTTTTTTAAATACCGTTGAAAAGTATGCCGCACTTACACCAAGGCTGCTGCATACCACATCAATTGAAAGATTTTTATCTGCATACCTTTCATGAACCAGATCAATTGCTCTGCCAACAAAAGATTTTGAATTATCCTGTCTCTTACTGCGAATCATCTCCTGCATTTTGAGACATACTGTCGTCAGCCATGCCGTCAGTTCAGCAGGTTCCATTTGCTGTGTCACATGATAAATGTCTTCATTTTTGTCAAAAAGTTCCTCTGAATCCAGATGGTTATTTCTGGCAAAGCGGTACAGCTCACTTACCATTTCCATGATAAACAGGCGATGTCCCTGAATACTGCTGCGCATCCCCGTTCTATCTCCTACATATCCGGCAATTGATTCCTGCAGTATTTCTTTCTCATCTATTTTAATATTTTTAAATACCTCATATAGTCCGTCATCCGGATAATCGTTGGAGTTGTCACTTTCCTGCGGTGCAATTTCTGCAATATTAATCGCCTTAGTCGTACCATACAATGCTCTGTACGATACAGCATCCTTTGCACCCTCATAAGACATCTGCAGATCTCCGATCTGACTGCATATTTGTCCTATTCCGACCGTAACGTTTGCCTTACATACACTTCTGGCAAGACGGCAAAACTTATCACAATCATCTGTAAATCTGGTCATATCTTCAGATGGCATCTGCGCAATCACAACAGTACCTCCCTGATAAGAAAAAAATCTCCCGTCCCAGTTCTGTGACAGTCTCTCCTCCGCAAGCTTTCTGACCGAAACTGTCATCAAAAGAGGACTTATTCCCTCTGGTGCATCACTGGTACTCGTATGAAGAATCGCAATACAAAAAAAAGGTCCATGCAGGTGAATCTGATAATCATGCATTTCCTTTTGAATTCTCTGTCCTGAAATTCTGCCTTCAATTAATGAAGCATAGAAGTCTTCCTGTAAATAAGGCAGACTTTCCATATAATATGTTTCCAGTTTTTTTACATTCTGTTTTTCATCCAATTCTTTGTCAAGCGCAGCATGAATTCGTCCAAAAACTTCTCTGAGTTCTCCGGCATCAATCGGTTTCAGAATATATTCTTCTGCTTCAGGGCGAATTGCTTCTTTTGCATATTCAAATTCATCAAACCCTGAAAAAATAATAATCCTGATATTCGGATATTGTTCTTTCAGCTTTCTGCTGAGTTCGAGTCCATCCATATAAGGCATCTTAATATCTGTCATGACTACATCAGGTGTGTGACTTTCTGCAAGATCAAGTGCTTCCAGGCCATTATGGGCATATTCCGGTTTCATATACCCCATCGCTTCCCAATCCATTTTATGCAGAATTGCCTGTATTACATCTTCTTCATCATCAACCAGCATTACCGAATATTTATTCATATCTGTCATTCATTCTCTTCCAAAGTACACCCATAATGAGTGTGCAGATTACGATCTGTGCAAATGCGATCTGTACATTAAAAAGAACAAGAACCGCCATAACCAGCGTTGAAAGTCCGAAAAAAATAATCAGTTTTCCGGCTCCCTTTGCATAATTTTCAGGATCTTTTACGGGAGGTTTGCTTTTTCCCCTGATTGATTCCACATCTTTCAATGCCAGAAGCCTCCATGCATAATACATACATATGACAAATAACAGCAGCGGTATTCCCGATTGTTCAAAAATAGCATTGGTATCCATATTTTCTCCTTTATCATGTGCTACCACACATCTGTATTATTATAACAAATCTTACCGGTACATGCTACAAAAAGGCACCTGCATTACCGCCAGGCCCCTTGTATTCATTTTTCCATTCTGATACCTATCTGAAATAGAAAACCGGTTCCGGAAATATCTTACACAAATGGCAAACGCTGCCATTGTGTACTATTTTCCGAAACCGGTCTTTCACACTAACATCCCGCCCGCTTCCTGCAGGTTTATCTATTACTTCTTAGCAACATACTTTCTGATATCCAGTGATATTGCAACAAAGATTACAACACCGATTGCGATATACTGTGCATTCGCATCAACACCAAGATACTGCAGAGCTGCCTTCAAAAGTTCAAATACCGCAACACCGACAATTGCACTTGATACTTTACCACGACCGCCTGTTACAGATACACCACCGATTGTGCAGGCTGCAATTGCTTCCATTTCGTAGCCATATCCAAGATTGACGGATGCACCGCCTGCCTTTGCTCCCAGCATAAATCCTGCGAGTCCGTACATCATAGCCGCTTTCATGTAGATCAGGATCATGGTTCTCTTAACCGGAACACCTGCAACCTCTGCTGCCTGCGGATTTCCTCCGATTGCATACATATATTTGCCATGACGTGTCATATTGAAAATAAACCATGTCACAATTGCAACGACTATTGCAATCCATACCAGATAGCTGATTTTAAGGAAATTACCGGTTGCAAAGTCTGTATATCCTGTTATATACCCGCCAAGTGGTGTTGCGCCAGTGTAAATCAGTGCAAGTCCATATACGATTTCCATCATGGCAAGTGTTGCAATGAACGGCGGAACGCTTAAATATGCGATGAAAAATCCGGAAATTGCACCAAATACACCAGTTACGCACATAACAATGATCAATGCAACAAATACATTTAACGGTTTCATATTCGGAAAAAATTTATTGGAATAATCCATCTTCTGCAGAAGTGTTCCTGCAATACATGCTGCAAGACCAATCATACGTCCTGCTGAAAGATCACATCCTGCTGTAATTACGCAGCCGGCAATTCCGAGTGCGATAACCAGTCTGGAACTCATATTCATCAGAATATTCAGCAGGTTATTGGTCGACAGGAAATTATTGGATGTAACACCTGTGTAGATAACCAGAATAAACATTACAATGATAACACCATTGTTAATAAGGAAGTCTCTTACTTTCTGTTGTCTTGTCTTAACCATTTTCTCTTTCCTCCCAAAAGGATGAAGTCTTATCCGCCGCTCAGAACTTTGTTGCAAATGTCATGAC
>JAGOGF010000061.1 GCA_017996845.1 Butyrivibrio sp.
TAGCAAGACCGTATGCACTTTTTACCTGTGCGCTTTTTTAGATGGCAGATTTGTGGAAAAAAAAGGATGCCTGTCCATGGAAAATGGTTCTGGCAATGTTATTGCTATGCCTTACCAGCGCGTATGGTCTGGCACTGGCAGGTGGAATAGCAATTTGCTGGGTAATGGAGATCTGGCAGCATGACAGAAGCCTGATTCAAAACCGCAGGCGCTTTGCGGCGCATATATTCCTGCTTATTTGTGCACTGCTCCTGATGATTGATATATGGCCGTCTCATCAGGCTCTTGCTTTAGAAGGAAATACGATCGCAAAAGTGGCGGCTTTTCCGGGGCACCTTTTTTTGTTCTGGTTTTTCCTTCCTTCAGAGACGATTTTAACAGCATTTTCAGAATACGCGCTTTTGCAGCTGCAGCAGATAACGCCGGCTGAAATCGCAGATGCGGCTTTTATTTCAGCAATTATCTGGATGCTCCTTATTGTATTATGTTATCACCGAAAGATGCTGCGGCTTCTCTTTATCCCATATGTTTGTATCAGTATGGTAGGTGCAGGGATGTATTTCTGTACACATCATTATGGATTGCTGCTGATGTTCTTTGTTTTTATCTGTTGGATCGCGCAGGAGAAAGAGCCCATTTCCATAAAAGAATATGGGACAGTAGTCCCGAAGTGGTGCAAAAAGGGATTTCCGGAACAGGATCAGCAGCGTTTTATCAGATTAATGGGTGTGATCCTGATCGGAATGACAGTCGGGATCAATATGTTCTGGAGTATTTCAGCCTGCGCTGCAGATATCGGAAATGATTACAGCAGCAGTCATAAACTGATCAGCATGATCAGGCAGAAGGATCTGACGCGCTATACATGGTTATGTCTGTGGAAAGAAAGCCAGGATGCAGACAGCGGAGTATTTTGCATGGACACAAATCTTGGAGATGAGATGAATGTTCTGGTAAATCCGTATCTTAAAAAAAGTCTTGCCTATAACACAAAAACAACTTACATAACACATCAGCAGGCGAGTGCTGCGGAAAACAATGCAAACATCCTTGCATGGAAAAAACATGCGGCGCCTGATTTTATTCTGTATGGCAATACCAAATACTTTGACAGGATGCGAAAGCAATTGGGAATCACAGATACGTATGTTCAGATGAATATTGGGAAAACCCGAAAGGTATGGAAGGCAGACATGCATTATTATACAGAGTTTATTTGGGTAAAAAAAAGCACCTATCATGCACTTTTCGATAATAAAAAACAGTAATGGAGTATAGCAATGTCAAATGAAAAACAGCAGTCGATACATATGGAACTTTCAGAAAGACTCAAAGCGGTGACAAAGTTGGTTACACCGGGCAGTAAAGTAGCAGACATCGGTACAGATCATGGATATGTTCCGGTATATCTGATGATGACGGGAAGAGCTGTTTCCTGTATTGCGATGGATGTCAGGAAGGGCCCGCTGATGCATGCACAGGAGCATATTGAAGCATCCGGACTTGAAGATGTAATTCAGACCAGGATATCGGATGGACTGGCAAATTTGCAGGATGGCGATGCAGATACCATTATTTGCGCAGGTATGGGTGGAAAACTGATGCAGAAACTTCTCCGAGATACCGATCCGGCGAAAAAGGGGATTAAAGAAATGATTTTGCAGCCGCAGTCAGAGTGCAGAGAGTTTCGCCGGTTCCTTCGGCAATCCGGATACTGTTTTCTGATTGAAGATATAATACTGGAAGAAGGAAAATTCTATCCGATGATGAAGGTGTGCATACCGGAGCATTCTGCAGGAGAACCTTATAATGGTTTTGCGGAAGAACTGGCCTATGCAGCAGGGTGTGAGACAGAGGATGCGCTGCGTGTCTGTGATCGTTTCGGACCTTTTCTGATCAGGCAGTATAATAAGGTATTGTACCAATATCTGGTGCATGGAGATGAGGTCTGTGATACAATTTTAGCAAAGCTTTCCGAAGAAACGCATCCGGACAGGTATGCGGAAATTGTACTTGAAAAGGAAGATATACAGACAGCACTTGTCTGGTATGGCAGCAGAAACGTGCGTTTGTCATAATATAAACAGAAAGGGCGATCATGAAATGCAGTGAGATCATCGAACATCTGGAGCAGCTTTCACCTCCTTCTTTTGCGGAGGATTGGGATAATGTGGGACTTCTTGCAGGCAGAAAAGAAAAGGAAGTGCAGCGTATTTATATTGCACTGGATGCCACGGATGAGGTAGTGGAGGATGCAGTCAGATGCGGTGCAGATATGCTGCTGACACATCATCCGCTTATTTTTCATGCAGTAAAGAAGGTAACGGATGAAGACTTTGTCGGCAGGAGAATCGTAAAACTGGTGCAGTCAGATATCAGCTATTATGCCATGCATACCAATTTTGACGTAATGGGAATGGCCGATGCGGCAGCGGATGAGCTCAAAATTGAAAGCAGGGATGTTCTGAATGTGACTTATGAAGACGAAATTTCGCATGAAGGAATCGGCAGGATCGGGATACTTCCCAGAAGCATGACATTATTTGCATGCGCAGAATATGTCAAGGGTGTGTTCAGAATTCCGGGCGTACGGATATATGGGGATGCTGATGAGGAGGTTCTTCGGGCAGCAATCTGTCCGGGATCCGGCAAGTCAGTGATTGCAGATGCAATACGACAGCATGCAGATGTTCTGATTACAGGAGATATTGATCATCATGAGGGAATTGACGCTATGGCACAGGGATTGTCCATTATTGATGCCGGTCATTATGGGCTGGAAAAAATATTTATTCCCTATATGCAGGATTATATCAGGAGAGAACTTCCTTCCCTTCAGCTTTTTGCAGCACGTGAAAGATCTCCGTTTACAGATGTGTGATTTTGGAGCAATTATTTTTGATTCGGAAAGGAAAGATAGAATATGCCAACCATAATAATCAGAGGTGAAAAAAGAGAATACGCAAAAGGAACTACCTTTGAGAAAATTGCTGCAGAATATCAGGTCGCATACACAGATCGGATCGGGCTGGTCATTTTTAACGGAAAAATAAGAGAACTGATGAAAAAGGTTGAAAAGGACGGCGTATTATCCTTTATCACCATGAAAGACGGTATTGGGCATCAGAGCTATGCCAGAACAGCAATCATGATGATGATCAGGGCCGTACATGACATTGTGGAAACGAAGGAACCGGTAAGGGTAAAAGTTGAGTTTACGATCGGGTATGGCTACTTCTGCAGAATCAGCGGACTGGGCGGGATATCACAGCGTTTCATAGACAGGCTGAATGAAAGAATGCAGCAAATGATAACGGAAGACATTCCGATTACCAAGCATGTTTATCCGGTAGATGAGGCAACGGAAATATTCAGAAGGCAGGGAATGTCAGATAAAGTTGATCTGTTCCGGTATCGCCGCAGTTCTGAAGTAAATGTATACAGACTGGATGGTTTTTGCGATTATTTTTATGGCTATATGCTTCCTTCTACAGGATATGTCTCTGTATGCAGGGTGGAACAATATAAAGATGGCATGCTGCTGATTTTGCCGCCGCAAAACAGACCTGCAGAACTGGTTTCCTTTGCAGAAAGAAATAAATTGTTCGAGCAGCTCAAACTGTCGAATGAATGGGGAGAAAAGGTCGGAATTGACAATGTGGGAGAATTGAATGATGCTATCTGCAGGGGGGAGATCGGGGATATGATTCTCGTACAGGAAGCACTGCAGGAAAGGCGAATCGGACAAATTGCAGAGCGAATCTATGACAGTAAAGATGTCAAATTCGTTATGATTGCAGGTCCCAGTTCTTCCGGCAAAACAACATTTTCACATCGGCTTTCAATACAGCTGCGATCTTACGGACTGATGCCGCACCCGATCAGCCTGGATAATTATTTCAGGAACAGGGAGCAGACACCCAGGGATGCAGAAGGAAATTACAATTTTGAATGTCTCGAAGCCATAGATGTTGAGCAGTTCAATCAGGATATGACAAATTTGCTTCGGGGAAAACGGGTAGAAATGCCAACCTTTAATTTCCTGAGCGGGAAACGTGAAATGAAAGGAGATTTCCTGCAGCTTGGAAAAGAAGATGTACTGGTCATTGAGGGAATTCACGGGCTGAATGACAAGATGTCCTATGCGCTGCCTGCCGCATCCAAGTTCAGGATATACATCAGTGCGCTTACAACACTGAACATTGATTCACATAATCGAATCTCTACGACAGATGAACGTTTGCTTCGAAGGATTGTCAGAGATGCAAGGACAAGAGGCGCTACAGCCAAGCATACGATCGGAATGTGGGGATCGGTACGTGCGGGGGAGGAACAGAATATTTTTCCGTTTCAGGAGAGTGCGGATGAAATGTTCAATTCTGCACAGATCTATGAACTTTCGGTTTTAAAACAATATGCAGAACCGCTTTTATTCAGAATTGATAAGAATGAACCGGAATATTTTGAAGCAAAAAGACTGCTGAAATTCCTGGATTATTTTATTGGAGTGGATTCTACGAGTTTGCCGCAGAATTCTATCTGCAGAGAATTCGTAGGAGGAAGCTGTTTTAATGTCTGAAACTTGACATTTGGAGAAAAAACGTTTAAATTGGCATAGGTATGAGCAGGACAAATGATCGCGGCTGCAGGTTCCGAAAGGACGCAGGTGAGGAAAGTCCGGGCTTCACAGGGCAGGATGCCGGATAACGTCCGGCGGAGGCAACTCCCGGGATAGTGCAACAGAAATAAACCGCCATAGATCGCAACCTGGTTGCTTTTTAGCAGTCAAATGCCTTGCATTTGACTGCATCGGGTTTGCAGCTTAGGCCGCAGATCCGGTTGGTAAGGGTGGAAAGGCAGTGTAAGAGACTACCGTGCCGGTGGTAACACCGGTAGCCATGTAAACCCCATTCGAAGCAAGACCGAACAGAAAGCTATGAACCGGCCCGGTTCGCTTTCAGGTGGGTCGCTTGAGACTGTCGGCGACGACAGTTCTAGATAGATGATCATTCTCGACATAACCCGGCTTACAGCCCTGCTCATACTCTTAAAAATGAAAATGACAAAATGTGGAAACAGACAATTTCATAAAGTTATATCTCTGCCAAAAGTATGTGCAGGGATTCTGGTATCCCTGGCAGTTATTCTGGCAGGGACTTTTGTTTACCCTGGATACAGGGTAACTGCACCTGATTCAGAATATCAATTTCAGTATATGCTGGATAAAGATCTTTTGGTGACGCAGAAAGAACAATCTGAAAATACAGCGGCATCTTTTGAAAATATCCGTCCCGGAGTGGTACAGATTCATGTTGGAAATATATACGGAGGAGGTACGGTCTGGAAAATAACGAAAGATGGGATCATTATTGTATCCAATCGCCATGTGCTGGAAAACTTTGCGGCACAGGCCCGGCAGGATGTGAACAGTAATTATGTGACTTTTTTTGACGGGGAGGCTGCGCGTGCGGAACTGATTGGCTTATCGGCAGAATATGATGTTGGATTTGTAAAGGTTCCCCTTTCAGAACTGACCTATGCACAGTTGTGTACATTGCGAAGCAGCAGAATTGATACAGAAGCATATGCGGGAATCAGAGCCGGAATGACAATATTCTGTGTACATTCTCAGGATATCATACGCAGAGGACCGGATGATGACGCAGTCGTAATGGACGGCAAAGGAACCGGAATAGCAGATCAGTCCTATGTCGGTATAATATCTGTTACAGACGCATACATAGAGGATCTTGGTCAGAATATGATATATAGCATGTGTTATGCAGAACCTGGCATGTCAGGCAGCGGCATGTTTGACGGATACGGAAATCTGATCGGGATGGTCACAGGGGGAACAGAACAAAATGAAATGATCAGTGTGCCGCTTTCGGACATTTTAAAAGTCTGCAGAGAACTTGGGGTTTCGGTGCAGCAGCCAGCAGATAGATAATATGACAGACAGATGGGGAAAAGCGACCGGATCCCATATGAGAAAAAAGCTTGACAAATATCCGACTTTTCGATATTCTTTTTCTGCATTCGCATTCAGCGGATGCATTTGCGGAAACTCTTTCCGTAAAAATCTTCCATTTATTTTTTGTATCCCGGGAACAGAATTACAAAAAACTGAATATCGAAAGGCGGTAGAAATGAAAAAAAGGAATCAGACCATCTCTTTACGTGATCTGGTAAAGAAAATGAAACATCACAGCACGAGGACTATTGTGGTAACGGCAACTGTAATGGCAATACTTTGCGGAGGGATGATCTATGCCTTTTTCCCGATACAGGATGTGAAGGCGCAGGAAAAAGAAGTTCTCAGTGTGCAGCCGTCGCAGTCCGAAATGCAAGAACAGCTGACAAGTATTTTGGAATATCTGCAGGAACTTGATAAAACGGTTATGAACAATCAGAAGATGCTTGCTGACGCAGAAAAGAAAACGCAGACATCCGGACAGGAAGTAGAAGTGACGGTAGAAAAGCAAGGAGAATCTGTCATAAAATCCGTGTCGGAGATCGAAACTTCGATGTCTGCGATTCATGAACGGATTGCAGAGACCGGGCAGCAAATTGCCGACCTTCAGACAAGCTTGAATCAGACCGGGCAGCAGTCGCAACAGGATATGGAGCAGCAGTTCAAAACAATTACAGGTTCCATGGATCAGATCAGTCAGAGCTATACACAGGCACAGACGCAGACTGAGGCACTGCTTCGGAATATGAGTGACGAAGAAAAGGCAAACCATGGGGATTTGGTAGGCAAACTGACAGATATGCAGGCACAGATGGTCAGTGCAGATGTTCAGAATCTGACAGATATGGCACAGAAACTGAAAAATCTGGAGGAACTTTATAAAAAAGAACTGGCTGATCTGCAGATCCATGTAGATGGCAGCATTACGGAAATGGACAGTCATATGAGCGAACAGTTCAATACATTGAATACGTCTGTGAGCAATCAGTATCAGACAATTCAGCAACAATTTGGGGATGATAACAATGAAATTTTCAACCTGATTTCGGATAGCAGAAAAGATGTAAATGATAAATTTGATCAGGTTTTTCGACGTGTGAGTGATGGAAAAAAGCTCCTGGCATCCACATTACTCACAAAAGGTGTTGCTATAAATGGAGATGCCACTTTTGCAGAACTGGCTCAGGCAATCAGCAATATGCCGCAGCAAATGCTGATCGGTGTGGAAAAGATTCCGGGAACCGTTACCTATGAATATCATCATCATATAAAGGCAGATGGATCAGAAGGAAAAACAGAACAGGTAGGAACTGACGAACAGGGAGGATGTTATAGCATTGCGGTATATCACATCCACAGCGGAGATCCGTATAATGGCGGCGGCTGCTACACGGTTCCGAGATATCATCAGCATGGAAGCAGCTGCTATACCAGCATTTCTTATGATACCAGTACCAATCATGTCCTGTATGATCTGGATCGGGAAAACGGAGAACTGTATCATATGTACCATTGTGATGTATGCGGCAGTGAATTTAAGAGTACAAATGGCGGCCATAAGCACTACGAAACCAGGCTGGTGTGTGGAAAGAACAGCGGAACAATAGAAGCATATCAGACAGGATGCGGAATGACAGCGGATACGGTTATTGGATATCGTCCCGGATGCGGACTTTCTGAAGGACAGATTATTGCAGCACATATTTTATATAAAACCGCAGATATACAGAAAACAGAACAGGTAATGTTGCATGCTTCTGAGACAGACCTGTTTTCTGCAGAACAGTTGTCCGAAAATAAGACAGCAGCTGTGGATGACAGTCTGCCTCTTGCAGAGTGTATTACTTTTGACGGAGTCATAGAGAAAGATGCAAGTTTGGAATCTGATACACAAGGGATATCCGGGGAGGATAAAACAGGGGAAAAAGAATCGAATGAACAAATCATATCGCCAAACACTGCAGAATCAAACGAAGCAGCTGCAGCATCTGCAAGTGCAGCGACAGAGACAGCAGACATGGAAACACCTTGACTTTACTTTAAAAGAGGCTTTACAATAGATTTCGTTATCAATGGTGTTTTGGTACAGATTGGAGACGAAATGACAAAAATTGATATTATCTCCGGCTTTCTGGGAGCCGGTAAAACTACTTTGATCAGGAAGCTTTTGAAAGAAGCATTGAATGGAACAAGAGTTGTTCTGATTGAAAATGAATTTGGTGAAATCGGTATTGACGGCGGATTTTTAAAGGAATCCGGCATTGAAATTCGTGAAATGAATTCAGGATGTATCTGCTGCTCTTTGGTAGGCGATTTTGATACATCGCTGCAGGAGGTTATGGATAAATATACCCCTGAAAGAATACTGATCGAGCCATCCGGAGTTGGTAAGCTTTCGGATGTAATGAGAGCGGTCAGAAATGTAACGGAAAAGAATCCTGAGATGCAGCTGAACAGTGCAGTTACTGTTGTGGATTGTACCAAGATGAAAATTTATACCAAGAATTTTGGTGAATTTTTCACCAATCAGATTGCAAATGCCGGTACGATCATTCTGACCAGAACCGACCGTGCAGATGCAGAGAAGGTTGAAAATGCAATTGCTTTGATCCGTCAATACAATGCAAAGGCGACGATTATTACAACACCAATGAGCGAATTGACAGGCAGGGAGATTCTGGATACTTTTGAAGGAAACAATGATCTGGAAGCGGAATTGTTAAAAGCTGTAATTGCGGATGAACACGAACACCACCATCATCATCATACAGAAGAGCATCATGAAGAACATGATGATGAACATGATGATGAACATGATGATGAAACGGAAGAACATGCACATCATCACCATCATCATGAGGAGGATCATGATGAACCGGATGAAGAGGGTATTGTTGTTCATCATGTACATCATGATGATGATGAGGAAGAGCATGAAGAAGGGCATCTGGATGCAGATGATGTATTTTCCAGCTGGGGAATGGAGACCCCTGCCAGATATTCCATGGATGAGATTCATATGATTCTTGAGGAACTTGAGGATGAGGAAAAATACGGTTTCATTCTTCGGGCTAAAGGTATGGTTCCCGCGCAGGATGGTTCCTGGATTGAATTTGATTATGTGCCGGGAGAAGCAGATGTTAGAAAAGGTGCACCGGATGTAACAGGAAAATTCTGTATCATCGGATCGGATCTCAACGAAGAAAATCTGGAAAGTTTGCTGCGCAGAAGGGATTAAATGATGAAACCTGTATATGTGATCAATGGTTTTCTTGACAGTGGGAAAACGGACTTTTTTCGTTATACACTTGCACAGCCTTACTTTAAGACAAAAGGAAAAACGCTTCTGATTGTCTGTGAGGAAGGTGAAAATGAATATGAAGAAGAGCTGCTTCAGAATACAAATACCATACTGGAACTGATAACAGATGAAACGGATTTTACGGTTTCAAAATTGACTGCATTGGATAATAAATATGATCCGGAACGTATTCTGATTGAATATAACGGCATGTGGAATTTTAAAAATATGCACTTGCCAAAGAAATGGGATATTGAACAGCAGATATCTATAATTGATGCGTCAAATTTTAAATTGTATTTTACCAACATGAAATCACTTCTGGCAGAACAAATCAGAAATTCTGATATGATTCTGTTTAACCGCTGTGATCAGATTGCGGAACTGGCTTCCTATAAGCGAAATATCAAAGCGATCAATCAAAGAGCCGACATTATTTTTGAAGGCGAAAATGGTGAAGTAGATGTGACACTGGATGAAGATCTTCCGTTTGATCTGCAGGCAGATCCGATTGAATTGAGTAATTATGGTTACGGAATGTTTTATCTGGATGCACTGGATCATATAGAACGATACAAAGGTAAAAAAGTCAGATTTACTGCTATGGTTATGAAACCGGATGACTTCCCGGAAAACTGCTTTGTTCCGGGACGGATGGTAATGGGATGCTGTGCGAATGATATGCAGTTTCTTGGCTATGCATGTGAATATGACGGAGTTTCCAATCTGAAGGAAAAAGAATGGGTCGTAGTGACTGCTGAAGTGGAAAAGAAGTTTATAAAGGAATATGACGGTGAGGGACCGTTTCTGAGAGCACTGGAAGTTGTAAAGACAGTCGAGCCGGAAGAACCGGTTATTGACTTTACGGCGCAGCAGTAGAATATATTGTATATGGCTGTAAAAGAAATGGTATGCAAAGCGCAGTGACATAAGTCGAAAAATCCGCAGGGGGATAATATATGCTTGAATATTCAAGGGTACAATGGCTCTTTCTTTTTTATTGTTTCAGCCTGTTTGGATGGTGTTTTGAATCTGCATATGTCTCTTTTTTGAAGCACAAATTTGTCAACAGAGGGTTTATGAGAGGGCCATTTCTACCTTTATATGGCTGCGGCGGCATTATGATGCTGGCGGTTTCAGGACCATTCTCCGGAAATATTCTGGTGGTATTTGTGGCAGGCTGTATTGGAGCCACGATACTGGAATATGTTACAGGGGTGCTGATGGAGAAAATTTTTAAAGTCAGATACTGGGATTATTCTGATCAGAAGTTTAATTTTCAGGGACAGATTTGTTTATCGTCTACGCTGATGTGGGGAGTTCTTACTGTCCTTTTTACGATGCTGCTGCGGCAGTTCATATCAGATTCGGTGGGTACTGTTCCTGAAAATACCATTCGGATAATAGATTATATATTGACAATATATGTCAGTATTGATTTCGCATTTGCCTTTAAAGCAGCACTTGAACTGCGCGATATTCTTGTTTATATGGATAAAATGAAAGATGATATGCGCAGGATGCAGAACCGGCTGGATGCGATTATTGCATTTTCAAGTGATGGAATTGAGAAACGCAGGGACGCAGGAATGGAAAAGGTTGGGGTTGTCGTAGGGAGCCTTAGCAGAAAAGCAGGTTCTGTAAAAGACGGGTTAACCGACAGAGTGACAAGTGCGGGAAGTCAGATCGAAAATCATCTGGATGCACTCAGCAGCGGACTGGAAAGCAGATTTTCCAGGTTGAAGGAGAATATGCAGCAGAAACCTGCCTATTTTGAAAATGTCAGGGATGAAATAACAGAATTGCGAACCAGATACCGCGTTATGCTGGAAGAACTGCCCAGGCCAAGTTTAAAAGGGTTTAGCGAAGCATATAAGAGAGCAATCATTAAGGGGAATCCTGGAATGGTATCTGCAAAATTCAGAGAGAGTCTGGAAGAACTGAAAGAAAGAATGAAATAGAGCTGTTTACTATAAATCATAGAGCTGCTATGCAGTTGAAAATGTAAATTGGTTCAAATGCCGGATTTATTGTATGAAAATATTTTAACACCTAAAAAAGACCCTGCATCGTGAGAGATGCAGGGTCTTATATTACATGATCAGAACAAAAGCAAAAGGGTTATAATCAGTTAAGCTTGTTAACAGCCTGAGCCAGACGGGAAACTTTTCTGGATGCAGTAGCTTTTTTGATGATGCCCTTTGATTCAGCTTTGTCGATTGCAGCTGTTGCAGCAAGAAGAGCTTTTGCAGCTACATCCTTGTCACCACTTTCAACGGCAACTCTTACCTTCTTAACGGCTGTTTTAACGCCGGACTTAACACTTAAATTTCTCTCAGCCTTCTTTGCGCTGGTTAAAACTCTCTTCTTGGCAGATTTAATATTAGCCATGATTACCTCCATAATGATATCATAAACAAAATTTAGTTTTTATTATGCAGTGCATCTTGGCCGGACACGGACAGTCGATGCCACATACGTTCTTATCTTAGAAGATATTCGCCAAACTGTCAATAGATTTTTGGATATTTCCATGCTATTATTAGACAGAAAGATTCTGTAAGGGCATTGGAAAAGCTGATGCCGGATGAAAAAACAAATTATAGAGAATGGATTGGAAAAATATATGGATCAGAGTAAAATCAGGAATTTCTGCATTGTAGCACATATTGATCATGGCAAATCCACACTGGCGGATCGGATGATTGAAAAAACCGGAGTGCTGACAAGCAGAGAGATGCAGGCGCAGGTACTGGATAATATGGATATCGAGCGTGAACGGGGTATTACCATCAAATCACAGGCAGTACGTCTGATTTATAAGGCACAGGATGGGAACGAATATATTCTGAATATGATTGATACACCCGGCCATGTTGATTTTGGATATGAAGTCAGCAGGAGCCTTGCGGCCTGTGATGGTGCAATTCTGGTTGTAGATGCCACACAGGGGGTGGAGGCTCAGACCCTGGCAAATGTATATATGGCGCTGGATCATAATCTGGATGTGTTTCCGGTCATCAACAAGATTGATCTTCCAAGTGCGCAGCCGGACGAGGCGATTGCTGAAATAGAGGATGTAATTGGAATTGAAGCGCAGAATGCTCCTCTTATTTCAGCTAAAATGGGAATCGGAATAGAAGACGTTCTGGAGGCAGTCGTGCATAAAATCCCGGCGCCTGTCGGAGATCCGACTGCACCGCTTAAATCACTGATCTTTGATTCAATTTATGATTCCTATCGGGGAGTTATTGTTTTTGTCAGGGTAAAAGATGGTGTGATCCGAAAAGGAATGTCGATAAAGTTTATGTCAACCGGAGCTGTTGAGGAAGTCGTTGAAGTTGGATACTTTGGGCCGGGCAGGTTTATTCCATGCGAGGAACTCGCGGCGGGTATGGTTGGATATTTTACTGCATCGATCAAGAATATTCAGGACAGTCATGTGGGAGATACCGTCACGGATGCACAGAATCCCTGTAAGGAAGCACTTCCGGGCTATAAGAAAGTTATGCCAATGGTATACTGCGGATTGTATCCTGCAGATACAGCCAGATATCCGGAACTTCGTGATGCACTGGAAAAGCTGCAGCTAAATGATGCCTCTCTTTTTTATGAACCGGAAACGTCTCAGGCGCTTGGATTCGGGTTTCGATGCGGATTTCTGGGACTTCTTCATCTGGAAGTTGTACAGGAAAGACTGGAACGGGAATATAGTCTTGATCTTGTTACTACCGCTCCCGGGGTTGTGTATAAAGTACATAAAACGGATGGCACAATGTTCCAGCTGACCAATCCTGCCAATTTGCCGGATCCTTCTGAAATAGAATATATGGAGGAACCGATTGTCAGCGGAGAAATTATGGTAACAACAGATTATGTAGGGCAGATCATGCAGTTATGTCAGGAACGACGTGGAAAATATTTAAGTACGGATTATATTGAAAAGACAAGAGCAGTTTTGAAATATGAACTTCCGCTGAATGAGATCATATATGATTTTTTTGATGCACTGAAATCCCGTTCCAGAGGTTTTGCATCTTTTGACTATGAACTAAAGGGATATGAGCAGTCAGAACTGGTAAAACTGGATATATTGATTAACCGTGAGAATGTGGATGCGCTGTCATTTATCGTGCATAAGGACGGTGCTTATGAACGTGGTCGGAAGATGTGTGAGAAATTGAAAGATGAGATTCCGAGACATTTGTTTGAAATCCCGATACAGGCTGCAGTAGGCGGTAAGGTTATTGCAAGAGAGACTGTAAAGGCAATGCGTAAAGACGTTCTGGCAAAATGCTATGGCGGTGATATATCCCGTAAGAGGAAACTTCTGGAAAAGCAGAAGGAAGGAAAAAAGAAAATGCGTCAGATTGGTAATGTTGAGATTCCGCAGTCAGCATTTCTGAGCGTACTTAAACTGGATGATACGAAATGAAGCCAATCTCTCTCTATATTCATATTCCATTTTGCCGGAAGAAGTGCTTATATTGTGATTTTTTATCCGCTCCTGCAGAAACAGATCTGCAGGAGCGTTATTTCCATGCTCTTTTGGCTGAAATAATCAGAACAGCAAAGAAATGCGGAGACAAGGAAGTGATTACCGTTTTCATAGGTGGCGGGACACCATCCTTACCGGACGCGAAGTGGATCATGCAAGTCATGGGTGTACTGAAAAATAATTTTAAATTTGCCGAACATCCTGAAATCAGCATGGAAATGAATCCGGGGACTGAAACACTGGAAAAACTGACGCAGTACAGGAAAGCAGGGATCAATCGTCTCAGTATCGGTTGTCAGTCGCTTCAGGATGAA
>JAGOGF010000181.1 GCA_017996845.1 Butyrivibrio sp.
TTCTTATTGAGGTACAACGAATTGAAGATGCAAATGGAACTGTACAAATTTCCAGTACAATTTCAGGGAAAAAAACTGAAGGCTCACAGATCAAAGTTGAAAATAATACAGGTGCCCTTCTTCCTCGTACAGGTGGTATTGGTACAACAATCTTCTATCTGATTGGTGGAATCATGATTCTTGGTGCATTCGTTACCTTTATTGTAAAGCGCAAGATAACAGCAAATAAATAATATGCGAAATAACGGAAATATTGTTATAATAAGCATATGAAATAACGAAAATTTTATGTGATTGAATAGTTGATTTTTTCATTACTCTTCAGAGTCATGTGTCCTTGTTTTTATGAAATGCATAAGTTTTTGTATGCGGATCATGACTCTGATCAGTATATTTTGTATCAGATTACAGACGGGCGGCAGGAATTATCGTATGAAAAAGCATTTATCATCCATTATACTGTTTTTGGTGTTTGCAGCAGGCCTGTCGATTTTTTTGTATCCATCAGTCAGCAATTATATCAATTCCAGACATCAAAGTACTGCGATAGCAACTTATGATGAGGCACTTGCCAAACTTTCACAGGAAGACTATTCCTCTTTCTGGATAGCTGCCAAAAAATACAATGCAGAACTTGCATCGAAAACAACAGATTTTAATCTTTCCAAAGATGAATTGAAGGAATATGACAGTCTGCTCGATCCGACCGGAACCGGTGTCATGGGACATCTGGAAATCGAAAGTATCGGGGTGGATCTGCCAATTTATCACGGCGTTTCGGATTCCGTACTGCAGGTTGGGATCGGACATTTGCCGGGAACTTCTCTTCCGACAGGAGGAGCAAGTACACATACTGTTTTATCAGGGCACAGAGGACTTCCATCTTCCAAATTATTATCTGATCTTGATCAGATGGTGGTAGGAGATACCTTTCTGATTCATATCATGGATCAGACATTTGCCTATCAGGTAGATCAGATCAACATTGTTCTGCCGGACGAAACAGAAGGCCTTGCAATTACAAAGGGCATGGATTACTGTACACTTGTTACATGTACACCTTATGGCGTGAATACACACAGGCTTCTCGTAAGAGGGAAGCGTGTTGATTATAAAGAGGAGTCGAAACTGATTGTTCCGGCAGATGCGACCAGATACAGTGCACTGCTTGTGGCTCCGTTTTTTGCATTACCCATTCTGATTATTTTGTTCCTGTTTGTGCTGATCTCCACATCAGGACATGCAAATGGAAACAGTCATCATAAACACTGAGCCGTGAGGGGCTAAAAATTGAAAAACAAAGCAACCAATCTGATCAAATTCATATGGGCAGTTTTGACGCTGATCCTTACCGTTACCATCTGCATGCCTTTATCTGCAGAGGCACGCGGATCTGTTGATACGAACAGTAAAGGTTCCCTTGAACTTACCTACCGCTATCAGACGACTCTTTTACCGGGAGTAGATGTCCATCTGTACAGAATTGCAGACATTTCTTCTGCAGGGGAGTTTACGCTCATATCACCCTATAATGATGCGAATCAGTTTCCGGTCACGGATCTTAATAAGATTTCCGATCAGTCAGAGTGGGACAAGTTGTTAAAGCCTGTTGCTGCATATATTTATACCAATAAAGTCAAGCCTGATGCAGAAGCTGTTTCAAATGCAGATGGGAAAATTTCCTTTACGGATTTAAAGCTCGGCATCTACCTGGTTGTCAGTGATGCACTGGTACAGCAACAAAATAACTGTACCTATTCCTTCAGCTCATTCCTGACGTCGGTACCGGGACTCGATAATGGCGATAACTGGACAAACAGTGTGTATGATGTGGTAGGGGTTCCTAAATGTGAGAAGACAGTAAATCCCAAAACAGTACCATATTATGTATACAAAAGATGGAATGACAGCGGTTATGCAGGTAACCGTCCGGCTTCTATTTCAGTGAATATTTATGTAGACGGCACTTTATATACAACGCAGACACTTTCTGCAGGAAATAATTGGTTCTATTCGTGGTCCTATGCGGAGGGACACAATTTTACAGTTTCTGAAAATATAAGCGGATCCTATAGTCTGTCCGCTTCGCAGGATGGAAATGCATTTATTCTTACCAATACCTATAATCCACCGGACAATCCGCCGACTTATCCGGATTATCCGCCTGATAACCCATATTATCCCGGAACACCTGTTACGCCATCCGGTGAAGTTGCAGGTGCCAGCCGGACACCGGTGTCTCCGACAGGTGATCAGCCTGCAGTTCTTGGTGCAAAGCGTCTTCCTCAGACAGGTCAGTTATGGTGGCCGGTTCCTGTTCTTGCACTTGCGGGTATGACGTTATTCGGATATGGATGGTATGCCGATCGGAAAAAGAAAAAAAGGGATGTAAAATGAAACTGAATCGAAATAAGCTTTTCATGGCTGCCGGTATAGTATGTATCATACTTGCCGGTAGTCTTGTACTTCATAACAATATGGAGGATGAAGCTGCCGGGAAGGCATCACAAAGTTTCCTGGCAGGCGTCGAGAAACAGTTTCCGAAAGGAATGGGAACTTCGCAGATACAGGAGACAGGAGATATGCCGGCTGTGGATGTGGATGGGCGTTCTTTTATTGGTATTGTAAAAATTCCATCACTTGGACTGATCCTTCCGATTCAGAGGGACTGGTCTATGCAGAATGCAAGGGTATCACCCTGCAGATATAAGGGCTCTGTATATGAAAACAATCTGATTGTAGCAGGGCATAATTATATCAGACATTTTGGACTTCTGAAGAATCTGATCAGCGGGGATTCTGTTATTGTAACGGATATGGATGGTCGAAGTTTTTATTACAAAGTGATTGATACGGAGATTATTGATACCTACGATATTGAGGCGATGGATGCAGGAGACTGGGATCTTACGGTCTTTACCTGTACCATTGGAGGTAAAAGCAGAGTGACAGTCAGATGTGCTTTTACAGGGCAGACTTCTGATGATTGGCAGGATGTACTGACTTCTGATATTCCCAGATGATTTTGAAAAAAATCAAGGAATTAAATCAGGTATTAAAATAATAAAATCAGATTGACACAGCGGTATTTTATGAAGTACAATTATTTTCGTTCTGCAACGGCGCACTCATCGCGGGTGTGCCGTTTTTTACGAATATGATCTGTCAGTATAATTAACAGAATGACCGAAATATGTAAGATTATATAAAATATGCATAAATATACAATCAAAAAAGAGAAGAGAGTTGTCTAATTTGTATTTATCAGATGACAAATTCTATTATATGTTTTATAATAATTATAGTTGTGATAAAAAAAATCAGGAATGGATAAAATAGATCAATCAATAATGGCATGCCTTTATGTCAGTATGGTTGAAATTCAGATGAGATATCGGTAATATAGCAAAGGAGTCTTTTCATGGTTGATTATACAGAGGGTTCGGGTGTCCAGTACCATACACATACCAGTTCGGATATGGTCGGAGAGTATGTCATACTTCCGGGAGATCCTGGACGCTGCGAGAAAATAGCATCTTTTCTTGATGATGCAAGGCTGATGGCGGTGAATCGCGAATTTACAACTTATACAGGAACTTTGGATGGAGTTCGCGTAAGTGTTTCTTCTACCGGTATAGGCGGACCATCGGCTTCTATTGCAATGGAAGAACTTTACAGGTGCGGTGCAAGGACGTTTATTCGAATCGGTACCTGCGGCGGAATGCAGACTGATGTTATAGGCGGAGACCTGGTCATTGCAAGCGGAGCAATCCGTATGGAGGGAACCAGCAAAGAGTATGCGCCGATTGAGTATCCTGCAGTTGCCGATATTTCAGTTGTGAATGCATTGATGCAGGCAGCGGAAAATTTGAAATATCCATATCATGTCGGAGTCGTAGAGTGTAAGGACTCATTTTACGGACAGCATGAGCCGGAGAAAAAGCCGGTCGGCTATGAACTTTTGAATAAATGGGGCGCATGGATTAAATGTGGTGCACTGGCGTCCGAGATGGAATCTGCAGCTATGTATATTGTCGGGAGCACACTCAGAGTGAGAGTTGGTACAGTTCTTCTGGTTGTTGCCAATCAGGAAAGGGCAAAGGCAGGACTTTCCAATCCACAGGCACATGATACGGAACGTGCAATTGAAGCAGCAGTTGAAGCTGCCAGAATATTAATTCGCAGGGATAAGAGCAAGGCATAATAACCGGATAAAACCCAATTAAGGGTTTTACATATTACAAGGAGGTTTCTATGAAAAAGAAAGTATTCGCAGTACTGATGAGCGCTATGATGGTTTGCTCACTTGCAGCTTGTGGTTCTTCTACAAGTACG
>JAGOGF010000062.1 GCA_017996845.1 Butyrivibrio sp.
ACTAGTATTTGTGCATTTTCATTTATCAATCCAAATTTCCCTGATTTGTAGTTGACACAAATAAAAAGCAGGCCTATGTGAATATCTGCTCCACACAGGCCTGCTCAAAATATTTCTTACAGACTTATTTTCTGATCAGCAAACTTTTTCCAGTCATTTCTACCGGCTTTTCTTCTCCCATGCACTCGATCAAAGTAGGAATAATATCCGCAAGGCATCCGCCTTCCCGAAGCGTATATGCGGGATCATAATTTACCAGAATAAACGGAACGGGATTTGTGGTATGTGCAGTATAAGGCTCGCCTGTTTCATAATCAACCATCTGTTCACAGTTTCCGTGATCCGCACAGATAAACATGGTACCGTTTACTTTTTTTATTTCCTCAACAACTCTTCCGACACACGCATCAACCGTTTCAACTGCTTTGATTGCAGCAGGAATTACGCCTGTATGACCGACCATATCCGGATTGGCAAAGTTAATAATAATCACATCATATTTTTGAGATGCAATTGCATCAATTAATTTATCACATACCTGCGGAGCACTCATCTCCGGCTTCAGATCATAAGTTGCAACGTCCTTGGGGCTATTCACAAGAATACGATCTTCCCCTTCATTTGGCTTTTCAACTCCACCATTAAAGAAAAACGTAACATGCGCATACTTTTCCGTTTCAGCAATACGCGCCTGCTTCATTCCCTTGGCAGCAAGCCATTCTCCAAACGTATTCGTCAGAAGCACTTTCTGAAACGCAACCTTTTTATTGGGAATCAGCGGATCATAATCTGTAAAGGTTACAAAAGTAACATCTTTTCTCGGTCCTCTTGCAAACTTGTCAAAATTGTCATCACAGAAACAATGTGTCATTTCTCTTGCTCTGTCAGGACGGAAATTGAAGAATATCACAGAATCACCATCCTGAATGGTTGCAACCGGATGTCCATTTTTCATTACAACAGTAGGAAGCATGAATTCGTCTGTTTCATCCTTATCATACGACTGCTGAATTGCTTCGTGCGCGCTGGAAGCGGTAACACCTTCTCCTTTTGTCAGCGCATCATAGGCCTTTATAACTCTGTCATAGTTGTTATCTCTGTCCATTGCATAATAACGTCCGGAAATCATACCCACTTCGCCAACGCCAAGTTCTTTCATCTTATCTTCCAGCTGCTGAACAAAATCAGCTCCGCTCTTTGGCGGTGTATCACGGCCATCCAGGAAGCAGTGAACGTATACTTTCTTTAGTCCGTTCTTTTTTGCCATTTCCAGCAGTCCAAAAATATGGGTCAGATGACTGTGTACGCCGCCATCTGATACCAGTCCAAACATATGAAGCGCTGAATCCTTTTCTTTACAATTCTTTATTGCCGCCATTAATGCTTCATTTTCAAAAAAATCACCATCATTAATCGATTTCGTAATTCTGGTAAGTTCCTGATATACAACCCGGCCGGCGCCCATATTCATATGTCCGACCTCGGAATTCCCCATTTGTCCCTCAGGAAGCCCTACTGCAAGCCCGCTCGCATTTCCTTTTACAAAAGGGTAATCTCTCATCAGGCTATCAACTACAGGCGTATTTGCCATTGCAACCGCATTTCCGTCTTTTCTGTCATTTAATCCATATCCGTCCATAATCATCAGAACGGTTGGTTTATATCCTCTCATTGATTATTCCTCCGCTTCGCAATCTTTTTCTGAACCGACTGATATTTTGAAAAAATATATCTTTCCAGAATATCTTCCATTTCAAATAGATGAATGAAAAATGAAACTTATCGCTTTCATCCGCGTTTCATTATATCGTAATCCCCCTGGATTGACAAGATATTAACGAAACCCGTCATGTCTGCTGTTTTTTTCCTCGGATGTCTTGTCAATTGTAATCTCACATCCCAGTTCACAACTGTATTCTCTGATTTTTTCCTTCAGATACTGCATGATTTCTTCATCACTCTTACTGTAATGAAACGGGACCATTACATCAAATGCTGCTTTTTTCTTCAGCTTGGTATGTATGATTCTGAAATCATGAAAATGAAGATTCACATCAAGCTGTTCCAATGCAGTTCTGACATATTCCTTCATCTGATTGGTATCCGGATCCTCCGTAGAAACCGGATCCATATGAATCACACAATTGCACTGGTATCTCTCGTTCAGATCATGTTCAATCGAATCAATCAGATCATGTGCCTCCAGAAGGGTTCCTTCCGCTGAGACTTCCGCATGCAGGGACATCATGATATTCATTGGTCCATAATTGTGTACGATCAGATCATGTACCCCGAGAATTCCATCATACTGCATGACGGTTTCTTCTATTTCTGCCACAAAATCCTTGGTTGGTGGCTCCCCGAGAAGCGGACTGACCGTTGATTTAAATGCATCAAAACCTTCTTTTAAAATAAAAATTCCAACTGCAATGCCGCAATAACCATCGATCAATATCCCTGTACGCGCACTGAATACGGAGGTCAAAAGGACAACCGTTGTCGCCACTACATCGGATATGCTGTCTATGGCTGTGGCACGTATGACCTCACTGTCAAGCTGTCTGGCCAGCAAAAGATTATAATAGAACATATACAGTTTCACAAAAATTGACAGGATCAATATTGCCGCAATCAAAAAGCTGAATTCGGTAGCTGCAGGGTGCATGATTTTATTTACAGAAGACTGCATCAGTTCCACAGCCATAATAATGATGAACATGGCAACAACAAGTCCCGCAATATATTCAATCCTGCCGTGTCCAAAGGGGTGTTCCTCATCCGGTTTTTGACCGGCCACACGAAAACCGATTATAGTCACAACTGAGGAACCTGCATCCGAAAGATTATTGAAAGCATCTGCCATAATTGCAATTGAACCGCTCAGTATCCCTGCGATCAGTTTAATCGTGAAAAGAATGATATTAAAACAGATTCCCACCATTCCACTGAGTGTACCGTATTGCAGACGTACTTCCTGCCTGCCGGTCTCTTTGTAATTCTTAATAAAAAACCTTGCCAGTATGGTAATCATTTATTTACACATTTCTGCGCCATTTTTAGCGCTTTTTTCATATATTATCTGTCACAAAAAGCTGTCAGAAACAAAGCTGAGGAATTCCAATATATTGCGATCTCATTCAGAGAATAACACCTGTCATCATCCACGTAGCATTTCATCGGTGCAGTGTTCTTTGGAATCAGCATTTCCCCTGTCTCATCAAGCGGCGGGCAGCACGGTCCACCGCTCATCTGTCCCGGAATAGCCCGCTCAATTCCATCGCAGGAACTGGGTCTGTTATGCGGATGCGAAAACGAATGTTCTCCCATTCCGGTTATATAACAGACATCCATTGGATTACGTCCCGCAATATAATGCAGATGTTCCATTGCCGCAGCTTCATATTGTACAATTTTCCGCTTCCTGTCCGCAAGTTCATTCTCTGTCATTCTGACCGGTTCCTGTGTATTGTGTACGCTATACTCAATCACCTTGATCAAACCTGTCTGATCAAAATTCACACCTGCTTCATCCATTTCTATTTCGCGCTCTGCAAAAAGTGCTGCTGTAATCAGAAGATCCGCCCGATTGGTAACTACCATATTACTGCCCCAGACAAAATCCTGCGGTCTCATGGCAACGAGATATCCATTTTCCTGCTGTATTTGAAGCAGTCTGTCTGCTTTATTATATAGATGTGCGGATATTTTCTTCATAATTTCTCCGCCTGCCGTCATTCTTTCATCGAATAAAATTGCAAGTGCAGAAAGCCCCTGTACTTCCGACCATCCGAATCCATCCGAAAAAATCCCTTTCTGCATGTCTGCTGTATCCTTTTCCATACACTGATCCAGCAGTTGCAAAACTTCCAGTTGATATAATCGCTGCCGCGACATCTTCTGTGGCATGCCGGCCATCATGGAATGATCCTTTTCATTCCGAATTTCATAATCTGTTCTAAGCAGTTCTGAAAAAGCCCAAAGCCGCTCATCCACATCCGATTCATCTCCGTATTCCCCTGTATTGCATCCTTCCGGATTCGTAAATCCTATATAATCCTGATGCTTTGCCAGCCATTGTCCGGCATCTGCTGCACAATGCATTGCATCACGTGCAAAAACAGGATCATACTCTGCATAGACTCTTGATGCAAGCGACATTACTGCAGCAAAATCAGCCGTAGCCATTGATGAAACCGGATATAAAATCAGCTCTGCATGATCCTCCTGCGGCATGATGAAATCGGCATGCCGTTTCGTTGTAATCTTATGATATACGCCTCCGTCAGAAGCCTGCATCTGCATCAGAAATTCCAATTCATACAGACATTCATTTAACACGTCCGGCATACCATTGCCTGACTCCGGAAGATTTATGTTTTCCGAAAAACTTTCGGGAAAACGCTCAAATGCATACAGCAAATGTGCTACTGCCACAGCAGCAGCTGTTGTATATCTCCCATAATCACCTGCATCATGCCATCCGCCTGTGATCTGCAGCTTAACCGACGGATCTTCATACAAATATGCTTCCTGTAAATGACATGCCGGATGCACATAAACCGATGCAAATTCCTGTTTCAATTCCATTCCGCACCGCTGAAAATAAAATGCTTTAAGCAAAGCATTTTTCACGGTTTTGTAAATATGTTCCCCTATTTTAAAAACAGGGCTTCTGGTTCCGTCTGCCGCCTCAATACAAAAACTACCGGGTTTCTGTAAATCCGTGAAATCAATCTGTACTGCTTCTTCCCCTGCAGTCTCCTGCATCCCACACGCTTTGACCCCAATCTGACATGGTACGCTCTCTTCCCTTACTATATCAATTATTCTGAATTCAGATTTTTGATCACTGACGGCAATCTTTTTTGCATCCAAAATATATCCGACTTCATTTACTGTTATTTTCATAAATACCGATCTCCTGTCATTTCATTTTTAGACAAATGCAGCCCACTTTCTGACTGCAGGTTTTTTCCGAGATTGCACAGCAATCTCGTACAGATGCAGCCGGCTCTCCGGCTGCATCTGTTTGTATTATATCATGTATCGCATCCCTGTACAGTAGTCCCAGATTAAACTACCGCTATATTGACTTTACCTTTATAAACCGATAAAGTCAGAGTATAGATGCAGGACATTGCATATACAAAATATCCGTGCAGTTGATGTAAGTATGACATTCACATTTATGCTCCCCTGCACAGAAATGAGGAATTTATGAAAAAAATCTCCAACTATATCATGGAAAACAAGTGGCCTTATTTTTTTGCTATTCTATCCATGATTATCAGTGTCAGCCTGGATATGTTCTCTCCACAACTGACACAGCGCATCATTGATAATGTCATTGTTGCAGGGCAGATCTCAAAGTTAAAATGGCTTTTACTGGGTATTCTGGTCGTTGGAATAGGTCGTGCCGTTTTTCAGTACACCAAGGAATATCTGTTTGATCGCACCAGTTCAAAAATAGCAGCAGATATGCGTTTTCATCTGTTCGACCACATACAGGGACTTTCCGCCGACTATTTTGACAAAACAAATACCGGTGAACTGATGGCCAGAGTAAAGGATGATGTTGATCGTATCTGGGATGGTCTGAACTTTGTATCCATGCTTTTGATCGAAGTGGTTCTGCATACAGCAATTGTTCTTGTCTGTATGATCAACCTGAATGTCCGTCTGACCATTATTCCGACTATTGGAATGGCAATTGCTGCTTTTATTGCTGTTTCCATGGAAAATAAGCTTGGAAGTGTATATGAAGCAATCAGTGATGAGAATTCTGTACTGAATACTGTCGCAGAAGAAAATCTTGCAGGCGTACGTACCGTTAAAGCTTTTGCAAGAGAAAAATTTGAAATCGGTAAATTTTTGTCTCACAACCAGAAATACTATGATCTGAATATGAAACAGTCAAAAGTTTTTGTACAGTATTACCCGTTCATCACACTGATTACGGCTCTTCTTCCTATTTTGAGTCTGCTCTTTGGTGGCTGGTTTGTCATTCATGACAAGATGACACTGGGACAGCTTGGGGCTTTTGTCGAATACTCATACAACATCGTATGGCCGATGGAAATGCTGGGCTGGCTGACAAACGCGCTTTCCTCTTCCATTGCTTCCAATAAGAAGTTAAAGAAAATATATGAAGTAAAGCCAACTGTTACAGAACCTGAGCATCCGACCGTTCTGAATCCGCTGACCGGTGACATTGCTTTTGACCATGTCAGTTTTCATAAGGAAGACGGATTTGAAATTCTGCACGATGTTTCTTTCCATGTTCCGGCCGGACATACAATTGGTATCATGGGCACAACCGGTGCCGGAAAAAGTTCCATTGTCTATCTGCTGCAAAGACTTTACGATGCAACAGCCGGCAAGATTCTGATTGATGGAACCGATATCCGTGAACTTTCACTTTCGCAGCTGCGCGGATCTGTTTCTATGGTCATGCAGGATGTATTTCTGTTTTCCGATACCATTACGGAAAATGTAAAACTTGGTAAAAAGAACAGTCTGGATAATGATGCGGTTCGCCGTGCTTCACGCATGGCACAGGCAAATGAATTTATAGAGAACATGGATGAACAATACGATACGGTTATCGGGGAACGGGGAGTTGGACTTTCCGGTGGTCAGAAACAACGTATTTCCATTGCACGTGCGCTTGCCAAAAAGGATCCGATTCTGGTTCTTGATGATTCTACTTCCGCTCTGGATATGGAAACGGAACAGGAAATTCAGAACACACTCCAATCCCTGCATGGCACAACCAAAATTATCATTGCGCACAGGATCAGTTCTGTCCAGGATGCGGATGAAATTATTATTCTGGATCATGGCAGTATTGCAGAACGCGGTACGCACAAATCTCTTCTTGCGGCAAAGGGGCTCTATTATCAAACTTTCTGTGCACAATATGGAGATATCCTTGCTCAGGCAACCGTTGGCATGAAAGATGCCTGATTACACCCTGAACCACTTACAATATACTAAACCTACTTGTCTATAAAAGGAGTTACCCTATGGCAGTTAATTCATTTCGGGAAGATGAAAAAAGCTCCGGTGTATCCAACACCGTCACATTAAAACGTCTTCTATCCTACCTTCTGGCCTATAAGAAACAAATCATTATTGTTCTGTTCATTATGGCTTATGCATCTACTGTTTCTCTGATCAATCCTCTGATCATGGAATCAGCAATTGATAATCACATCCAGTCCGGTGATTTTAAAGGACTATTGCACCTGGCAATTCTTGCGATCATTCTAAATGGCACTATGGTGCTGTTGATTCGTTTTCGTATGTATATGATGGCCGGTGTCTGTAATAAAGTCCTTCTGACAATACGTCAGGAACTCTATACACATATTCAGACATTGGATTTCCACTTTTTTGATTCAAGACCAAACGGCAAGATTCTCTCCCGTATTATCGGAGATATCAATTCACTCAAGGATGTCCTCAACAATTTTGTAACCACCCTTTTGCCTGACGCCGTTACCGTTATCGCGGTTGTGATCATCATGTTTATCAAAAATCCACGCCTTGCTGCCGCTTCACTGATTTCCATTCCCATTATGGCAATCGGAATCTGGGTGATTCAGGTAAAAGCACATAAACGCTGGCTTATTTTCCGCAAAAAATCATCTAACTTAAATGCCTATATTCACGAAGATATGTCCGGTATTCGAATCATACAAAGTTTTACGGCAGAACCTGAAACAAGAACTACTTTTAAAGGGCTGCTCAAGGAACATCGCGACAGCTTCATGGATGCAGTGCGCATTGCAGACGGATTTAATTCTGTTATCGATTTTTGTTGGGGCCTTGGTTCTATTTCCATGTTTTACGTCGGAATTGCTGTCCTTGGCATCGGCACAAAACAGGTTGGTCTTCTGATTGCTTTCAGTTCCTATATTTCCATGTTCTGGAATCCGATTATGAATCTGAGCAATTTCTATAATCAGCTGATCACAAATATTGCCGGAGCAGAACGTGTATTTGAAATCATGGATACCCCTTCCGAAATCACAAATGGACAGGATGTGGCAGAAATGCCGCCGATCAAAGGAGATGTAACCTTTGATCACGTTTCCTTCAGTTATGATGACAAAACAAAGGTATTGGATGATGTCACTTTTCATATTCAGCCAGGGGAAACCATTGCCCTGGTAGGTCCAACCGGTGCAGGGAAAACAACCATTGTCTCACTAATCAGTCGTTTCTATGATGTGCAAAGCGGTCAGGTTCTGATTGACGGCAAGGATGTCAAGAATGTTACCATAGAAAGTCTGCGCAGCCAGATGGGAATCATGACACAGGACAGCTTTCTTTTCACCGGAACGGTAAAAGAAAATATCCGTTATGGTAAACTTGATGCATCCGATGAAGAAGTAATTGCCGCAGCGAAAGCTGTTAATGCGCATGACTTTATTATGCAGCTGAAAGACGGCTATGATACAGAACTTTCCGAAAGAGGAGGCGGTCTTTCCATCGGTCAGAAACAGCTCCTTGCTTTTGCAAGAACCATGATCAGTATGCCGAAGATTCTGATTCTGGATGAAGCAACCAGCAGCATTGATACCCAGACCGAACTTCTGGTACAGAAGGGAATTGATGCTTTGCTAAAGGGTAGAACCAGTTTTGTAGTTGCGCACAGACTCAGTACCATACGAAAAGCAAACCGCATTTTTGTTGTGGATCATGCACACGTCATTGAAGAAGGTTCGCATGATGAACTGCTTGCCAAAAAAGGTGCTTATTACAAACTTTATATGGCACAGTTCTCTCATGCACTTGGCGTCAGTCAGGATGCAGATACTGCCGCAGGAATGTAAACATTTGCTGTTAATTCACTAATCTGCTGCTTCTGTATCATAGAAGTAAGCAAAAAAGAAACGCCCCGAAAAGTCTAATCACAAACTCAGCCTTTCGGGGCGGTTCTTATATTCGAGGAAATTTTCTTATTTCTGTGAATCCCACTTAACTGTAATCAGAAGGGTACCCTGTTCTACCGTAACCTCTGCTGCTTCCTCAGCAATAAATTCATTGCTGACACCAATTGGATAATCATTGGTCAGCGTTACATGATCCAGTCCATACTGCAAACCGGTTTCCGTAACACCATCTGCCTGGTCTCCCATTACGAAAATAGACAGTGTACCTGTCATACCGGTATGGAAATGGATTGTTTCGTTCTCTGCAATCAGTAAAAGCTGGTTACTTTCCATAATATAACCAACTGCGCCATGGTGCTTGATAAAAAGAAGTGTCTGAATATTTGCAAACGTATGATCCAGCCGTCTGCCACCAAGCGCACCATATAGATAGAATTTGCGGTATCCTTTTTCCAGTCCGATTCGAACCGCTTTCATCGTATCGGTATCATCCTTATGCACATCCAACTGCATTACCCGCTCCGGATCCTGCTGTTTTATTTCTTCCAATATTTGTGCATAGTCAGGTCGGACCTCATAAAGCGAATCAAAATCTCCCACGATAAGATCCGGCAGAATTCCCATATTTTCAAGATAAGAAAAACCTGCATCACAGGCAATCAGAAAATCACCATCTGCTCTGTTTAATTCTATTGGCTGAAAATCCCCCGCTGCAACAATGATACACTTATGATTTATAGGTTCCATTCTTATACATCCTGTCCAATCTGATTTATTTTTTGCTCAGGTACGAAAGATTGTTAAAATCAAGTGTCCATTCATTTTCTCCGCCCCAATCTCCAATTGAATTTTTGGTTGTCTCACCTTCTGATTGGTAAACAGTCGTATCCAGACGATAATTCATCTTTGGAACAAGTCTGCCGTTTACACTTACATTACTGTATATGTAACTGATCGTATACTGTGTATGCGGATAATAGGTGTTGTTTACTTCTGCCGGCTCAAAAGACATCTGTATATGTTCTACTCCATCATCTATAATTCCGGTAGTCCATACCGTAATCATCCCTTTTGTTGCCGGATTTTCCCCAAAATTCATAAAATGGTAAGTCCATCCGTTTGTCTGATCATCCGTTAATACGATTCCTTCTCTGCTGACCGGGATTTCTGAGGAATTCTCCCATACTCCGTTCTGTCCATCCGTAAATTTCTTCTTTACACCGGTATATGTCTCGCCTGTAATAAAGTCTCTTGCCGCTTCCAGACTTCCGGCATCCATCTGTGCAAAAATATCCTGAAACAGATTCAGCTCCTTCTGCGCATCCTGCATACAGGACATAAGAGAAGCCGTCCCAACGGTATTTCCCAGGTCTTTCTGTGCAAGTGTAAGAATGTCTTCATATGCCTTTGCATCTGATAAAGCAAACCACACTTTTCCCCCAACCGGCTCAAGATATTTCAGTATGTCTTTTTTCAATCCATCAGATGGAGACTTTTCATATAGCTTCAGCATTCTATTCATGATATCTGCATACTGTGAGAAGGAAGATGCTTCCTTATCTGTTCCCCAGAATATTACATTTATACCATCTTCATCACTTCTGAGCATGGTATAATCATAAGCTTTATCCAGCACCTGCAGTGCATCCTTATACGACGGATCTTTCTCCAGAATATCCACAATCTGTGAAACAGTATCCAAAGTTGCTGTTCCGGCATTCATTTCAGTCACAACTTCATTCAGACTGACCGTCAGGTAATTGGTGAAAAGCGTTTCATTTTGCGTATTTTCCCATCCTGTATATAGCGTACTTTTTGCCGATTTAACGTCTTTTAGACTCAGATATGCAGTTGCCATATTCTGATATGCCAGTACGGATGTTGAATCAAGCGAAATTGCCGCCTGATATGCGGTAACAGCATTCTGATAATCTGCATTGGCAGAATATGCATTTCCTTTCTGCAGCGCGCGTTTGACACGAACCATCGGAAGACTCTGATATAACAGGAAAATTCCCACTGCAATCGCAACACCCATGACAATCATTCCGATAATCTGCAAGCGAAACAGTAATTTTTCAATTGCAGGATCTTTTGCTTTTTTTCTTTTATCACTTTTTTTCATAAATAAAGACTCCAAATGTTTCTTTCTGTTATTCTGTTGCAAACTTCAGCCTATCTTACCATGGGATTTGCATATATACAAGTTCGCGATGGCTCACATTCTTATTCCGGCATCACGGACATATTTTCCAGAATATGTCCCATTTCGCCGATGGACTCATATACTGCATCGGGTTGTACCTCAGCGCGGGCTATGTCTTCTGTTTGGGTTTCTCCCGTCATAACCAGTACCCCATTCGCCCCATTTTGTACTCCGGTTGCAACATCCGTATAAATCCGATCTCCCACAAAAGTACTTTTCTGCCTGCAGACTCCCGTTGCATCTATAATCATATCAACGGTCTCTTTAAATGGTTTGCCGACATATCTTGGCTGTACCCCTGTTGAAAGGGAAATAGCAGCGCAGATTGCTCCGCAATCGGGAATAAATCCTCCCTCGACCGGACAATTGATATCCAAATGCGTTGCCAGAAAAAGTGCACCGTTTCGAATAAAAGTGCATGCTTTTGTCAGCTTCTCGTATGTAAGTGTCTTGTCAAATCCGACTACAACAATGTCCGGATTCTCTTCATCCAGAATAATCCCGGATTCTATAAAACTTTCCGCAAGCGGTTCCGTTCCCAATAAATATACTTTTTTATCAGGATAATGCATTTTCAGAAAATGGATCATAACGTCCCCGGAAGTCATGATCTGACTGCGTTCGATATAGCAGTTCATCCCGGCCAATTTTTGGATGTATTTTTCTGCAGATTGTGAAGAATTATTTGTAAAAAAAATATATTTTTTTCCACTTTTCCTTACCTGTTCCAAAAAATAAAGCGCTCCGTCCAAAATTTTATCTCCCAGATAAAATGTACCATCCATATCCAAAACAAAAAGTTCTGTTTCTTTGATCAGTTGTTCTCTATCCATCTGTTTTATATTTTCCCTTTTCTGTTTTTCTTAAATACAATCATATATTTTTATTATTCTAACACTACTTTTCTGCATTTGAAAAGTTTAAACACCTTTTCTCCTGTTTTTCTGATTTCTTGACATTTAAATAAAATGCTGTAATACTCTGAAATCATAGATTTTTATGAGGAAAGGGTATTCATATATGTCTGCAAAATCTGCTTCACTCCAATCTGACTACCATCTGCATGTAAGTCTTTCTGATGGTTCCACACAGGATGTTCCCTGTAACATTGTCAGATCGGATCGCAAAAGCTATTCCATCTCCGTGGATCAAAAGGGGACTGTTACCTTACATGCACCGCTTCAGGCTTCCGAAACATTTATTTCGGAACTTCTTCAGAATAAATCTGATTGGATTTTAAGCAAATATTCTGCGGCACTTCATGCTGCCAGTCTGCGGTCTTCCTCTCCCTATTCTGATGCACAGCGAAACCTTCTGGAGAAGAGGTACCGCCGCGCCGCTATAGATTACTTTCCCAAAAGGGTCTATTTTTACGAATCACAGCTGTCCGTGCATCATAAAAAAATTGCCATTCGTGATCAAAAAACCCGTTGGGGAAGCTGCACATCATCTGGTACACTTTCCTTTAACTGGCGTCTGATATTGGCTCCGCCACATATCCTGGATTATGTCGTCGTTCACGAATTATGTCATCTGATTCATATGAATCATTCCGCTGCTTTTTGGACAACCGTCAGTTCCATCATTCCGGATTACAAAGAATGCCGGAAATGGCTTCGTGTACATGGTCAGGAACTTAAGTTATAATTACCTATTTTTACTACTGTAAAAGGCAGTTCAACCCGACTCGTGTAATGAGATCAGATTGGACTGCCTTTTCTATATCATATAAAATTGCAATTGTGCAGACAGAATTATTTTATCAGTTTTACTCGTAAAACTTTCCATCTGTTCCACGTGTTTTTATGGTTACACGGTCAGAAGGTGCACTGAATCCTGACTGCGGCATTCTGTCACGCTTTTTCTTTTTATCTGTCTTTCCTTCAAAAGCACGGCCTGTATGCTCATCTTTTCCATAAAAACGTTCAGACTTATGCTCTGTATCTCCATAAGACCTGGCCTTTTTTTCACCATACGGCTTTGTATCACCAGGTTTTTTGGTATACTTCTTGGTTATACCGCCCAACATTTTTTCGCTGACTTCTGAGAAATGAACACTCTTTCCATTCTTGTCTTTATCTTTTCTGGTAAAGCGTTCTCCCTCTGGTCTGTTCCCGCGTCTCTCATCCGGTCTGCCACTATGCTCACCATAACGGCCACCACGTCCGCCTTCTGACTTTCCTTCATATTTTCCGCGGCTGCCTTCTGCCGGCTTACCCTCATATTTTCCGCGTCCGCCTTCACTCCTGCTGCGACTGCCTTCGCTTCTTCCACGTCCGCCTTCACTTCTTGCGCCACGGCTAAAGTCACGATTTCTTCCGCGACTTCCTTCTCCTCTGCCGCCACGGTCGCCAAAACGGCCTCCGTTACCAGATGACTCACGTTCCAATTTCAGATCTTCAATGTCTTTACCCATTTTCAATCTCATGAATCCGGCTGCAAGCTGCTCCGCAGTATATTCTCCTTCTTCTACTTTCTTCTGAACAAACTCCAAAGTAGAATCAATATCTCCGTTTTCAATAATATCAATTACTTCAGCAAAAACTTTGTGCGACTTAGACTTCGTAATCTCTTTTGCAGTCGGAATCTGTCTTTCCTCAATCTTGGTATGACAGATTCTTTCAATATCACGAAGCTTGTACATTTCACGCCCGGATACAAGTGTAAAAGACTTTCCGCTTTTTCCGGCACGACCTGTACGACCGATTCTGTGTACATAGTATTCAATATCCTCCGGGATATCAAAATTGAATACACAATCTACATTGCTGACATCAATGCCTCTTGCCGCAACATCTGTTGCGAGAAGAAGACTGATTCGTCCCCCCCTGAACA
>JAGOGF010000182.1 GCA_017996845.1 Butyrivibrio sp.
CGATCTTCTCTTCCATATTCTATTTTCATTTTATGTATTTTCAGACGCTTTCATATCTTCTGATATGCAGCGGTATTCCCAGTCTGTCTGCGAGCTCCTGACTCCTGCGGATCTGATCCGGTCCGATGACATCCACCACCGTAAATCTGGTTGCGATGCCATGCTCCCTGCAGGAAACCGCAAACTGACACATTGCTGTAAATGAATCCGGAAACTGCGGTTTGGTCACAGCATTATAGGAAGCCTCATCCGGTGCATTCAGGCTGATGGAAACGCTGTCCACTACCTGCGCCAGAAGCGGTACGATATCTTTCCCGTTATAAAGATTCCCTGTGCCATTCGTGTTCAGTCTGATCCTTATTCCCCGTTTTCTGATATGTGCTGCAGACTCGATCAGTTTGTCCAGCGCGCAGGTGGGTTCTCCATAACCGCAATAGACCAGTTCCTTATACGGATTAAAATCAAATGCATCCATTTCCGCCATAATTTCCTGAACAGACGGTTCTGTGTCATACCAGAGATTCCCGGCATCTCCGACACCGTTTCCATTGTGTCTGATACAGAAGGTACAGTTGCAGTCACAATGGTTTGTGATATTTGCATATACTTCATTTCCAAGCGTGTAAAGAATTGATGTTTTCATTTGATCCTCTTCCTGATTCCATATCCGTCAAGTGCCCTGCCAATTGCAATAAATGCTGCCGCACTGCCGCCCGATTGCAGCAAGTCTCCGGGAAGTGCCAGTAAAAATCCACCTGCATTCCCGAAAATCACAAGTCCCGCAATGTAATAGCCAAGACTCGATATCAGAAATGCCGCCACGGTAGCCAGAATATTGCCACGACTTACGATCCGTTCACTGCGACTGGAAAAAGGAATTACCAGAAGCGGCTTGATCAGTATCGTTGCAATCATCCACTGCGGCGCTGTCATCAGATCCGACATGCCGCCTCCTACTGCAGCAGCGAGCATCGCATAGGGGCGCGGCAGCACGGCTGCTGCAAGATAAATCACCGCATCTCCGAAATGCACATAACCGCCATTTACTCCATAGGGGATATGACCGATAAATGCGGTAAAAATAATAATCAGAGCCGTAAAAATCCCAGTCAGTGTTATTTTCCCCAGCTGCTCAGACCAGGTTCTTTTCTGTGTTACGCCAGACGAAACTGTTCTATTCCTGTAATTCATTTTAGACACCCTTTTTCCCTGCGGTGCCGGCCGGCAAAACGCTGTAAACGATTTTGCATTGTACCAATTTATCATAATGCAAACTGGTATTATTTAAATATCCATTTTACAGATATTTATTAATACCAGTTTGTTATGTATGTAATTCGCCTGCACTGACCACATCCAAAACAACAACTGCTGCCGGTTCCATTCCTTCGTGGATTGATGATGCCTTTTATGCAACTGTCTATCCGGATGTGGTTCTGGGATTGAAATTTTCTGATGCGCAGGTCCTTTTTATGTATAAATACCTTATTCTGTTTTGATCCGTTTCAGGAACCGAATCAGAATGCACAATGTAATAACTGCAAACGCAGTAAATCCGCAGATAAGCGCAAGTGCATCTGTTCCCAATCTTACCATCGTTACAATGCTCAGACTGATAATGTTCACATCGGTCAACAGCTCGAAGACCAGCATCATCGGTGCGAGAAAGTAACCGGCCCGCTTCCTTCTCAGCAGCATTACGCCACTGATCACAATCAGCGGCAGATAAAAGGAATAATCCAATACATGCACAGGGTTTGTCAGCAGTGCATCTGCTGCAACCGCCTCCGGTACACCACCGCTCAGCGCTGCCGGAAGTGACTGCGACAACCACAGGAAATAGAACAAGCCTGCTGTAACAAGTAAAAAGATACCGGTCGCCTTTCCGAAGGACTCCGACTTGTACCATGCACCAAAATCGCTGCCATAATACTTTGCACTGAAATAAATCATTGCATAAACCGACAATCCCAGAATGATACAGTAAAAATGAAACAACCCGTTAAAATGCACCGCAAAACAGTAAAGCATAAAGGAATAGATATTTGTAATCATCGTCCCGGCCCATATGATTTTAAACGCTCTGCTGCCTTTTGCAGAAAATATGGCGCTGATAAGCAGTATCGGCACCACTGCAAAAACATTCGAAATATCCTGTCCCATACACTGTGCAATCCAGTCAGGCGTTTCTCTGCTGTAAAAACCCGGCTGCAGCAATCCGGTTCCGCTGCACAGCAGCATCAGAAATACAATTGGTATCGTAAAATACAGAAAAAAATTTTGTTTTTCTACGGATTTTTTCATCGTTTCCATATATCCCCTTCTCCATTTGTCATACTGTAATATTTCTCCATCAGCTTATTAATTTTTGCAATCCATTTCATCAATATTGTGGAGCAGTCTTTCCATAACGCCCCTGACTGTCTTCAATTCTTCTGAACTGATTCCTTCAAAAAGTTTTTCCTGAAAAGGATCCCGCTGCAATCTGACTCTCTGCCAGAGCTGCTGCCCTTCCGGCGTCAGACTCAGTCTCGTTAAGCGGGCATCCTGCTCATCCTTGTCCAGTCTGAGCAATCCTTTTTTACTTAATTTCAGCGCCAGCTGCTTGATATTCTGATGTGAGCTGCCCATCGCGTATGCAGCCTGCTTCATCGTCGGCGGATCTTCGAATAATCTGTCAACAACAATGGATAAAAACCACTGTTTTGTAGTTACCCCGAATTCTGCAAAATTTCTTTCCATCATTGTATCAAGTCGGTTTGCAGTCACAAACAGGGCTCCAAAAAAATACTGTTTATCCGCTAACTTATCCAGTTTGCTCATATCTCTTCCCTTTCAAATAGGTAATGTGTTACCTATTTGGATAATATCTTAAACACATTCTTTTGTCAACGCAGACTGGTCAGCTATTTCATCAGATCCGGGTGCACATAACGTCCTCTTTTTAATGTTGCAGTTCCATATTGAATGGCATGCACCGGACAACGGTTGATACATCCCAGGCACTGCGTGCAGGCTTTCCCCCATACCGGTTTATCTTTGAGTGTAATGCTGTGGACCGGACATATTTCTTCACATAATCCGCAATGCACACAGGCATCTGTCACGGAAAAAGCTTTCGTATTTCTTGCAAAAGCATTGAAAAGCGGATTAATCACTGCCGTTTTAAATGCAGGCATACTTCCCTTTAGCTGTTCAAATATTCCAGTCTGCCTACTCCCTATTATCTGATTGATCTGTGTAAGCCGCTGCGCTGCCAGATGAAATTTATCCTGCTGCTCTGCATCCGATTCGATATCTGCACCCACAATATAATTACTCGGCATCTTAATGGAAAACGCAGCTGCAAGCGGAATATTCTTTGAGGACAGCTCCTTCTCCAGCATACGTGCTGCATTCCCCTCTTCGCTTCCGCAGGTACTTAATGAAAAAGCATACATTCCGCTTCCTGTTATCTGCATGGAACGAACAAATTCCAAAACGATTGCCGGAGGCCCCCACGCATATACCGGATAAACAAATCCAAGCAGTTCTCCCTTTTCAAATTGATACACACGCTCACCGAGTTTCTTCTCCATTTCCTGTGCAATGGAGATCAGACTGTCCTTTTGCGCCTCTGCAACTGATTTTGCAGCATACAATGAATTACCGGTTCCCGAAAAATAGAAAATCATGCTGAATCCTCCTTGCCGGCAAAGCAGCCGGTTCACTGTCCTTTTATACCGTTTCTCCATGGATTACAACACGTCCGCCATCCGGACATCTGGCATCGAAGTAATTTGCCTTTCCAGTTCCGCAATCCAGCATTCCGCCATTTAAAAGCGTATAAACGGAAGGATAAATACTGTTCCACAGTTCGTGACATAAAGGTGGACACAGATCTTCCACCATAAAACTTTCTCCCTCGTGATGATACCCGCATCTGCAGTTCGCACAGGTAATCGTCAATTTTACTTTTCCCATCATAACCTCACATAGTTGTAATTTACGATCAAGATGTTATATATTATTTTTTCCCAAACTCTTTGTTCGGCGTTTTAAATGAATATATCCCAATCAAAGCCGCTGTTGCTGCTGCAATTATACCGATTGGAATAACCGCAGCGACAGAAAATCGATCCAGTATATACCCGCCTATCGCTGCACCACCGGCAAAACCAAATTGAACAAAGGAACCGTTGAAGCTCAGCATGACCCCCGCTGCAGAAGGTGCAAGTACAACCAGATTCACGCCTAAGATCGGACCGCATATCCAGACTGTCAATACCCAGAGACATAGTAATATGATAGCCAAAAATGCTATATGTGGAAC
>JAGOGF010000013.1 GCA_017996845.1 Butyrivibrio sp.
TGACGGGAAAGTGGTATCGGTATGATGCAAATAGAGATAGGATGAACTTAATCTGTGCAGAAGGTAAAAAAACAGCAAAAAACTTGATGCAATAACGGGAATATTTTACAATAAAGATAATTCCTGTATATGAAGGGAATCAGAGGGGACGTGAGACGATGAATTCGATGATTTATATAGTGGAAGATGATAAAAATATATGTGAAATTGAGAGTTATGCGCTTAAAAACTCAGGTTACAGTACAGAAAGTTTTCTGGATGCAAAAAGTTTTTTTGCTGCAATGGAAGATAAAATTCCGGATCTGGTACTTCTGGATGTGATGCTGCCAGATGAAGACGGACTGGAAATTGTTGGCAAGATGAGGCATAACTATCGAACCAACAGAGTTCCGATTATGTTGGTTACAGCTAAAACGACAGAACTCGATAAGGTCAAGGGACTGGATATCGGAGCAGATGATTATCTGACGAAACCGTTTGGCGTTATGGAACTGATATCCAGAGTCAAGGCTCTTTTACGACGCAGCCAGAGTCTTATGGATGAGGCAGTCCTGACATATGGAAGCATTCGTCTGGATGCGGATAAGAGAACGGTTTATGCGGATGGAGAACTCTGTGAACTGACCTATAAGGAATTCGAACTGCTCAGGCTTTTGATGGCAAATGCGGGGAACGTACTCAGCAGGGGGCTGATCATGGAGAAAATATGGGGAACGGATTTTGAAGGAGAGTCCAGAACACTGGATATGCATATCAAGACACTCCGGCAGAAACTCGGGGAGCAGGGCAATCATATCAGAACAGTGAGAAATGTGGGTTATCAGATGGATTAACTTCGAAGGGACAGTGCAGAGCGGATGAAAAGAAAAATTAATATTCAGTTTATTCTACTTGCAGTACTTGCGATTGGAACAACAGTCCTTATTCTGACAGGTGTTTTCTATGAGGCGTTTCAGAAAGAAGTATTGAATAATCTGGAAACCAGTGCACGGGTGCTTGCCGGGACGGATGTTTTCAGCGATATGAATCATATTACATATGATTCCTCCAACAAGAACCTTCGGATTACCATCATTTCGAGAGATGGAACAGTCGTGTATGATAATGAAGCCAATGTCATGGATATGGATAATCATGGCAATCGGCCTGAAGTTGAGTCAGCTTTTTCGATTGGCAAGGGAAGTGCGATCAGGCAGTCAGCTACGCTGAACAGAAATACGTTTTATTATGCAATTCTTCTGCATAACGGATATGTCCTGCGTGTTGCAAAAGAGGCTGACAGTATCTGGAGTCTTTACTGGGATATTATCCCTCTTGTTCTGATCATAACCGTTGCACTGATGCTGATTGCAATGCTTCTGTCCCATTTTCTTACCAAGAGTATTGTTGCTCCTGTGGAGCAGCTGGCCAGAAATATGGAACAGCTTGGAAGTCAGAAAACATATAAGGAACTGCAGCCTTTTATTGATACCATTGTAAAGCAGCATGAAGATCTTAAAAAAAATGCTTCCATGCGACAGGAATTTTCTGCAAATGTGTCGCATGAACTGAAGACGCCTCTTACATCCATATCAGGATATTCCGAACTGATTGAAAGCGGGATCGCGGGAGATGCTGATACACAAAGATTTGCGGGAGAAATACATAGAAATGCAAACAGACTTCTTACCCTTATTAATGATACACTGCGTCTTTCGGAAATGGATGTGGCCCAGGAAGTTCCGGAAATGGCGGATGTTGATTTATATCAGGTTGCGCAGAATGTGACGGGAACATTGCAGCTTAACGCGCAAAGCCATGAAATCACACTGCATATTCAGGGACAGAGCGCTGTGGTGCGTGCAAATCGGATGATGATGGAAGAACTGATTTATAATCTGACAGATAATGCAATTCGCTACAATAACAGAGGCGGAAATGTAGAAGTGAGTGTATATCCAAAGGATGGGCAGGTAGAACTTATGGTATGCGATACCGGAATTGGAATATCACCGGAAAACCAGCAGCGTATTTTTGAACGCTTTTACAGAGTGGACAAGAGCAGATCCAAACAAACGGGCGGAACAGGGCTTGGACTTGCGATCGTAAAACATATAGTGGCACAGCATCAGGCGCAGCTTCAACTCGAGAGTGAGTTGGGAAAAGGTACAAAAATCAAAATAATCTTTCCAGGAAAAGAATAGCTATAAAAAGGTATATCATAAAAAGCTTCTGCTACAGAGCAAATAGCAGAAGCTTTTTGTGATGGTAATAGTATAAGTACAATTTGACATTATTTTAACATAACTTTATAATTGCTTGTAGAATAATTAACAATCATACTGTGGGTACAGGAGGATTACATAAATGGAAGAAAAAGAGATTTCTCAGGCTGTTATAAGCCGCCTGCCCCGCTATTTCAGATATCTTGGAGAATTGAAAGAACGTGGCATTGAAAGGATATCATCACAGGAACTGAGTGATATCATGAAAGTGACAGCATCTCAGATCAGACAGGATTTCAATAATTTTGGCGGATTCGGGCAGCAGGGGTATGGTTATAATGTAGAATATCTGTATGATGAAATCAGTAAGATACTCGGAATAGACAAACAGCATAAGCTGATTATCATCGGAGTGGGGAATCTGGGACAGGCACTTACCAATTACACCAATTTTAACAGAAGAGGGTTTGTGTTTAAGGGGGCATTTGACTGTAATCCAAGCCTGTATGGAATGAAGATTCGCGGGGTGGAAGTTCGCCCGACACAGGAAATAGAGGATTTTATCCGAGCCAATAATATTGATATTGCGGTACTGACAATACCCAAAGAGCAGGCAGTACCAATGGCTGAACGTCTTGTAAATTGCGGAATAAAGGCAATCTGGAATTTTGCGCATGTGGATCTGGATGTGCCGGAAAACGTGCAGGTTGAAAATGTACATTTATCTGACAGTCTTATGAAATTGTCTTATAATATAACCAGGTATGAAAAAAACATAAAATGCAGATAAGAATGTAAGACAGGCAGATAAGAGGCGTTATATGTCCAGAGAAGATGAAGTATATATTCCGGCACTTGAGGGAAAAGATATTCCGATCCTTACACTGGATCATAAGTGGCAGATGCTGTTTGGTGAGAAAGGAATGTCTTCTGAAATTCATGAGATGGCGGATCAGCTTCAGAAGATGATTGATCGGCAAAGTGAACTTCGCGAAAAATCCAAGGAAATCAAACGATTGAAAAACAGACTGATGGGAGAAATCATTGGCTTGCGGGATCGGCTTGGACAGGAAGAATCAGGACCGGTGGGACAGGCAGCAGAAAAAGAGCTCAAAGACCATACCAGACTGATTGGTGAGTGCAATGACAAGCTGGAAGCACAGCAGGATGAATTAATAGAACTTCCCAGAAGTATTTATCAGCTCAATTACAAACTGATGCTTGCAACGATGCAGGTCTGTTATGAACAAATGCATGAGAATACGGAGGAGATCAATCGTATTGATGCATGGCTCAGAGAAATTCGTATGCAGCTTAAGAAAGCGATTATTCATAAGCAGGAAGGGGAGATTGAGAATTTCAATCTATACTCTTACATGCATCAGATTTTCGGACCGGAAGTAATTGAGATTTTTGATATGAAATATGATCCGGATAAGAAACATCCGATTCGGACACTGAACCGTGCTTCTAAAAAAGCAGTTTTGGAATAAAAAATTGAATCATATTCTGATGAGGTGTTTAGCTATGCAGTATTTGGTTACAGCGCAGGAAATGAAAAGATGTGACAGAAATACGTCAGAGCGCTTTGGCATGGATAGTATGGTGCTGATGGAACGTGCTGCACTTGCTGCCGCGGCAAGGGTATATGAATGGACAGAAAAGAATCATAATACGACCAGGGCATTGTGTGTCCTGGTCGTATTTGGGCATGGTAATAATGCAGGGGATGGTATTGCAATTGGAAGAATACTGGGACAGCATGGATATAAGGTCAGATTTATGCAGGTGGGAGAGCAAACGGAGTATTCCGAAGAGACAGCCAGGCAACTGAAAATCATAAAAGCATATGGCTGTCAGATTGACACTTTTTCCAATATAAGCGAAAACATATCACAGGTTGATTGGGATATCATAATAGATGCAATGTTCGGAATCGGCTGTAACAGACCGTTGGAAAATGAATATGCAAAGGCTGTTGCACTGATTGAAATGAATAAATTAAGAAACGGAGACAACCAGCTTATCTGCTCCGTGGATATGCCATCGGGAATCAGCAGTGATAATGGTCAGGTATGCGGCACAGCTGTACATGCGGACATTACAGTAACCTTTAATTATGCCAAAATCGGTCAGATGATATATCCCGGCTGTACATATGTGGGCAAGCTGTACGTGGAAGATGCAGGAATTTCGGAAGCGGGGTTTATGGGTGAGATGCCCAGGGCTTTTTTCTATGACGAAGATGCGAAGGCACTTCTTCCGGGCAGAAGTCAGTGGGGAAATAAATCAACCTTTGGAAAAATTCTTATTATTGCAGGCAACAGTGAAATAAGCGGCGCATGCACCATGTGTGCAATGACCTGCTACAGAAGCGGAGCCGGAATGGTAAGAGTTCTGACAGCACAGGAAAACAGGGAAACACTTCAGACAACCTTACCCGAAGCATTATTGGATACTTACGGATCAGACTGCAGTGCCGACAATCTGCATAATATTGCCAAAATGCTGCGCAAGGCCATGGAATGGTCTTCTGTACTCTGTATGGGACCGGGAATCGGAACAGGTATAATTGCAAAGTATATGCTGCAAATTGTTCTGACAGAATATGAACATAATCTGATTCTGGATGCAGATGCATTAAATATCATTGCGATGGACAAAGAAATGGAACATCTGGTGGCTAATTATTCATCAGAAAAGAAGTGGCTGATCATGACTCCGCATGTTGCTGAGTTTGCAAGATTATATGGAAATACCACTAAAGAATGTAAAGCACATATTTTGGAGTGGCCGGCAGAGCTGAGCCGTAAATATCACTGCTCTATCATATGCAAAGATGCACGTTCTGTTGTAACAGAGGAGAATGGAAGCCGCCTGTACATTAACGTCAGTGGAAATAGTGGTATGGCAACTGCAGGAAGCGGAGATGTTCTGGCGGGGTTATTAGCGGCTCTTGGAGCATTGGGAATGGATGGATATACAACTGCCTGTATTGGCTGTTATCTGCATGGACTTGCGGGTGATATTGCAGCTGAAGAGTATGGCACATATTATATGCTTGCGGGCGATATTATGCGGTCGCTGCAAAGAGTCTTTCCTGAAAAATGAAAGTTCAAATATATCAGAAACGGAGATAAGGCTGAATGCTTGAAGATAAGGAACGTGTATATGCAAAAATCGATTTGGATGTAATACTGGAGAATATGCAGAACATGCATGCAGTATTGCCGGAACATACGAAGATGATGGCGGTAATCAAAACAGACGGTTATGGTTATGGAGCATTACCAATCGCAAAAATGCTGGATGAAGAATCTTTCATATGGGGATATGCGACAGCAACACCGGAGGAGGCATTTGAGCTGCGGGATGGAGGAATCCATAAACCCATACTTGTTCTGGGATATACATTTCCGTATGCATATGAGCGGATGATCAAAGAACAGATACGTCCGGCAGTTTTCAGATACGATATGCTGATGGCTTTGAATGAGGCTGCCCTGCAGCATGGTATAGATGAAAATGGAAAAAAATTTCCGATTCATATCGCGGTAGATACCGGAATGTCACGAATCGGTATAAGACCGGATGATACCGGAATTGGATTTCTGAAAAAGGCACTGGGATGCAGCGGACTGGAAGTGGAAGGCGTTTTTACTCATTTTGCAAGGGCTGATGAGGCAGATTTGTCTGATGCGCATTGCAAAAAGCATTTTTTTGAAGAATTCCTTTCCAAAGCGGAAGCAGAGACCGGTTACCATATTCCGATTCAGCATTGTGCCAACAGCGCCAGTATTATCGATATGCCGGAAGCAAGTATGGATATGGTACGTGCAGGGGTGACCATGTATGGAATGTGGCCCTCTGATGAGGTTTCCCGTGATAAAGTCAGAATTAAGCCTGCATTATCTCTGGTCAGTCATATTGTTTATATTAAGGATGTTCCTGCAGGTACACCTGTAAGCTATGGCGGAACATATGTAACGCAGAAGGAAACCAGAATCGCAACAATTCCGGTTGGTTATGGAGACGGGTACCCCCGAAGTCTTTCCGGGAAAGGGTATGTTCTGATCAGAGGATACAAGGCACCGATCCTTGGCAGAGTATGTATGGATCAGTTTATGGTGGATGTATCCGGAGTTCCGGCAGTATCAGAAGGGGACGAAGCAGTACTGATCGGGAAAAATGGCGGACTTGAGATTACAATTGAAGAACTTGGGGATTTAAGCGGAAGATTTAATTATGAGCTTTCCTGTGATCTAAACAAGCGGATTCCTCGGGTTTATATCAGAAATGGACAATTTGTGGAAAGATAATAAAAAACGTCTTTGCTGTGTTTCAGCGAAGGCGTTTTTTGATCTTGTCATATTGTATATTGATTTCCTGAAGTGCATTGGTATCTCCGTCCATATTATCGGGGTGATAGAGTTTTACCAGTGTGTGATATTTCCTTTCAGCGCTGTCTGAGGACGTACAACCGGCAAAAAAATCAAAACAGTTTCCTGCCGGGGCATGATCGACAGATGACGTATCTTTTCTCTGCTCGCGCTGATTATCATCACGATAGGTATAATCATTCGATTCATCTTCTTCATCCGTTTCATCATCTGAATCCTCATAAAACTGATCGAGCTTCCGTCGGGCAGTTGAATTGATACGATCTCTTCGAAACGGACTGTGTGCAGAAAAGAAATTCTGATTGGCATATTCCGGATCAGATTCTTCTGATTCATCAGTATCATCATAGTCGTCATAATAATCGTTATCATCTTCATCACCGTAATGATCATTACGGTAATCCTCATCATCATAATCTTCAAACTCTTCATGATGGCGTCGCAACCATTTTCGGTATAAACGATCATAATGCCGATCTCCCACATCAGGGAAAAGAGCATAGAACCGATCAGTAATCTGGGAAAAAGGCGTAACCCTTCCTACAATACTGCGCAGAAAATAGTATAGTATATCAATACCAGCGGTTATGGTTAACCAAGAAATCGCAGAGCGGAAAGATGAAATAAACAAAAGAGAGCCCATCACCGGAACAAGAAGGATCATGGAAAAAAGAATAATAAGATAGTAAACTGGCGTTCCGCGATATCCTGTTACAGAAGAATTCCACCATGCAGCAAGCTGTCCCCAAAAAAAGGCAGAGACAGTATAGTCAGGGTGAAACGGAAAAATGGAAGGAAGCGGATCACGCTTTAAAATAAGATCAGCAGTCTGCAGAAGGTAAATGGCTGTAAAAAGGCAGCCGGTGACCGGAAGAATCGTCAGCAGAAGGCGAATCAGCTTCCAGAACATGCGGATAAAGAAAAAAATCATCGAAAAAATACCTTTTACAATGCCGGCAAGAACATTTACAACTGCGGACACAATCATACTGATAATCATATCGTAACCTCAACCCAGTTTATAATAGCATTGTAATTGAAAAGGGCATCATTCGCAAGCTTCTTGACGGGATAGAAGGCAGATGATATAGTTTAATGTGATATTTTACGGGATTTCTCTGTAAAAAAATGCATCTTTATATGCACAAAAGGAGATGACTTTATGGATGATGGTGGGCCTTCTGCCACTGCTTTTTTATTTATCATGATACTTCTGGCAGATATATTGATTTATGGATTTGGTGCGGCATTACATAATCTCAGAAGTGATGATATTGAAAAGAAGGCACAGGAAAACGGGAACGACAGAAAAAGTGCTGTTTTACTCAGAATATTGAACAATCCATCGGGATATGTCAATACAGTACAGCTGGCAGTCATGGTGATCAACCTGATGATAGGCAGGTGGTATCTGGAATATCTGGGAAGTCTTTTTGCAGGATGTTTTGGATACGGAGATTCTTTCTGGATGAGGTTTACAACAGAAATACTGGCAGGAGTAATTCTGGTGTATGCAGTAATGACGATCGGCGTTCTTTTACCCAAAAGACTTGCATCACGTAATCCTGAGCGATGGGCATATGCCTGTGTGGGTATGATTAATATGATCCTCACACTTTTCTATCCAATGGTGAAACTGATATCGGACACAACAAGCGGAATTCTGCATATTATGGGTATCAGGGATGAATCTGCGGAGGCAGATGTAACAGAGGAAGAAATCCGTTCGATGGTCACTGAGGGGCAGGAACAGGGAGTATTGCAGGATTCTGAAGCAGATATGATCACCAATATTTTTGAATTTTCAGACAAACAGGCCAAAGACATCATGACGCATCGAAATACTATGGTCGGTATAGATGGAAATATGAATCTGCGTGATGCGATCGCGTTTATGCTGGAAAAAAACAACAGCAGATTTCCGGTTTATCTTGATAACATTGATCATATCATCGGTATTTTACATATTCGTGACGCGATGAAGAAATTATCTGAAAATGAAAGCGATGCAAGCTCAATACGCAGGATAAAGGGATTGCTCCGCCAACCAATGTATGTCCCGGAAACAAAGAATATTGATGCACTGTTTCACAGCATGCAGCTGACCAAAACGCAGATGGTAATTGTCATAGATGAATATGGACAGACATCCGGACTGGTTTCCATGGAAGATATTCTGGAAGAGATTGTCGGGAATATCATGGACGAATATGATGAAGATGAGGATTATATTGAATCAACGGATAATGCGAACGAATTTATCATTGAAGGAAAAACACCGCTGGAGGATCTGGAAGACAAATTCGGAATATTGTTTGATCAGGATGAATACGAGACACTTAATGGTCTTCTCATTGCAAAACTGGATCGAATTCCAAATGATGATGAGGATTTCAGTGTTGACATGAATGGGTATAATTTCAAAATACTGATGGTCAGAAACCATATGATTCAGAGCGTACTTGTAACAAAGCTGCCGGAAGAAGACGAACCTGCAGACAAAAAGCAGACAGAAAAATTACAGGAACAGTAAAATAAAAAAGTAAATGATAGCTGGAAAGGAAAGTAAAAATGTCAGGACATTCAAAATTTGCCAATATTAAACACAAAAAAGAAAGAAATGATGCTGCAAAAGGTAAGGTATTTACAATTATTGGAAGAGAAATAGCAGTAGCCGTTAAGGAAGGGGGATCCGATCCTCTCAATAACTTCAAACTTGCTACGGTTATTGCAAAAGCAAAGGCTAATAATATGCCGAATGACACAATTGACAGAGGCATCAAGAAAGCAGCGGGTGAAGCCGGCAGTGTTGATTATAAGACAATTACCTATGAAGGATACGGCCCTGGCGGAACAGCAATCATTGTAGAGACATTGACAGATAACACCAACCGTACTGCAGCCAATGTGAAAAGTGCTTTTAATAAAGGTAATGGAAGTATTGGTACACCGGGCTGTGTATCGTTTATGTTTGACAAGAAAGGTCAGATCCTGATTGATAAGGAAGAATGCGGTAAAGATGCAGATGATCTGATGATGATGGTTCTGGATGCGGGTGCAGATGATTTCAAAGAAGAGGATGACAGTTATGAAGTCCTGACGGCACCGGAAGCTTTTCAGGCTGTTGTGGAAACACTTGAAAAAGAAAAAATTACGCCGGCGTCTGCTGAAATCACAATGATTCCGCAGAATTATGTTGAAGTAAAAGATGAAAATGATATCAAGTACATTGAACGAATTCTGGATCTTTTGGATGAGGATGACGATGTTCAGGCTGTCTACCATAACTGGGATGACAGTCAGAATGATGACTGAATAGCTGCAATGACTGATAAATGATAATACCCCGCTTTAAGAAGCGGGGTATTTGATCCATATGGGAAAGTCAGCAGATCTGACAGATGAAAAGGAGTCCCGAAAATGGCATGGAAGAAGACCTGGCCCGGATATATAATCTGGACTGTATATACAGCATATAATATTTTGCTGGTGGCGATGTTCAGCTATTTTTCGGGACTGTTTCCATTAGAATACAAAATAGCTTTCACAGCAGGTTTCTCAGCGCTCACACTTACAGGCGCTGCTGTAATTTCCTTTCTGGGTGGTAAGCTTTCAGATTACTATGCTGAAAGAATCAAAACCGGGTTCTGGTTTCGATTCTTTGATGTACTGGCTGTTATCCTTGTGTTCTGTGGGGCGGCGGGGATCAGACTATATATCTTATCGCAGACCCATTATCAGATTCTTGGAAATGCTGCGCTTTATGAGGCCGCAGAAATTACGGCAAAAGGTTCAGCCATATCTCAGCGCAATATCTTAACGTATCTTTATGAATCAATGCTCAGAGCAGTGTTGACATTTACAGGAAATACAGCCGGAGCAGCGGTAGTCTTTCAGATGATATTACAGCTTTTGTTTTTACTGATGTTGTATATGGTAATACGTATGGCTATGGGATGTGTTCCGGCCTTTTTGGTCATTACAGCACAGTGTTTCATGCCGCTTTACTTGGAACAGATGGGGAAGCTTGATATTATTCCACTATTTTACCTGATGTTTTTTACAGAACTTCTTTTAATGGTTCTATTTTTTAGAAAACTACAGCAGAAATATAGCAGATTGATCTGGTTTATTTGGTGTATGCTCCTTGGCTGCATAATAGGATTTATGCTGTATCTCGATGCGGGAACAATTATAATTCTCGGTTTTCTTTTTTCAGCTTTTTTAATAAAGAACACGACGGTATTTTCAGTGTTTCTTAAAATGCTATTGATTTTTGCCGGGACAGCTGCAGGATTTGTTTTGATGCTCATACAGGAGGCTGGCAGCAGTAATTTACAGGTGACTTTTGAAAATTGGGTGCAATCTTATTTTGGAAATTTGAATAAGATTGAGCTTTTCAGCGTATACACCGAACATCGGATGCTGTATCTGCTGTTCGGACTGGTTATGTTTACAGGCTGTATCGGATTTCTGCGAAACAGGAAGGAAGACCATATTACACCGTGGATGTTTATGATGCTTCTGATCACAGGAATAACACCATTTATGGGACCTACCATGATGAATGGACAACGGATAGTAACATTATTCTATGCAGTGTTGGCAGGAGGAGGAATTGCTACGATGATCACACCTGTGAAGAAAGAGAACTACAAATATCTGTTTGAAGAGGAAGATAGGGATAACTTACGGGAAGAAACAGAAATGAAAACAGTTGAAACGGACAGAACAGAAAAACATAGTAAAACAGAGGATAGTGCAGAGAAGCCGATGCGATATGTGCCGGAAGGAATGGTATTGCCGCTTGGGGAAGAAGATACAGACGAAGATATACAGCCCAGGATGAAAATGCCGGATCTCAATGATGTGGGGCAGATATCCTTGAACAGAGACGGGAAGATTTCGATTAATAGAACAGAAGAAAAAACAGCAGATAAGCCGGAGAAAAACATTGCAGAAGCTGAATTTGATTTTCCGATAAAGGAAAATGATGATTTTGATCTGTAGAGGGCGCAAGTATAGTGTACATATGATATCTGATTCGAGAGAATCAGGAAGGATGGCATACTTTTTATGAGAATTGAAGAACTTGAAGCATATGAAATGATTGAAAAAAGGCATATTTCTGATCTTAATTCAGATAGCTATATGCTAAAACATAAAAAAACAGGAGCGCGTATAGCACTTTTGTCTAATGATGATGAAAACAAAGTATTTTATATCGGATTTCGCACGCCGCCAACCGATTCAACTGGTGTTGCACATATTATTGAGCATACGGTATTGTGCGGTTCAAGAGATTTTCCGATTAAAGATCCTTTTATAGAACTTGCAAAAGGATCATTGAATACATTCCTGAATGCCATGACCTATCCGGATAAAACCGTATATCCGGTTGCCAGCTGTAATGATGCGGATTTTCAAAATCTGCTGCATGTATATCTGGATGCAGTGTTTTATCCTAATATATATAAAACAGATAAAATATTTAAACAGGAAGGCTGGCATTATGAAATAGAAGAGGAACAGTCGGATCTGACTATTAATGGAGTTGTTTATAATGAAATGAAAGGAGCATTTTCTTCTCCTGATGATGTATTGGACAGGGAAATTTTGAATTCTCTTTTTCCGGATACGACCTATGCAATTGAATCCGGAGGCGATCCGGATGTGATTCCTGAACTGACCTATCAACAGTATCTGGACTTTCATAAAAAATATTATCATCCGTCTAACAGTTACATTTATCTCTATGGTAATATGAATATGATAGAGAAGCTGAAATATATTGATGAAAATTATTTATCTGAATTTGAAAAACAGACAGTAGATTCGGAAGTACCTTTGCAGAGTGCTTTTGATAAACCGATAGAAATTCATAAGCAATATTCCATTATGCAGGAAGAGTCGGAAAAGCAAAATACATATCTGTCTTATAATGCCTGTGTTGGAACGAGCCTTGACAGAAAATTGTATATTGCATTTGATGTGTTGGATTATGCACTTTGTTCTGCTCCGGGGGCGGTTTTAAAGAAAGCTTTGATTGAAAAGGGAATTGGCAGAGATGTATACAGCGAATATGAGAACGGCATCAGACAGCCATTCTTTTCAGTTGTTGCAAAATATGCTGATCCGGAACAAAAAGATGAGTTTATCAAAGTGATTCGGGAATGTCTTACCGAACAGACAGTTAAGGGGATTGATAAGAAGGCGCTTCTTGCGGGAATCAATTATGATGAATTCAAATATCGGGAAGCAGATTTTGGACGCTTTCCGAAAGGATTATTATATGGTCTTCAGGTTCTTGACAGCTGGCTTTATGATGACAGGCAACCTTGGATTCATATTGAAGCAGGAGATACTTTTAAGCAGCTGAAAGCAGAAGTGGAAGGTCATTATTTTGAAGAACTGATTCAAAAATATCTCCTGGATAATACACATGAAACAATTCTGTTGCTGGAACCTGTCAGAAACCTGACACAGAAAAAAGATGAGGAACTTCGTATTAAACTGGCAGCGTACAGAGCGAGCCTTTCTGATGAAGAGATCAACCGGATAATCAGAGAAACGAGAGAACTGAAAGAATATCAGGAAGCACCCGATAAGCCGGAAGATCTTGCGAGAATACCGCTTTTGACAAGAGCAGATATGAAAAAGGATGCAGAACCGTTTCATAATGAAGTCAGATATGCAGGCAAGACCAAAATCTTGTTTCATGATATTTATACAAATGGGATCGGCTATGTGAATTTTGTCTTTGATATGAAGAATGTTCCCAAGGATCTGTTTGCATATGCTGGAATTCTCAAAACAGTTCTCGGAATGGTAGATACACAGCATTATTCGTATGGGGATCTGTACAATGAGATCAATATCAGGACGGGCGGAATCAGTGCAAGTGTAAATACTTACTCAGAACAGGCAAGACCAAAGCATTATATGACAACCTTTGAAATCAGTGTAAAAGTTTTGCACGAAAATCTTCACTGGGCATTTGAACTGCTGCAGGAAATACTGCTATATTCGAAGATTGATGATAAAAAGCGATTGAAGGAAATTCTGGATGAGAAGAAATCTCACATGCAGTCGGCAATGACTTCAGCAGGTCATCAGACTGCGGCCGTACGTGCATTATCATACGTATCGCAAACTGCAAGAGTTTCAGATATGATGAGCGGAATTGATGCATACAGAATGGTGGAAAAACTTTGTGATGATTACAGTGACAAGACACACCTGATGCTTGTGGAGAAACTCACAAGACTTGCAAAAAATCTTTTCAGAAGTGAAAATCTGATCCTGGATTATACAGCGCCGGAGACTGATTATGAAGGAATTGCATCACAGGTTGATCAGTTTGCACAGGTACTTTTCCAAACAGATGAACCGATAGGAACGTTTGTACCGGAGCTTTACAGAAGTAATGAAGCTTTTCAGACTGCAGGACAGGTTCAGTATGTATGCCGTGCCGGGAATTTCAGAGAAAAAGGACTTCCTTATACAGGGGCGCTCCGCGTGCTGAAGGTTATGATGGGATATGATTATCTTTGGACCAATATCCGTGTAAAAGGTGGTGCATATGGCTGCATGAGTGGATATTCCAGAAATGGAGATGCTTATTTTGTAACATACAGAGATCCACATTTGAAGAGAAGCATAGAAGTTTTTGAAAAAACAGCAGAATATCTTCGCAGTTATGATGCTGATGAACGTACCATAACACAGTTTATTATTGGAGCGATTGGAGATCTGGATACACCAAAGACACCCAGTGCGAAAGGCACATATGCACTTTCTGCATATCTGTGCGGATTATCGATGGAAGATATTCAAAAGGATCGGAATGAACTTCTGACTGTATCAGTACAGACAATAAGAAAATTAGCAGAGTATGTGGATGCATTTTTGCAGGATGATTGTATCTGCGTGGTTGGAAGCAGTGAGAAAATTAAACAGGATAGCAAACTTTTTAACAGTATTGACCAATTGATCAGGTCTGGTTCGGAGCAAGAGGAAGAGGAAGAGGAAGAGTAATCAGAATGCGCTGATAGGAGGGCTGTGATGAAAAAGCGTACACTTGGTTTATTGTTGTTTCTGGCTGTGGGAACATTGCTTACAGGATGTGGCAGCAGTACAGAGTCAAGAGCAGTAGGAACATATCAGTCGGATAGTTTATATCAGTCTGACGGTACGAACAGTCAGACAGCGCAGACGGAAAAAGCTGCCCCTGCGGAAAATGCATCCGGAACTGCAGCGGCAGACGTATCACAAAACAAGGAAGAGGTAAAACCTGATTCATCCAGAAAACTGATTACAACAATGAATATTTCTGCAGAAACAGAAGACATGGATGCGCTGCTTGATAAAGTGAATGCAAAAGTGAAGTCACTGGGCGGCTATGTGGAATCAAGCAGTATCAGTAATGGAATGACAGATTATCTTGATCGCACAGATCGTTCTGCCAGTTTGACAATTCGCATTCCTGCAGATCACCTTGATGGGCTTTTGAACGATATGCAGAACATATCAAATATTGTTCAGCAGAGCAGAAATGTTCAGGATGTTACGCTTGATTATGTTGATACTGAAAGCCATCAGAAAGCACTTAAGGCAGAAGAAAAGCGGCTGATGGAAATTATGGAACAGGCATCCAGTGTAGAAGATATCATAGCAGTGGAACAGCAACTTACGGAAGTCAGATATCAGCTTGGAAGTATTGAATCACAGCTTCGCGTATATGATAATCAGATTGATTACAGCACGGTATATCTGGATATAAGCGAGGTGACAGCATACACAGAGCCTGAACCGGAGAATATTCCGGACAGGATCATAACCGGTTTCAAGAGTAATTTGAAGGCAGTCGGATACGGTCTAATCAACCTTGGAATCTGGATTATCATTCATATTCCGCAATTACTTATCTTTGCCGTGGTCCTTTTGATTTTACTGCTTTTTTCGCGCAGATTATTCAGAAAAAGAGCTGGTTTTGCAGGAAAAGAAAAAAGATGGAAGAAAAAAGATAAGGCTCTGAAATCTGAAAATGCATCAGAAGCGGGAAATGATGATAAAGAGAATAATGCACAAATGCAGCAGGAAGCCCCTGAGAAAAAGGAATAAGAGATGACAGAAGCAGATAAATTTAAAACAGGTTTTATAGCGCTGATTGGAAGACCAAATGTCGGCAAATCGACACTGATGAATCAGATGATCGGACAGAAAATTGCGATTACATCCGATAAGCCACAGACGACAAGAGGCAGAATCCAGACAGTGTATACAGATGAGATCAGCCAGATGATTTTTCTGGATACGCCGGGAATCCATGAATCCAAGAATAAACTAGGGGAATATATGCTGCGTATTGCGCAGAAGACATTGGATGATGTTGATCTGGTATTGTGGCTGGTTGAACCAAGTAGCTTTATCGGTGCAGGAGAACAGTATATCATTGATCAGCTGAAAACCTGCAGAAAACCTGTTATTCTGGTCATTAATAAAGTGGATACCGTGGAGCACCAGAAGCTTCTGACTTATATTGATTGCTATCGTAAGGCAATGGATTTCGCAGAAATTGTTCCGGTATCTGCTTTGAAGAGAGATAATATTGATACACTGAAGGAATGCATTCGCAAGTATCTGCCTTATGGACCGGCTTTCTATGACGAAGATACCGTAACAGATCAGCCTGAAAGACAGATTGCTGCTGAAATCATAAGAGAAAAGGCACTCAGACTGTTACAGGACGAAGTGCCACACGGAATTGCCGTTTCCATAGAAAAAATGCGGGTAAGACCGGATGGGATTATGAATATTGATGCGACAATTATCTGTGAGAGAGATTCCCATAAGGGAATCATAATCGGACGGGGCGGTTCCATGTTAAAGAGAATCGGCACACAATCCCGTATTGATATTGAGAAAATGGTGGAACACAAGGTCAATCTGCAGTTATGGGTTAAAGTCCGCAAAAACTGGCGGGATGATATGACACAGATGAAGAGTCTGGGATATGATATGAAGAATGAATGATTGCTGAGGAGTCAGGGCCGGGCAGCTTTTATCTGCCCGGTTTTTTCAGGAGAAAAAACAGATGTATAATCTTGTTGAACTGAAAGGGATGGTTTTAAAACATGCCCCGGTGGGAGAATATGACTGGGTAGTTACAATCCTGACGCTGGAACGGGGTAAGATAACTGCATTTGCTCGAGGCGCCAGAAAACCAAACAGTCATCTTGCAGGTGCAGTGGAGCCGTTTTGTTTTGGGACATTTAAAATGTTTGAGGGAAGAACGGCCTATAATATTGCGGAAGTTGATATTCTGAATTATTTTGAAGGTTTTCGCAGAAATCTGGAAGCTGTCTGTTACGGAACTTTTTTTCTGGAACTGGCAGATTACTATACAAGAGAGAACAATGACGAAACAGAACTGCTGGGATTGTTATATTTATCGTTGCGTGCCCTGGAAAAAGAGAATCTTCCAAACAGTCTGGTTCGTTGCATTTATGAGATTCGTTCACTGGCAATTAATGGAGAATTTCCGGGAATGCCCAATGACCGGATATGGAACGAAACGACAGCATACACCATTGATTTTATTATTCAGACACAACAGGAGAAATTATATACGTTCTGTGTGAGTAAACAAATTCTGGAAGAACTTTGTGATATTACCGAAATCTACCGAAGAAGATTTATTGACAGACCAATGAAAAGTCTGGAGATGCTTCGCGTATTTGAAGCAGGTGTTGAAAAACCATAATAAGTCGGATATAATAACTTTGTTTCTGCGCACAAAAAGAGTGTGCTTATCAGGATGCGCAGAAGGGGCGGAGAAATGAGAAAGGTCAGTTGGAAAAGTATAAAAATCACGGGGGCGGTTTTCCTTTCGATAATCGTTCTGTCAGGATGCGGCTCCTATAATGCTGCCAGATCAAAGGTTACAACGATTGCGGTAAATCGGGGCGGAGTGGTTGTAAATGCAATTGTGGAGGATTTTTCAAAGTCCTATTATGATGTGGCAGAACTAAAAAAGACAGTTACCGCTGAGATAAATTCTTATAACAGTGCAAAGGGAGATGACCTGATTAAACTGAAAAAGCTTGCACAGGATGATAGCCAAGTCAGGGTGGTTATGACTTTTCATTCGGCAGAGGATTTTGCTGACTTTAATCAGGAAACTTTTTTTTATGGTACGGTGGAATCTGCGAAAGAAGGCGGAATTGACATACCGAAAAATCTTTGCGATGCAGATGGGAAAACAGTACAGTTATCTACTGTTGAGAACTATGCAAAAAAGCATATGATCGTTACTGCAGATAAATCACAGATTATTACCCCTTACCCGATCGTATATGTTTCGGCGGGCGTGAAACTGATCAGTGAAACACAGGCAGATCTTTCAGCAGCAAAGGATGAGACTGTATATCTTTTACTGGAGAAATAAATAGTACATACAATTTGATCGGAGGAGAATTATGGAAAAATCAGCTAAGACAATGGATAAAATTATTGCACTTGCAAAGAATCGCGGATTTATTTATCCGGGTTCTGAAATCTATGGTGGTCTTGCGAATACCTGGGACTATGGAAATCTTGGAGTGGAACTGAAAAATAATGTCAAAAAGGCATGGTGGCAGAAGTTTGTCCAGGAGAGTCCTTATAACGTAGGGGTAGATTGTGCGATTCTGATGAACCCACAGACCTGGATTGCCAGCGGACATCTTTCCAGTTTTTCTGATCCTCTGATGGACTGCAAGGAGTGTCATGAAAGATTTCGTGCAGATAAAATCATTGAGGATTTTGCACAGGCCAACGGAATAGAACTGGACGGATCCGTAGATGCATGGAGTCAGGAACAGATGAAGAATTTCATTGAAGAACACAATGTTCCCTGCCCGACCTGTGGTAAACACAATTTTACAGATATCCGTCAGTTTAATCTGATGTTCAAGACGTTTCAGGGGGTTACGGAAGATGCCAAAAACACAGTATACCTCAGACCGGAAACGGCACAGGGTATTTTTGTCAATTTTAAAAATGTACAGCGTACTACCAGAAAGAAAATTCCTTTTGGTATAGGTCAGATCGGCAAATCATTCAGAAATGAAATTACGCCTGGTAATTTTACATTCAGAACGAGAGAGTTTGAGCAGATGGAAATGGAATTCTTCTGTGAACCTGATACAGATCTCGAATGGTTTTCCTATTGGAGAAAATTCTGTATTGAATGGCTGAAATCTCTTGGTATGCAGGAAGACGAAATGCGTGTCAGAGATCATGAACAGGAAGAACTGTCATTTTATTCAAAAGCAACCTCAGATATTGAATTTATGTTCCCGTTTGGATGGGGAGAACTCTGGGGAATAGCAGATCGTACGAATTATGATTTGTCCAGACATCAGGAAGTATCAGGACAGGATCTGACATACTTTGATGATGTAAAGAATACCAGATATATTCCTTATGTAATTGAACCATCATTGGGAGCTGATCGTGTCGTACTGGCGTTTTTATGCGGAGCTTATGATGAGGAAACAATTGGAGAAGGGGATGTGAGAACCGTCCTTCACCTGCATCCGGCACTGGCACCTGTAAAGATCGGTATTCTGCCGCTTTCCAAGAAACTCAATGAAGGTGCGGAGAAAATATATGCGCAGCTCAGTAAGAAATACAATTGTGATTTTGATGATCGCGGAAATATCGGCAAGCGTTACCGCCGCCAGGATGAGATCGGAACACCCTTCTGCATTACCTATGATTTTGATTCAGAGACAGACGGAAAAGTAACCGTTCGTTTCCGTGACAGCATGGAGCAGGAACGTATTGCGATTGATTCTCTGGATACCTATTTTGCTGATAAATTTACGTTCTGATTATTGTACCTGAAAAAAATAGAAAATCATGCGGCATTCGACTTGACTGCCGCATTGTAAAAGAAGAGGCCAAGCATGAAAAAATACAGTGTCAATGAGTTAAGACAGATGTATCTGAGCTTTTTTGAAAGCAAGGGACACCTTCGTATGAATAGTTTTTCACTGGTACCGCATAACGATAACAGTTTATTGATTATCAATTCCGGGATGGCGCCATTGAAACCATATTTTACAGGACAGGAGATTCCGCCGAGGCGCAGAGTAACCACCTGCCAGAAATGTATTCGTACCGGAGATATTGAAAATGTCGGAAAAACTGCCAGGCATGGTACTTTTTTTGAAATGCTTGGCAATTTCTCCTTTGGGGATTATTTTAAGGATGAAGCAATTCCGTGGGCATGGGAATTTCTGACAGAAGTTGTAGGCCTTGACCCGAACAGATTATATCCGTCTGTTTATGTGGAGGATCAGGCAGCCTTTGATCTTTGGCATGACAAAATGGGTATTGCAGAGGATCGTATTTTTAAATTTGGTAAGGAAGATAATTTCTGGGAGCATGGTTCCGGCCCCTGTGGTCCGTGTACGGAAATTTATTATGACCGTGGTGAGAAATATGGCTGTGATAAACCTGACTGTACAGTAGGCTGTGATTGCGATCGTTATATGGAAATCTGGAATGTTGTTTTTTCACAGTTTAATAACGATGGACATGGCAATTATACGGATCTGGTACAGAAAAACATTGATACGGGAATGGGACTGGAACGTCTTGCAATTGCAGTACAGGATGTTGAGACTATTTTTGATATCGATACAATGCAGGCACTGCGCGATAAGGTGTGCAGTATTGCTAAAAAAGAATATCAGAAAAGTGATCAGGATGATGTATCAATCAGAGTAATTGTTGATCACATCCGCTCTGCAACATTTATGATTTCGGATGGTATCATGCCGTCTAATGAGGGAAGAGGGTATGTACTGCGCCGTATTATCCGACGTGCAGACAGACATGGCAGACTGCTTGGTATTGAAGGGGGATTCCTTACAAGACTTGCAGACGCTGTAATTGAAGGAAGCAGAGATGGATATCCGGAACTTGCTGAAAAAAGAGATTTTATTGTCAGTGTGATCGATCAGGAAGAAAGCAAATTTGAAAAAACGATTGATCAGGGACTTGAAATTCTTTCTCAGCTGGAACAGAAGCTGGAAAATAACGGTGAAAAAATGCTGTCCGGTGAGGATGCATTTAAGCTGTATGACACCTATGGATTCCCGCTTGACCTGACAAAAGAAATTCTGGAAGAAAAAAATATTTCCGTGGATGAAACGTCCTTCAATGCTGCAATGAAGAAACAAAAGGATACGGCGCGTAAAGCACGTAAAACAACAAATTATATGGGCGCCGATGCAACAATTTATGAGCAGATGGATGCTGCAGTGAATTCTGCATATATCGGATATGACAAAACGGTTGATGATGCAAAAATAGTTGCAATGGCGCAGCTTTATGGGTCAGAAGAGGATGCACAGGACGAGATAACCGAGGCACTGACGGATGGAATGACAGGCGCAATCATTACAGATCAGACACCTTTTTATGGAACAATGGGCGGACAGATCGGAGACATGGGAATCATTGAAACTGCTACAGGCAGATTTGAAGTGAAGGATACCCTGCATGTTGCAGGATCCAAGATTGCACATGTCGGGATTGTTACAAAAGGAATGTTCTGTACCGGTGATCAGGTGACAATGCGTGTTGATACAGACAATCATATGAAAATCTGCAGAAATCACAGTGCGACACATTTGCTGCAGAAAGCACTTCGCGAGGTTCTGGGAACACATGTTGAGCAGGCAGGTTCCTATCAGGATGCAGGAAGAACACGTTTTGATTTCAGCCATTTCAAGCCGATGACAGCAGAGGAAATTGAAAAGGTTGAAGATATTGTAAATGAAAAGATCAGTGAGGGTCTTTTAGTTACCACAGATGTCATGAGCCTGGATGAGGCAAAAAAGACAGGTGCGATGGCATTGTTTGGAGAAAAATATGGTGAAAGTGTCCGCGTTGTCAAAATGGGAGATTTTTCGACAGAACTTTGTGGCGGTACACATGTTTCAAACACCAGTCAGATCGGGCAGTTTAAGATACTTTCTGAAAGTGGTGTTGCTGCAGGGGTCAGAAGAATTGAAGCTTTGACTGGCAGTAACGTGAGACTGTATTATGCACAGTTGGAAACAGAAATGAAGGAAGCAGCAGCACTCTTGAAAACAACACCTTCTGATTTGACCGAGCATATCAGAAAAATGCAGGAAGAATTAAAAACCATCAGAAGTGAAAATGAATCTTTAAAGAGCAGTGCAGCCAAAGAGGCACTTGGCGATGTAATGGACAGAGTGCAGGAAATAAAAGGCGTTAAGCTTCTTGCTGCATGCATGAAAGATGTCGATATGAACGCTCTGCGTGAACTGGGAGATCAGATGAAGGAAAAACTGGGAGATGGAGTGGTTGTCCTTATTTCTGAATCTGAGGGGAAAGTAAGCTTGATTGCAATGGCAACAGATGCAGCAATAAACAAGGGCGCACATGCAGGCAATCTGGTCAAGGCAATTGCACCGATTGTTGGCGGCGGCGGCGGCGGAAGGCCGAATATGGCGCAGGCAGGTGGTAAGAATCCTGCAGGAATTGAAACCGCAATTCTGGAAGCAGCAAAAACACTTGAAAGCCAGCTTGTCTAAAAGAAAAGTTTTTCAGCTTCATTTTTTATTCTGAAATACTTGACGAAACAGAATAGTATGGTATAATATGTGATGTTATATGGGTTGATGACTCATAAATAATAACAAATAACCCAATCAGTCAAGTGCTTGAAGGGACTGAAGGGAGGGTAAGAAGAATATGTCTACAGTAATCGTAAAAGATAGCGAAACTTTGGATAGCGCACTGCGCCGTTTTAAGAGAAGTTGTGCAAAAGCTGGAATTCAGCAGGAGATTCGTAAAAGAGAACATTACGAGAAACCAAGTGTAAAACGTAAAAAGAAATCCGAAGCTGCAAGAAAACGTAAATATAATTGATGCAAACGAGAAGTCCCTTGGTTTAGATATAAATCAGGGACTTTTCTTTTTTCTGATATTTTTTGGTCTGTCTGGGAGGAAGGTATATGTGGTCAAGAGAACTGTTCGGAACAGATGTTTACCATATTGTTTCAGCATTTATTATATATAGTGTTTTGGGTTGGGGAGTAGAATCACTTTATATGTCTTTTTGCAATAGAAAAATTACAAACAGAGGCTTTGGAAAAGGACCTTTTTGTCCCATCTATGGATTTGGAGGTGTTATGGGATACATGATACTGCATCCTCTTTCCGGAAGTCTTTTTCGCCTTTATTTTGCAGGAGCGATTCTTGCAACGGGATTTGAGTTTCTGGTTGGCATTATGATGAAACGAGCATTTGGAGAGATCTGGTGGGATTATAACGATAAAAAAATGAATTATAAAGGAATAATATGTCTGGAAAGTACAATTGCATGGGGCTTTTATGCTGTATTTATTATCCGCGTACTCAATGGAAGTGTAAATCATTTTATTAATACATGGAGTATGAGAACAGGCGTTTTAATCTGTCAGATGATTATTCTGCTTGTTGTAATAGATTATGCGATTCAGCTCAGTATCATTTTTCGAAAATCTGGTATGAGCCTTCGGACGGAAAAGAAAAAGATTATAATGAAATGTAAAGATTTTCGGGCCAGATGGCTCTGATATGATAACAATCCGCCATATGGGAGAAATACATGCAGACAGTTGGAACGGTACTTGTCACAGCAATTATTGTTTTGTTCATAGGAATTATCTGGCATGATATGCACCACTTTGTGATAAGAACATATGAACTTAATTCGCAAAAACTGCAGCATGATCTCAGAATCTGTCTTTTAAGTGATTTGCATGGTAAAGATTATGGACACAGTAATCAGGCTTTGCTTGCAGCAATCGATAAGGCTGGTCCGGAGATGATACTCGTTGCCGGCGACATGATAACTTTTGGCCAAAAGGACAGGAGTGGATATGACAATGCAATAAATCTTTTGACGGCTTTATCCAGGAAATATCCGGTCTATCTTAGTAATGGCAATCATGAATACAAATTAGATGAATATGCTGAGAATATAGGAAATTTCTATTCGCAGTATGCAGATAAACTGGAAGCGGCAGGTGTCAGGATACTGCGCAATGAATCGGTTGCTGTTCCGGATCTGAATATTTGTATTTCCGGCCTTGAAATGGATCCTTATTATTATCGCCGTTTTTATAAGCATAAAATGATGGAAAACTATCTTACGGATACGATTGGACGAACTTCAAAGGATATTTTTCAGATATTAATTGCACATAATCCAATGTATTTTGAAGAGTATGCAGCATGGGGAGCGGATCTTACTGTTTCCGGGCATGTGCATGGCGGAATCATAAGACTTCCTTTTTTGGGAGGCGTGATATCTCCGGCGCTGATCCTTTTTCCAAAATATGATGGTGGAAAGTATGATATAGCGGATAAAACGTTGATACTCAGCCGTGGACTGGGAACACATTCGATTCCTGTCAGGATGTTTAATCCCGGTGAAATGGTACTGATTGATCTGAAAAAAAGAAGTGAAACAGTATGAAATAGATTTCTCAAAAAAAGACAGAAGATTGGGAATGGTATACTATGGCATTGGAAGTAAAATTGCAGGTGTTTGAAGGCCCATTGGATCTTTTACTGCATCTGATCGATAAAAATAAAGTTGAGATTTATGATATTCCGATTGTGACAATTACGGAACAGTATATGGAATATATCCGGCATATGCAGCATGATGATATGGAAGTTACCAGTGAGTTTCTTGTCATGGCAGCAACACTTATCGATATCAAATGCAGAATGCTTCTTCCGAAAGAAGTGAATGAAGAAGGTGAAGAAGAGGATCCACGTGCCGAGCTTGTTGAAAAGCTGTTGGAATATAAGATGTATAAATTTATGTCATATGAGCTGCGGGACAGACAGGTCAATGCTGACCTGTTTTTTTACAGGAAAAAGGAGATTCCTGCTGAGATTCAGGAATATGAAGCACCAATTGATTATCAGGCTCTGATTGGATCCAATAATCTTACAGCGCTGAATGAAATTTTTCAGCAGCTTTTAAAACGCCAGGAAGATAGGATTGATCCTGTGCGAAGTAAATTTGGAAAAATTGAAAAAGAAGAAATAGATATGGATCAAAAAACGCTATATGTAAAGGATTATATACAGAATCATCCCATATTCAGCTTTCGCGAGCTTTTAGAAAAACAACACAGCAAAAGTGAAATTATTGTCACGTTTTTGGTCATATTGGAAGCAATGAAGATAGGAGACATCCTGATTGAACAGCAGGAAGCATTTGGCGATATTACGATAAAGGCAAGGAGCACAGTCAATGAATAGGGAAGAGGGAGCAGCAGCAATAGAAGCAATTCTTTTTACTATGGGAGAGTCAGTTGAGGTTGACAGGCTAGCAAAGGCTCTTGATGAAAGTGAACGTGAGATAAGAGATCAGATTACCTGCCTGAAAGAAAAATATCAGAACCTGGATAGCGGAATCGGAATCATTGAAATGGAAGATGCGGTGCAATTATGTACCAAGAAGGAAATGTACGGCTATTTGATCAAAATTGCCAGTACGCCGAAAAGAAATGTTCTTACGGAAGCTTTACTGGAAACATTGTCAATCGTAGCTTATAAACAGCCGGTGACTAAGCTGGAGGTGGAGCGGATCAGAGGAGTAAACAGCGATCATGCGGTAAATCGCCTTGTTGAGTTTGGCCTCGTAACAGAACTGGGAAGGATGGATGCGCCGGGAAGACCCCTTTTGTTTGGTACAACACAGGAATTTCTGAGAAGTTTTGGTGTTCGGTCGTTGGAAGAACTTCCTTCTTTGGATGTGGTTAAGGTAGAAGAGTTTAAACAGGAAGCAGAAAAAGAAGCAGATGTAAAACTTGATATTTAATTTTTTATCTGAAATGTAGAATTATAAGGAATAATGTGGCATAAATCTGATGATTTCAACAAAGGTTATGCTATATTATTCCTTTTGTTTGTGATATACTATATTCTGACTTAAGTTGCGGCAATATTTATGTATTTTTGGACTGTAAATAGATATTGCAGCCCTAGATGGCAACACATATTTCATACGGAGGTTAAGGAAATGAGTAGTTCTTCACAAGCGAGTCAAAGAATCAATGCTTTACTCGATGAAAACAGTTTCGTTGAGATTGGTGCACTTGTAACTGCAAGAAGCACAGATTTTAATCTGAAACAGGTAGAAACCCCGTCCGATGGTGTAGTGACCGGATATGGAGTGATCGATGGGAACCTTGTGTATGTATACAGTCAGGATGCAAGTGTCCTTGGCGGTTCTGTCGGAGAAATGCATGCAAAGAAGATTACAAGACTGTATGATCTTGCCCTGAAGACAGGTTCTCCTGTTATTGGCTTGATTGATTCCACGGGAATGAGATTACAGGAAGCAACAGATGCGCTGAATGCTTTTGGTGAAATCTACATGAAACAGGTTGAAGCATCTGGTGTTATTCCACAGATTACAGCGATTTTTGGATCGTGCGGAGGTGGACTTGCACTGATTCCTACACTGACTGATTTCACATTTATGGAAAAGAATAAAGCAAAATTGTTTGTTAATTCTCCCAATGCGCTGGAAGGCAATTATGAAGACAAATGTGATACAGCATCTGCAGTTTTTCAGGGAGCAAAGGCAGGTATCATAGATAATGCAGCAGATGAAACTGAAATCTATGCGCAAATCAGAGAACTTGTCTCACTTCTTCCCTCAAACAATGAAGATACAGATTCATACGAGGAATGCACAGATGACCTCAACAGAGCATGTGATGGTTTGAATAGTATTGTGGCTGATACTGCATCAGCGTTTCGCCAGATTTCTGATAATGGAATATTTTTTGAAACAAAATGCAGCTATGCAAGAGAAATGGTTACAGGTTTTATTAGATTGAATGGTGCAACAGTTGGCGCAATTGGAAATCGAACCGCTGTTTATGATGAAAATGGTGAGGTTGCAGAGAAATATGATGCAGTTTTAACAGCACATGGCTGCGAAAAAGCAGCAGAGTTTGTTGCCTTCTGTGATGCATTTGATATTCCGGTTCTTTCACTCACCAATACAACAGGATATGCGGCAACAAAGTGTGAAGAAAGACATATTGCACGTAACGCTGCAAAACTTGTATATGCTTTTGCAAACGCAACTGTTCCAAAGGTAAATGTAATTACAGGAAAGGCACTTGGAAGTGCATATGTTGTCATGAATTCAAAGTCGGTCGGAGCAGATATTACGATATGCTGGCCGGATGCAGAAATTGGAACAATGGAAGCTGATATGGCTGCAAAAATCATCTGCGATGGCAAGGACGCAGATGCTGTTTCAGCATGTACAGAAGAATATACCAAGCTGCAAAACAGTGCCCTTAGTGCTGCAAGAAGAGGCTATGTAGACGAGATTGTTGAACCTGCCGATACCAGAAAATATGTGATCGGTGCTTTTGAAATGCTCTTTACGAAGAGGGAAGAACGTCCTGCCAAGAAACACGGAACAATCTAAGGAGGGGAGCACTCAAGATGAAGAGTAAATTACTGGTACTTGGTGCATCTCTGATGTGCCTGACCGGATTGACCGGTTGCAGTTCTGAGTTTGCAGTTGAAATGGAGCATGCTGGGCTGAATACGCTTCTTGGAATGGGAATGGCATTTTTTGTGCTGATCATTATCAGCCTGGTAATTTCATGCTTTCCGTTGGTTTTCGGTGGAACTAATAGAAAAGAAGTAAAGAAGACCGAAAATATTACGACGGAACAGTCTATTGATCATACCATAAGCCAGATCGAAGAACAGGAAGAGATGGCAGATAATGCTGAACTGGTGGCAGTTATTTCCGCTGCGATTGCAGCTTTTGAAGGTTCATCTCATACAGAAGGCTTCCAGGTTCGTTCAATCAGAAAAGTGAATAAAAAGAACTGGAAGAAATAATATTGTAAAGGAAAATGAATATTCATTCATCAGGAGGATTTGAATCATGAAGAATTATACAATTACTGTAAATGGAAACGTATATGATGTTACAGTTGAAGAAGGGACATCTGCGGGATCTGCAGCAGCACCTGTTGTGTCTGCAGCAACACCGAAAGCACCTGTAGCACCGGTAGCAGCTCCAAAGGCTCCGGCGGCACCTGCAAAAAAGAGTACAGGTGCAGGCAGCATTCATGTTGAAGCTGGCGCAGCAGGAAAAACACTGAAGATCAATGCAAGTGTTGGACAGACAGTAAAAGCAGGAGATGCAGTTGTTACGATCGAATCCATGAAGATGGAAATCCCTATGGTTGCACCAAAAGACGGAACAGTTGCAAGCATTGACGTTGCAGTAGGAGATTCAGTTGAAGCCGGACAGGTTCTTGCAACGTTAAATTAAGTCAATTTGTTTTTTATGGGAGGTCATAAATGGATTACATAACAAATACCCTGTCAAATCTCTGGCATCAGACAGCGTTTACAACAATGACACCGGGAAACTATGCAATGATCTGTGTCGCATTTCTTTTTCTGTATCTTGCCATTCGATGGGATTTTGAACCTTTACTTTTGGTACCAATTTCTTTTGGCATGTTGCTTGTTAATATTTATCCGGATATCATGCTCAGCATTGAAGATTCATCAAATGGTGTAGGCGGCTTACTGTACTATTTTTACATGCTCGATAAATGGGCAATACTTCCATCACTGATTTTCCTGGGAGTTGGTGCCATGACCGATTTTGGTCCTCTGATTGCAAATCCTTCCAGCTTCCTGATGGGAGCAGCGGCGCAGTTTGGCATTTTTGCAGCCTATTTTCTTGCAATCACAATGGGCTTTAATGATCAGGAAGCAGCTGCTATTTCTATTATCGGAGGTGCGGATGGACCGACATCCATTTTCCTTGCTACCAAGCTCAATCAGACAGCGATTCTAGGGCCGATTGCGGTGGCTGCCTATTCTTATATGTCACTGGTTCCGATCATTCAGCCTCCGGTTATGAAGTTGATGACGACCCAAAAGGAAAGAATGATCAAAATGGAACAGCTTCGTCCGGTTTCCAAGATGGAACGAATTCTTTTCCCGATTGTTGTTACGGTTGTAGTATGCATGATTTTACCGACAACAGCACCGCTGGTAGGCATGCTGATGCTGGGAAATCTCTTCCGTGAAAGCGGCGTAGTCAGACAGCTTCAGGAAACAGCATCCAATGCAATGATGTACATCGTTGTTATATTACTGGGAACTTCTGTGGGAGCAACCACGAGTGCACAGGCATTTCTGAATACAACAACCATCAAGATTGTTGTACTGGGACTGATTGCCTTTATTGTTGGAACTGCAGGCGGTGTATTTCTTGGAAAAATCATGTGCCTTGTTACACATGGCAAGATCAATCCGCTTATTGGATCGGCGGGTGTATCGGCAGTACCGATGGCGGCCAGAGTGTCGCAGAAGGTCGGGGCTGAATATGATCCTACCAATTTCCTTTTAATGCATGCGATGGGACCCAATGTTGCAGGTGTTGTCGGTACAGCTGTTGTAGCGGGTACTTTTATGGCGGTTTTTGGAGTATTCTGATTTGAATTTGAGATTTGATTTTTGAAATCTGATATACAGGAAAAATATCAGATCATACATACAGAATGGAGGATATTATGGCAGATATAGAGAAAAGACCTGTTGGCATTACAGAAACGGTTCTTCGTGATGCACATCAGTCACTGATTGCAACCAGAATGCCTACTGAAATTATGCTTCCGATCATTGAGACAATGGATCAGGTGGGATATCACGCAGTAGAATGCTGGGGAGGTGCAACATTTGACGCATCTCTTCGTTTCCTGAAAGAGGATCCGTGGGAAAGACTGAGAAAGTTAAGAGCCGGATTTAAAAATACGAAACTGCAGATGCTACTTCGTGGACAGAATATTTTAGGATACAAGAATTATCCGGATGATGTAGTGGAATACTTTGTACAGAAGTCAATTGCAAACGGTATTGATATTATCCGTATTTTTGATTGCCTGAATGATATGCGTAATCTTGAAACTTCTGTTAAAGCATGCAAAACAGAAGGCGGACATGCCCAGGTAACACTTGTGTACACTTTGGGCGATGCATACACAGAAGAATACTGGATGAATATCTGCAAAAACATTGAAACAATGGGTGCTGACTCTATCTGCATTAAGGATATGTCAGGACTGCTCCTTCCTTACGAAGCAGAAAAACTTGTTAAGGCAATCAAGAGTGCTACATCTCTTCCGATTGAGCTTCATACGCATTATACATCAGGGGTTGCCAGCATGACATATATGAAGGCAGTTGAAGCTGGTGCAGATATTATTGATACTGCGATTTCACCTTTTTCGATGGGAACATCTCAGCCTGCAACAGAAGTTATGGTTGAAGCATTTAAGGGGACACCTTATGATACAGGTCTTGATCAGCAGATTCTTGCTAAGATTGCGGACCATTTCAAGCCATATAGAGAAGAATGCCTCAAGAATGGCCTTATGGACGTAAAGATGCTGGGCGTTGATATTATGACACTGATGTATCAGGTTCCTGGCGGAATGCTTTCCAACATGGTTAAGCAGCTCAAAGAACAGAATGCATCAGATAAATATCAGGCAGTTCTGGAAGAAATTCCAAGAGTACGGAAAGAATTCGGAGAACCGCCGCTTGTTACTCCTTCGTCACAAATTGTTGGAACACAGGCAGTTATGAATGTGCTGATGGGAGAAAGATATAAAGTTGCGACCGATCAGACCAAGGACCTTCTTTCCGGCAGATATGGCCAGACTGTTAAACCGTTTGATGCAGAAGTGCAGAAGAAGATTATTGGTGACCGTGATGTGATTACCTGCCGTCCGGCAGACCTTCTGGAACCTGGGCTTCCCAAATTTGAAGAAGAAGTTAAAGAATGGAAACAGCAGGATGAAGATACACTTTCCTATGCATTATTCCCGCAGGTTGCTGTTGAATTCTTTAAGTATCGACTTGCACAGCAAAAAAAGGTGGATCTGGAAAAAGCAGATACAAAGAATGGAGCATATCCGGCATGAATAGCTGCATGTGAATAGAGAATGCTTATATAAAATGGCCCTGGTAAGTTATGCTTGATCTTAACTTACAGGGTCATTTTTTTAAAAGATGTATGTTCGTTTTTTTGATTGCAGACCATTGTTGTGGTAAACTGTTTATATACTATTAACTCAAAACTATGAAGATTGGATGACTAATTCAATATGCAGGAATTCAGAAGACATCGAATTGAAAAGAGAAGTCTGATGGAACATCGGGGTGTTGAACTTCGAAAGTCCGACAGAGGCAGGCAGGCTCTTGCCCTTGATGAAATCAATGGCTATCGGATAAGACCTGGATATTACGAAATCTATGGCGCGACAGTGATGACGGATGGAATCAATTTCACTGTCTATTCAAATGGTGCAACAGGCATTTCACTAATGCTGTATCATCGTGGTGAAAAAAATCCTTATGTTGTGATTCCTTTTCCTGAAAGTTATCGAATTGGAAAAGTCTTTTCCATGGTTGTGTTTGGATTGAATATTGAGGATCTTGAATATTGTTATTCTGTTGATGGCCCATGGGATCCTGAACGTGGACTGTTATTTGATAAAAGCCATCCACTTCTTGATCCTTATGCGAAGGCAGTATCCGGACAACGAATCTGGGGACAGAACGCAAATCCAAATGGAGCTTACAGAGCAAGGGTTGTCAGGAATAATTTTGAGTGGAATGCCATGCAGCAGCTGCAAATTCCAATGAGTGATTCAATTATATATGAGATGCATGTAAGAGGGTTTACAAAAGATATCTCCTCCGGAGTAAAATTTCCGGGAACCTTTGAAGGTGTAATAGAAAAAATAGCTTACCTGAAACATCTTGGAGTTACAGCAATTGAATTGATGCCTATTTTTGAATTTGATGAAACAAGAGATAAAAGAGAAGTAAAAGGCAGAACACTGCTTGATTACTGGGGATATAATACAGTGAGTTTTTTTGCTCCCAATACCGGGTATGCTTCGACTGGTGAGTATAATTGTGAAGGAGTAGAACTAAAAACTCTGATTAAGGAACTTAAGGAAAGCGGGATAGAAGTAATCCTTGATGTTGTATTTAATCACACAGCCGAAGGAAACGAAGGCGGCTCCATTATTTCTTTTAAAGGCTTTGACAACAACATTTATTATATGCTTACACCAGATGGAAAATATTATAATTTCAGTGGCTGTGGCAATACACTCAACTGTAATCATCCTATTGTACAGGAAATGATCGTACGGTGTCTCAGATATTGGGTGGAAGAGTACAGGGTAGATGGATTCCGCTTTGATCTTGCAAGTATTCTCGGCAGAAATGAAGATGGTTCACCTATGATGCGGCCTCCGCTGATTCAAAGGCTGGCTTATGATCCCATTTTACGTGATACAAAATTAATTGCTGAGGCTTGGGATGCAGGCGGGATGTACCAGGTTGGCAGTTTCCCTGCATGGAAAAGATGGGCAGAATGGAATGGAAAGTATAGAGATGATATCAGAGCATATTTGAAAGGCGAATACTGGGCAGCACCAGATGCAGTTAAGAGAATTACAGGATCTTTGGATTTATATGGTGGAGAATATGTAGGCTATAATTCGTCTATTAATTTTCTGACTTGTCATGATGGATTTTCTCTTTATGATTTATATTCATATAACAACAAACACAATGAGGCAAATGGTTGGAATAATACAGATGGAAATGATGACAATCGCAGCTGGAACTGTGGAGTTGAGGGCGATACTGATAATGTGAAAATTATAGATCTCCGCTTTAAAATGATGCGGAATGCTATTACAGTTCTGATGTGCAGCAGAGGTACGCCAATGATTCTGGCGGGAGATGAATTTGGCGACACACAGTATGGCAATAACAATGCTTATTGCCAGGATAATCGGATTTCATGGTTAGACTGGAATTTGATTGAAAAAAATGGGGCATTTTATGATTTTTACAGGAATATGATACAGTTTAGAAGAAAACATCCTGCGATCAGAAAAGAACTCATAGAAGCAAGATGTGGGCTTCCTTTTGTAAGCTCAAACGTGGAAGATCCTCAAAATCAGAATATTACAAAAGATTCAAAAGTGATTTGCATATTATATGCAGGTTATTGTAAAGAAAAGGGCCATGATGATATTGTTTATATGGCAATCAATGTTTTTTGGGAGGATGTTCCGATAAAACTGCCATCTTTACCGGGAGGTGGATATTGGTCTATGAACGTGAATACGGCTGCAGAAGATAATAAATATTTTTATAATCGTCCGCAACCCTTAACACAGGAAAAATGGCTTCTTCGTGCCAGAAGTGTCAGTGTGTTCATCGGTTCATATGAAGAAGGCTATCTGCAGTGAAAAGAAAAGGAATGTAAGTTGATGGGCATTCAAGAGAACAATAATTTAGAAACGCAGACTGATTTGAGTGAAGAAGAAATGCTTTGTGCTGGTGGATTTCAGTTTCTTTCAAAAGAAGATGCTGAAAAAGCACGTATTGATGAGCGTAAGTTGGAATATCTTGATAATCATGTGAATTGCAACAACTTAGCAGGTGTGCAGGCAGTTTATGAAAAGGCAATTGAAAACAGGATATTTAAATCACCGGTAGGCTGGGTATATTTACAGGATTTGAGAAAACAGATGATTTGAGCTTGGGGCTGAACCGGATTCCATTGCACCGATTCCTGTTTTGGTTGCATTTTCTCATGTACCGCAGCAGGATGATTATTTACCCAAACAGCGAATTCAGAGGTTGCCTGAAAAGAGGAAGTTTCCGGTTTTACTTTTTTCCCTGGTCTGTAATGCTGTTCTTGTTGTACTTGTTATAGCCATGTTTTTTATAGCAGATACAAGCAAGGCAGATAATATATTGAATTACAAAAGAAATGTTACAAATAGATATGCATCCTGGGATCAGGAAATTGCGCAAAGAGAAAATGCCGTACGTGAAAAAGAGAGAGAACTCGGTTTATCCAATATGGAAGCAACAGATGATGCAAAACAGATGATGCAAAACAGATGAATTCTTCGGCTGGGGACTCAGAGTAAAGAATGATCACATTTATGACATAATTCCGTTATATACTTGAAGCATACAATGGAAAGGGAATGGTACGATATATGGACAGACTCAAGATTCTTGTTGTAGATGATGAGAGCAGAATGAGAAAACTTGTAAGAGATTTTCTTGTAAAAAGCAATTTTGAGGTTTTGGAGGCGGAAGATGGCAGCCAGGCTGTTGATATTTTTTTTGCAGACAAGGATGTAGCGCTTATTATTCTGGATGTTATGATGCCGAAAATGGATGGTTGGGAGGTATGCAGAGAAATCAGGGCATATTCAAAGGTACCGATCATAATGCTTACAGCTAAAGCGGATGAACGAGATGAACTGCAGGGGTTTGATCTTGGAGTAGATGAATATATCGCCAAGCCATTTAGTCCTAAGATCCTGGTTGCACGGGTGGATGCGATTCTTCGCAGAACCAAGCAGATTTTGCAGGATGATATACTGGAAGCAGGCGGAATTGTAATTAATAAAGCAGCACATAGTGTTACAATTGATGGAAAAATGATTGATTTAAGCTATAAAGAGTTTGAGCTTTTGACATATTTTCTTGAAAATCGAGGAATAGCTCTTTCAAGAGAAAATATCTTAAATAATGTATGGAATTACGATTATTTTGGAGATGCCAGAACAATTGATACGCATGTTAAAAAACTGCGTGGAAAAATGGGTGACAAAGGCGATATGATTAAAACAATCTGGGGAATGGGGTATAAGTTTGAAGAAAACTGACCATGTCAAATACCCGTTAAGACACCAGTTCAGTTTGCTTTTTTTGGCACTTCTTGCAGGAATGATCGTAATCAGCCTTGTTTTGAACGATACACTTTTAGAGCAGTATTATATACATAATAAAACAAGGGTTATGAATGCAGCATATAAAAGCATTAATGATGCAGCAAACAGTGGTGATATTTCTTCTGAAGGGTTTGATATTGAACTTCGTAAAATATGTGAGAAATATAATATTGATGTGATTGTTCTGGATGCGGATTCTCAGACTGTTAAATCTTCGTCCAACGACAGTTCCTTTCTTGCAAAAAGGCTGTGGGATAATCTTCTGCAAATGGGTTCAGATGCTTCTTCCGGTGATGACACCCATGTGCTTCAGAAAACAGATCATTATACATTGCAGTTGGGTTCAGATGTGAGAACAGAAACTAAATATATGGAAGAATGGGGATTCCTTGATAATGGCAATATTTTTCTGATCAGAAGTGCATTGGATGGGATAAAGGACAGTGCAGAAATATCCAACCGGTTTATGACATATGTTGGGATTCTGATTGCTTTGTTGGGAGGAATTCTTTCTTTTGTTATTGCGAGAAAAATAACGCGTCCGATTACGGAATTAACTGATATTTCCGAGAAAATGAAAAATCTGGATTTTGAGGCAAAATATCAGGATAAAGGAAAGAATGAGCTTGATCTTCTAGGCAGAAATATTAATGAACTTTCTGAGACGCTTGAGGTAACTATTTCCGAGTTAAAAACAGCTAATAATGAACTGAAACAGGATATTGCGCATAAAAACAGAATTGATGAAATGAGAAAAGAGTTTCTTTCTAATGTATCACATGAGCTGAAAACTCCGATAGCCTTGATACAGGGGTATGCAGAAGGATTACAGGCAGATATTAATGATGATGCTGAAAGCAGAGATTTTTATTGTGAAGTTATTATTGATGAAGCTGCAAAAATGAATGAGATGGTAAAAAAACTGCTTACACTGAATCAGATAGAATTTGGCAATGATGTTGTATCGATGGAAAGATTTGATATTGTTGATTTGATAAGAAATTATCTTAAATCTGCTGAAATTCTTGCCAGACAGAAAAATGCGACTGTAAAAATGGATCATTATGATCCGATTTTTGTATGGGCAGATGAGTTCAAAATTGAAGAGATAATTCAGAATTACTATAGTAATGCCATAAATCACCTTGAAGGTGAAAAAATCATTGAAATTCGACTCAGGAAACAAAATAATATTGTTAGGATCAGCGTATTCAATACTGGTTTACCGATTCCGGAAGACAGCATCGATCATATATGGGAAAAGTTCTATAAGGTGGATAAGGCGCGCACAAGGGAATATGGCGGAAGCGGTGTTGGATTATCCATTGTTAAGGCAATCATGGATTCTATACATCAGAAATATGGAGTACAGAATTATGACAATGGAGTAGAATTCTGGTTTGAACTTGAAACCAAATAGAAAAATATAACTTCCTGTAATGTCTAATTTTGCACAATATGATTTTAACCTGAGATAGGGAAATGTGATATGACTGTTTTAGGCAGATTATTCTTTTGCTAATATTTATTATATGCATAACATGAGGGTGAATATGAAACATAATGTATTAGGTATTTTTGTATCGATTGCTTTATTAACGACAATCACGGGTTGTGGCGCTTCATATCCGAATCTGACGCAGGAGCAGTATGATCAAACGGTTGATTATGCCGCGGGACTGCTTATGAAGTATTCCTATAACAACATTGACAGATTAACAAATGCTGCAGTTTCAGCATCGGCAAGCACATCAGAAGAATCTGCACCTGATTCTTCTGAGAACGCATATTCTTTAACGGATCCAGGAAATAATAGTAGCGCAGCAGTAGCATCACAGACAGATTCTATCCAAAACACCTCATCAATAGCATCTGCAGATGCATCAACGCAGAATAACCTGAATGATTCGCAAGATGAGATTGCAAAAAAACTGGATGGACTTTCATTGAAATATAATGGTTATTCTGTTATGAATTCATATCCTGCTGATGATGCACAGGGGGCGATATCTGTTGATAAAGGAATGAAGCTTCTTATTTTTAATTTTACAATTTCCAATCAAACAGCAAAGGGAATAGATCTTAACATGGCTAAAAAGCATGCATCATTTCTAATTTCTGTAAATGGTAAAAAACAGGGATATACTATGGTGACAATGTTTGATAATGATTTGAGTACCTACCAGGGTTCTGTTCCGGCAGGAAAAAGTACAGATCTTGTTTTGATTCTGGATTTGCCGGAAAGCACAACGAAGTCAGCAAATACATTTGGAGTAACAATGAAGATTGATAATCAGGCCAGTTCCTATATACTTGAATAATTGAATGTAAGTCTATTTAAAAAGATGCCATATTTCAGGCATCTTTTTTGCACTTAAATGAGAACCTTATAAAAGACTGAAAATGTTGCTGTTAAAGGAATCAGGCAAACAATCATAACGATATATTGAATTATATTATACTTTATAAAAATATATGAAAAAAGATTGTAAAATTTGGTTGACAATATGTACCCCCAGTGATATATTTATATTCGTTGCTGATGCAGCACCAACAAAGACTTCGGAAAGCGCACCAGGAGCGGATTCACAAAAGTTTATTCTATAAAAGCACCTTGACAAATAAACAGTAATGCAACCTTGAAAAATTCCAAAAAGCAGATAAGATCTGCAGAGAATAATTCAGAACAACCAGCTTTCATACAACCAAGCCGGGCGTATGAGAGAAAAAGTAAAAAACGGACAGAGTCAGCAAATGATTCTGGCCGGATCGAATAATAAACTGAGAGTTCGATCCTGGCTCAGGATGAACGCTGGCGGCG
>JAGOGF010000183.1 GCA_017996845.1 Butyrivibrio sp.
CTTTTCTTTCTTCTGTATCAAGCATTACTGAATATTTTAACAATATCAGCGGAAATCTGCAGGCAGAACAAAGTGATTTGAATGATGAAATCAAAACAACAACAGATTCTGTTAATTCTATTGCAGAAGAGATTGCGACACTGAACCAGCAGATCAATACAGTTGAAATGACAGGGACAACCGCAAATGATCTTCGTGACAAGAGAGATACGCTGGTAGATAATCTTTCAAAGCTTGTCAGTATCGATGTGAAAGAATCAAAGGTTATAGATGAGAATGATCCGACCAGAAATACAGGAGCAACAAGGTATCAGATATCTATTGCAGGCGGACAGTCACTTGTAGACATGTATGAATACAAGCAACTGGTCTGTGTCGCACGGGAATCAAGTGACAGTATCAATCAGAATGATATTACCGGACTTTATGATATCAAATGGGTCAGTTCTGATTACAAGGACGGGTCCGGAAATTATCTGGGAGATTTCAGACTGGATAATGAGAATATCGGTGGTTCACTGGAAGGTCTGATTGAAATGCGGGATGGTAACAATGATCAGTATTTTCATGGAACAAGCGGGACATGGACAGCCAGTATGGATGGCACATGCGAGGGAACAATTACAGTCAATACTACTGCCTCATATCTTTCAGATATGAATAAATGTACACTTCCGGAAACCGGAAAGGTAACGATCGGAAGCAGAACTTATCAGTATGATTCATGGGAATACGATGGTTCCGGAGGATATACATTTAAACTGACCAAGGGACAGGATGTAAGCCGGATAGCAAGCGGTACCGGAGACACCTGCAAGGTTGGAAATGCGGTTTCCTATGAAGGAATCCCGTATTATATGGAACAGATGAATGAATGGATCAGGAATTTTTCCAGTGAAGTTAATAAAATTATGGTAAACGGATATACTTCCGATGGAAATGCCGGCACCTATATGCTTACAGCAGATAAAACAACAGATTCTACAGCACAGTACAGCTATGATGAGCTTACAACGACAAATAAGGGCTATTATCAAGTGACGGCAAAGAATTTTGCACTGAACAGTGCACTGGATGATAATGCAGACCTTTTATCCACAAAAGCTGATAAAACAGAAGGTGCAGATGAAAATGGCAATCTGACGGCACTGAAGACAATGCTGACAGAAAAGGATATTTTCAGAGGAGCGACTGCAGGAGAATTCCTGGATAAGGTTCTGGCGGATGTCAGTCTGAATTCCAGTAATTCCAAAACAATGCAGACAACATATACTTCACTGCAGAATACCATCAGTAATCAGAGACTTTCTGTGTCAGGTGTTGATGAAGATGAAGAGGCGCAGGCTATGGTCCAGTATTCCAATTCTTATACACTGGCATCCAAAATGATTCAAACACTGACAGAGATATATGACCGCCTGATTCTGGAAACCGGCGTATAAGGGAAAGGCATGGTATCGTATGAGAATTACAAATAAGATCGTACAGAATAATTCACTATACAATATTAATATCAATAAAACCAATGAAGATACACTCAATACCATGACATCCACCGGTAAAAAAATCACAAGACCGTCGGATGATCCTGTGGTTGCAATCCGCGCACTCAGACTTCGCAGTAATGTGGCACAGCTGTCACAATATTATGAAAAGAATGCAAAAGACGCCAGCAGCTGGCTGCAGGTGACAGAGGATGCGCTTTCTACCGTGACATCGGTACTGACGGATGCAGGAAAACAGGCGACAAAGGGTGCCAATAAATATCTGGGAATATCCGATCTGACGACGATTGTAACGCAAATGAACGCATTATCTGATGAATATTATTCCACAGGCAATGTGGATTATGCAGGAAGATATGTTTTTACAGGATACAGAACCGATACCAGTCTGACGTTTGATTCTGCAACAACAAAAGCCTATACAGGCATCAATGACGAGTTTAATGCCTCAGATATAGGAACATCCAGCAGAGTTCTGGGAGCATATAATATTTCTACTGCAACGACCGGAACACCTACAGAAGCAGGGATTACGCAGACATCGGTCGGGAGAATCAGGCTTTCTTATTCAGATATGGACAGCGGATCTGTTTCACTGAAATATCGGACGGCGATGACGGTTCCTGCAACTTCTTCACTTTCCTCCGGTTCAGCAGATAAGGTAGTGGCACTTAATTATAAAGACGCCAGCGGCGCTACCTGCAGCATAAAAATTCCAACATCGGGAACAGTCGGAACACCCGGCAATACAGTCAGCCTGAATGGGAAAAACTATAAGGCAACCTTAAACAGCAACGGTACCTATACGGTAACAGCCGGAGCAGATACGCTTACCCTGAATGCAAATGGTGTTGCAACCGGAACCCTGCCGGCAGGAATCGCTTCCGCATCTGCAACAATTTCAGATGCATCGGTTTCAACGGTAAGCTTCAATCCGTCAGGAACGGCAGACAGTCTGAAAGTTCCTGTTACGGGAGCAGTTGACAAGCCATATACGATGGCAGTGACAAGTACAAAGGGAAATGCATATACAGTTACGGTTAATACAGACGGAACATATACCGTTCGTAATGGAGGAACCCCGGATTCGACAATACAGCTTACTGTAAATGGAAGTGTCAACGCATCTTATCAGGAACACACTGTGGCGATTAATGGCACGATTACCAATACGACTTCAGAAGCAGATATTGATACTTATTACAGTGCATTGACATCGGTGACATCGGGTACGGATAAATGTGTATTTAATGCTGTTACAGGAGAGCTTCTTCTCAGCAGTTCCCTGAAAAGTACATTATCCGGACTGGACGATCTGACCAATGTGAAAACAATCGATGTGGTATATGATAAGTCAGAGTGGGAAAAGGGTGATATCAGGCCTGAAAATTTGTTTCAGTGCACAAATAACAATATCGTGTATAATGGTGGTAGCAGCAATCATATCATGGAATATGATGTCGGGTATAATCAGACAATTGCTGTAAATACAACAGCAGATGAGGTATTTACGACCGGAGTTAAGAGAGACGTTGAAGATTTGCAGAAAACACTGGATAAGCTGAAAACGATAGATACTACGCTTACCACACTGAAAGCAAATCTGTCATCTGCTACCAATGCTACGGATAAAGCAAATATTCAAATTCAGATTGATTCTGCACAGAAAACATATGATTATCTCAGAGAAGATATGCAGAGTCAGTTTGAGAGTAAGATAACAAGCACACAGAAAACACTGGATCAGGCCAATGTTGCGGTAACTGAGAACGGAACCAGATCAAAACGTCTTGACCTGGTACAGAATCGTCTGCAGAGTCAGACGACAACATTTAAGACGCTGCAATCGGACAATGAAGATGCTGATCTGGCTGAAACAGCAACCAATTTGTCTACAGCAGAACTTACCTATCAGGCGGCGCTTATGGCAACAGGGAAGATTATGAAGACATCTTTGATGAATTATATTTGAAGTATGCGCTGGTATAGCACAGGAGGGCTGTTATGAAATTACTTACAAGGATTTTTGGAGAAGCAGAAATTGATGAAAACAAAATCATTACATTTCCAAAGGGAATTATTGGATTTCCCGATTTGACAAGGTTTGCACTGATGTATGATACAGATAAGGATACGCATGCAATTGAGTGGCTTCAGTCAATTGAAGAGCCTGCATTTGCAATGCCGGTTATGGACCCGCTTCATGTAAGAGAAGACTATAATCCACAGATTGAAGACGATGTGCTGGAAGATGTAAAACCACTGACACCTGATAATATGCTGGTTCTTGTAACTGTAACCGTTCCGCATGAGCTGAAAAACATGACAGTGAATCTCAAAGGTCCGTTTATTATTAATGCAGATACCAGAAAAGGCTGCCAGGTAATTTTAGAGGATGACAATTATGCTGTAAAATTCCCGATTTATGACATCTTGCAGAAACAGAAGGAAGAGATGCAGAAGCAGCAGTAACAGTTTGCAGAGATAATGGAGGGAAAACAGCATGTTAGCATTATCACGTAAAAAAAATGAAGCGATTATGGTAAATAATAATATAGAAATTACAGTGCTGGAAATCAGAGGTGACCAGGTTAAACTCGGAATTGCAGCACCTAAGGAAATTCCGATTTACCGAAAGGAAGTTTATGTACAGATCCAGCAGGAAAATAAAGCATCTACGGACATATCCAATATGGATGAACTGAAAAAACTGATCTGACCGGAGAATCACATTGAAAATTCTGTATTATAACTGGAATGAGTTTACTGGAGAAGACTGCAGA
>JAGOGF010000184.1 GCA_017996845.1 Butyrivibrio sp.
AAAATGGCCGGAGAAGTAAAGAATTTTACGCCGGAAATCAGAATTGATAAGCGGGAAGCACGACATATGGCCCGCTTTACACAATTTGCACTTTATGCTGCGGAAGAGGCCATTCATTCCAGCCAGCTTTTAAGCACATCTGATCAATCGGATCCTGCAACAAAGCCTTATGAACAGAAAATATCCGATGCCGATGCATCGAAGACCGGTGTTATTGTATCCAGCGGAATCGGCGGAATCGGAGTCATAGAGCAGGAACACAGCCGCGGACTGGAAAAGGGATGGGAAAGGGTAAGTCCTTTCTTTATTCCAATGACCATATGCAATATGGCAGCTGCAAGAATTTCCATTTCTCATGGTCTGAAAGGCATGTGCACCTGTCCGGTTACTGCCTGTGCCGGTGGCAGCAATGCCATCGGAGACGCGTTTCACAGGATCCGCGATGGCTATGAAACGCTGATGGTGTGCGGCGGAACAGAAGCTGCCATCACGCCTCTGAGTATTGGCGGATTTTCCAGTATGACTGCGCTTTCCTTTGCTGACCAGGCTGACCGTGCAAGTATTCCGTTCGATGCAGAAAGAACCGGATTTGTTATGGGAGAAGGCAGCGGAATTCTGGTTCTCGAAGAACTGGAACATGCGCTTGCAAGAAATGCGCATATCTATGCTGAAATTCTGGGATATGGTGCAAACTGTGATGCATATCACATTACTGCACCTGAACCGGATGGAAACGGCGGTGCCGGATGCATGCAGCTTGCACTGGAAGATGCTGCAATTGCACCGGAACAGATTGATTACATCAATGCACACGGAACCTCCACTCACCTTAATGATGCAGGTGAAACCGCCGCTATCAAATCCGTTTTCGGCGCACATGCACGTAAACTTGCCGTTTCCAGCACCAAATCCATGACCGGACATCTCCTTGGCGGAGCCGGTGCCGTAGAAGCTGTTTTTTGTTGTATGGCACTTGCCGATCAGTTCATTCCTGCTACAATCAACCTGAAGGTTCCCGATCCGGCATGCGATCTGGATTATGTTCCAAATACAGGGCGAAGTGCCAAGCTTAATTATGTACTGAGTAACAGTCTGGGCTTTGGAGGACATAATGCCAGCCTGATTTTCAGCAGATATGAATAAGCAATTTATCAGGATCTATCACTGGCATACATCCTGCTGTTTTTTTGTATTTAGAAAGTGAGGTTTCAAAATGGGAATATCCGATTCATCATCCGAACATAAAAGTAGTATGCCGACCGCACCAAGAGATAACCCGAAGCATCTGACCGCAGAAGGAATTGCAGATATTCTTCCGCACAGATATCCTTTCGCGCTGGTCGACCAGATCACAGATTATGAACCCGGGAAATGGGCAATGGGTATTAAATGCGTCAGCATCAATGAGCCTTTTTTCACCGGACATTTCCCGGGACATCCCATTATGCCGGGTGTTCTGCTTCTGGAAGCTCTTGCGCAGACCGGTGCCGTCGCATTATTATCTCTTCCTGAAAACAATGGTAAAATTGCACTTTTCGGCGGTGTGAACAAAGCCAGATTCAAAAGGCAGGTAATTCCCGGTGACGTGGTGGAACTCAAATGTGAACTGACAAGACAGGAAGGTCCTCTCGGAATTGGTGAGGCAATTGCTACTGTAGGGGGTAAAATTTGTGTCCGGGCAGAGCTTTTGTTTGCAATTTCATGACCAGACAGTATGAGATTCCTTATTTGCTTTGCATATCACATCTTCCATTTCACAGAAAAACTGCTATAATTAGTATCACAAACAGGAGGATGTAACTTGAATAACTTTAATCAATCTCTTACGGAAATCTATAATAAGCTGCGTATCCATTTTTATATGCAGATTTTTTCAAAATTTGAACGTCGGGAAGCAACACTTACGACTGTGGAAGCGTTCAGTATGGAATGTATTATGGCACTGGACGAACCTACTATTGCAGAATTTGCCCGCATGATGAGTATTTCCCCGCCAAATGCAGCATACCGTGTAAGCAGTCTGATTCAAAAAGGATATGTTGAAAAAATTCAGTCAAAAGAAGATCAACGTGAACACCATCTGCGTCCCAGCGAAAAATATCTGCGTTATTACAAAATCAACAATGAATATTTGAAAACAATCGATGAACGCTGTCAGGAACGATTTTCTTCTGCAGATTATGCAAAATTGACAGAACTTCTGACCATCATCAATGATGAACTGATGCCGGAACTGAATCTTGAACAATTTAAAAAACATTAATAAAAATAAGAGTGTTGCAAAATGACAAAAATCATTCATTTTGCAACACTCTTTTGATTAAAGCAGTTGATTTAATGAATCAATCAGTTTCTCCATATCAGATAATGTAATCATGCCAAAACTGATCAAAGATTTCAGTGGCATGGCCGCCATCATTTCCTGCATCATGCGTTTATCGGATTCAGACTCTTCTTTTCCTGCAGATGTTTCTGAAAATGGTGAATTTTTCTGCGCTTCTGCCATCATCTGTTGAACGACCTGGGCTGTACGGGGATCGCCAAGCAGCTCTCCGATCGTTGTATCGCCCGCAACCTTAAGCGGTAAAAGCTTATCAGTTGTAAACGTCAGTGTCTCTTCACAAAGAATATGGTCACTTGCATCTCCCACCAGAATACTGTAATTTCCGGATGGTGCATACCAGTCGCCCAGTGCTTCGTTGTAATAGGAAAGGTCTCTTGCCGAGATCTCCATTGATACCGTTTTGGTTTCTCCCGGCATCAGTTCTGTCTTTGCAAATCCCTTCAGTTCTTTTAGCGGTCTTTCTACTGTTCCGTTTCTGTCGCTGATATAAAGCTGTACGACCTGCTTACCCTTTACAGAACCGGTATTGGTAACCTCCACACTCACGCTCACTCTGGATGTGTCATCCATTTTTTTATCAGAAAGTTTCAGATTACCCATTGCAAAAGTCGTATAGGAAAGCCCGTGTCCAAATGCCCATCTGACCGGCATTTTTTTGGTATCATAATACCGATAGCCAACAAAAACATCTTCTGCATATCTTACGGTATGTCCGTCTCCCGGGAAAAACAGATAACTTGGATTATCTTCCAGCTGATACGGGAAAGATTCAGCAAGATGTCCGCTTGGGTTAACTTCTCCGAATAAAAGCTGATCTGCTGCTTCTCCGACTCCCTGTCCGCCAAGGTAAAGTTCCAAAATGGCAGCAACTTTGTCTGCCCACGGACATTCTACCGGACTGCCATTGTGCAGCACTACTACTGTATTGGGCTGTACTCTGACCACTTCTTCGATCAGGCGATTCTGACACTTTGGCAGTTTCATATCTTTCCGATCATATCCTTCTGACTCAAACGAATCCGGAAGTCCTGCAAAAATAACTGCTACATCTGCGCTGACTGCTGCTGCAACTGCTTTTTGCAATTCTGCTTCATCCTGCTCATCTTTGTCTGCCGGAAATCCTTTTACATATTCCAGATTCCTGTTTTTATTTCGTCCCGATTCCAATGCCGATGTTACTTTGGAGGAGTTGATATGACTGGAACCGCCTCCCTGATAACGCGGTTTCTCGGCAAATTCTCCGATATAAGCCACTTTTGTGCTGCTCTTTAACGGCAAAACGCCATTATTCTGCAGTAAAACGGCGCACTGGGTTTCCACTGCAACCGCTTTTTCGTGATCTTTTTCTCTGTCAAATACCGCATCCGTATGTCTGTGATCAACATAGGAAAAAATAACTTTCAAAATCCGTTCTACCGTTGTATCCAGAACTTTTTCATCCAAAGATCCGTTTTGCACTGCCTCTACGATTCGTCTGTCATTTTCTCCACCGGAAGCAGGCATCTCCAGATCAAGTCCTGCTCGAATCCCATCAATGCGATCATCAATGGCACCCCAGTCTGTCATTACATAGCCTTCAAACCCCCAGTCATCCCGCAGCACTTTGGTCAAAAGCCACGGATTTTCAGAAGAATATGTCCCGTTTATTTTGTTATAGCTGCACATAACTGTTTTGGGCTGTGCTTTTTTTACTGCTTCTTCAAATGCCGGGAAATAAATTTCACGCAGTGCTCTCTCAGAAACTTCGGATGAAGTATTCATTCTGTGGTATTCCTGATTGTTTGCAGCAAAATGTTTGATGCTGGTTCCAACATCCCATTTCTGTACGCCCTGAATATATGCCGCTGCCATCTTACCTGCGAGATAAGGATCTTCGGAAAAATATTCAAAATTACGTCCGCAAAGAGGACTTCTCTTGATATTTACTGC
>JAGOGF010000185.1 GCA_017996845.1 Butyrivibrio sp.
CTGTGGTTAGAGCCTCTCAGCAACCATCAAAGTGGTAGGAGAAAAAAACTAATCCACAGTATCCAAAACAGCATAGCTTATTACCTTGAACAGGTAAAGAAAAGCTATGACTATATAATACGAGGAGAAAGTATTTATGATGGGACCTTACTATATTGCGTAGCGTAGCTATTGCAAATACAAAAATAATTCTGTAATAGCTTACGCATCGGATCTGCAATAAGAGGAGATGCACGTGAGCTACGTAAGTACAATCCAAATTGTTCATAAATGTTCAGGATGTGGAAAGAAAATGCCGTTTGTTAACACCGGAAAGTTCCGAGTAAATGCAAACGGAAGTAAAGTAGATGTATGGCTGATTTATCAGTGTGCCAAATGCAGACATTCGCTGAACCTGACAATATATGAAAGAATAAGACCGGGGAAAATACCGGAAGAAGATTTTCAGAAATTCCAGGAAAACGATGAAGAACTTGCTGTTCGTTACGGTAATGACAAAGAGTTTCTGAAAAAAAACAAAGTAGAAATCAAATAGCATTAAGAAGGAGAATGTAATATGAAGAAGAATTATAAGGAGTCCGCACGCTGACCGGGAGGTTGGTGTAAAAAAAGGACATCTCCTCCCGACCAGTTTGTAACTGCAAATTGTAATCGGAGGAACAAAAAATTGAATAGAGAAAATAAACGCAAAATATATGAAAAGGGATATTACAAAAAACATCCCTGCAATGAAAGTTTTACCTGCAATTGCTGCGGCCGTATCGTAAGCCCGCAGGGCGCAGGAACGGATCACAGGAATCATTGCCCGAATTGTCTGAGCAGTATGCATGTGGATAATGATCCGGGAGATCGTGCAGCAGATTGTGGAGGACAGATGGAAGCAGTTGCGGTATGGGTAAGGCCGGATGGTGAGTGGGCAATTATTCACAGATGTAAATGGTGCGGAGCACTTTCGTCTAATCGGATTGCAGCAGATGATAATCCGATGAAGCTGATGAGTATCGCAATGAAACCACTGTCTTTGCCACCGTTTCCGATCGAACGGATTCAGGAAATGACCAGGTTGATGGGCGGGCAGGGGAGTATGGAATGACTGCTGCATGATAGGGTAGATTTTTGTTGGACTTGGTTTTGTGTAATCAATATTGGGATTCGCAGCATTATAGCAGGGAATATCGGACAAACCGATTACCCTGCTTTTTTGTTCGGCCGGACAATCTGATTATATTGTAATTCTTTTGTTATAAGTTTGAAGCAATTTGTGATCTTGATTACAGTGCGATCATGATATCTATTCTGATATTTATTTATAAAATATTTTTCTGATTCACAATTTATATACCGAGATGATAAGATAAATTAAAGATTATTATTGATAGAAGAACTATCCCGGTCTGATCATAAAATGGTAAGATAAAGCCATATTTCTATCTTTGATCAGTGAAAAGGATGAAGTTGAGGAAAAGACTGAATACAGGACGACAATCAAAAAAACGGAAAAGGAATGATGATACTATGTTTGAAGAAGATTATATTATGAAAAGAATTCGTGAAATGGTACGGACAATATTAAAACTGCTGTTTCATATGGATACGGATCAGATCAGTGAAGAAATGCTGGATAAGGAAGAACAGAAACAGCAGATGCTGGGACTCAAAAAACTGATCGATGCAGGTGAAATATGTGAAGCGGAAAATCAGTTGTATGATTGGATTGATGACGGCGAGTGTGATGCGAAGATGGCACTGTTGTTCTATGCATGGCTGAATGAAAAAGGCAATGAATATCTGGACGGCAATGGATTCAGCAGAGAAGAGGTAAAGACAGATCTGAAGGAAGTCATGACACGGTTTGGATATGGGAATCTGATGGAAACCCTTATGTATAATGTCTGATGTAAATAGACGCGGTCTTACAAAAATACCGGAAAGAAGAGATTTGTATGATAAAAGAATATCTGAAATTTGAAGAAGCGGGTCTGCATGTTGTATTTGGGATTACGCAGGATAAAAAGATCCGTCTGCTGCATTTTTCCCACAACCCGTTTTGTGAAGCGACTATGCAGGAAAAGGACAGTTATCTGGAAGAAGGATTCCTTCTGACGCAGGTGAGTATATATGGTATCAATAAGCCCTATGAAAAACAGGGAATTATGTATGTTGCTACAGAACCAGGCTGTGCACTTTTGTACGATGGAATGACAAAGACTGAAAATGAATATGGAATGCATCTGGTGATTCGTCAGAAGGATGAACCTGCAGATGGTACAGAAACCGGGATAAAGGTTACAACGCACTGGCAGTTTTATCATGGCATTCCAATTGTCAGGATGTGGCATATGATCGATAATAATGGACGAAATGTGCAAACCCTGGATTATATTTCATCCTTCAGTTATCTTGGACTTGAAAAAGAGGGGACGGGTTCTTCTGATGATAAAATGAGGTTGTATATTCCCCACAATGGCTGGCAAAAAGAAATTTCGTGGCAGGATTATTCTTTTGCACAACTGGGACTTGCACAGAATCAGCCACATGTTTTTGTCAGAACCTCCAAGACAATTGATGTGACCAACACCGGACACTGGTCTTCCAAGGACTATCTGCCGATGGGTTATGTAGAGAATACAAACGCAGACAGCAGTCTGTTTTTTCAAATTGAACATAATGGTTCGTGGCACTATGAATATGGATTTCAGAATGACCACATTTTCCTGAATGTAAGCGGACCGACAGAACTGCAGTCGCATTGGTTCCGGGATTTGCAGCCCGGAGACAGCTTTACGACAGTACCTGTTGCAGTAGGGGTTTCGGATGCGGATTTCTCCAATGCAATGGCACAGATGACCCGTTACCGCAGGCAGATACGCAGACCGAATACGGACGACGAGAAATTGCCGGTTATTTTCAATGATTATATGAATTGTCTGTTTGGAGATCCGACGACGGAAAAAGAAATACCTTTAATTGATGCTGCTGCAGAAGCTGGTGCGGAATACTATGTAATTGATGCAGGATGGTATGCCGATGGAGAGTGGTGGAGCAATGTCGGTGAATGGAAGGAATCCAGAAAGCGCTTCCCGGGTGGCATTCGTGAAGTGACGGATTATATTCGTTCAAAAGGAATGGTCGCAGGCGTGTGGCTGGAACTGGAGGTCATGGGAATCTATTGTGAGATGGCGTCTCAGGTTCCGGATAGTTGGTTCTTTGTCAGACATGGGAAAAGAGTGTATGACAGAAGTCGTTATCAGCTTGATTTCCGCAATCCGGAAGTAATCGCATATGTAACGGCAGTGATTGACCGTATGGTGCAGGATTATGGAGTAGGCTACATTAAGATGGATTACAATATTGAACCCGGAATCGGAACCGAGCTTGACTGCGAGAGTGTCGGGGAAGGCATGCTGGAGCATGAAAGGGCTTATTTGAAATGGCTGGATGGTATCTTTGAGAAGTATCCGGAATTGGTGATAGAGAACTGTTCCAGCGGGGGATTGCGGATGGATTATGCAATGCTGCAGCGGTACAGCATTCAGTCGACCAGTGATCAGGAGGACTATATAAACTATGCAACAATTTCAGCGAATGTTCCGTCAGCACTGACACCCGAACAGGCTGCGATATGGTCCTATCCGCTGCGCGATGGAACGCAGGAGGAAGTCATTTATAATATGATCAATGCACTTTTGTGCCGCATTCATCAAAGTGGTCATCTTGCAGCTATTTCCAGGGACAGACGTGAACTTGTGGATGAAGGGATTTCATACTATAAAACAATTCGGGGAGATATCAGAAACTCGCTTCCTTACTGGCCGATCGGACTGGCGCATACATTGGATCAGTGGTTATGTCTGGTATTATACACAGATAAGAAAGCGTATATGGCAGTATGGAGAAAAGATTTGGAAGCAGCCTCTCTGGAAGATGCTGCCGAGATTGAGATTCCTGTTCCGAAAAGAAGATTTGGCGAGATCAGCAATCTGCATCTGGCATATCCGGCAGATGCTTGCAGTAATCACCTGAAATATGAGTATAAAGCAGAGCAGGAACTGCTCTGGCTGCGTTTTGAAGAGCCGGTTATGGCAAGGCTGTTTGAGATGGATCTGCAATAAGCAGACCTGCTCAGGTTAATTCGGTAGATCCTTTTGGATTTGCAGCCATATCCAGAATACCGCTGAGGCCGTATTTTACCATATCATTAACGGCTTCCTCGGTATAAAAAGCCATATGCTGCGTCATAACGACATTGCGGAA
>JAGOGF010000186.1 GCA_017996845.1 Butyrivibrio sp.
ATCCGGAGCATTCTTTTCATATTATTATAGTGGCGGATGCACTGCAGTATGTTAAAAATCCGGAGATATTTCTGGATAAGCTCAGCCTGATTCTTGCCGCGGAGGGAACAATGCTTCTGAGTGCAGGAGATTATAATAGGAAAGAATATGTGGATTATCTTTCCGGGAAAGGGTTTCGAACAGAAGAACTTTCACAGGATATTCTGGCGGTCAGACACATCAGCTGATCGCTGCAATTCGTTCCACTGCCGGTTGGAAACTCCCGCATTTACCGTAATACTGCAGTGCAAGGTCATGTTTGCCAAGGCATTCATAGATGACACCGATGTTATACCAGGCACTGTAACTGTTTACGCCTTCAATGGAGTATTCTGACATCTTTGTCGCTTTTTCAAATTGCGCGATTGCTTCCGGAAATCTGGCGTTATTCATATAGATCAGTCCCATCAGAAACACAAAGTCAGCACGAACTGCAAAAGTGCCATACAGATTCTCGAACTGCAATGCTTTCTGGTACTGTTTCAGATCGAGCAGACAGTAACCATAGGATTCTACCATTTCCTGCACATAGGTCAGCGCAGGATTTACATCCATGTTCAGCCCAAGGTCAAAGTAATGCGCAGCAAGTGCAGGATCGTTCATGACTACATAGCATTTGCCAAGCTGATAATAAGTATAGGAAGAGGGACCTTCCAGACGCAGTGTTTCCTGCAGCATTTTCAGATCACGTTCTGCTTTTTGCCTGCGAATATCTTCCGTCTGATATCCTGCATGGAAAAATGTCAGTGGTATTTCAAAATATTTCGGACCGTTTCCGCTTGTGGGAACACCGGATAACGGAAGCGGCTCTACCGTTTCGTGTATCTTTCCTTTATAAGCATAAAGATTTCGATTATAGAGCCTTGCAACATATTCGTGCAGTGTCTGCTGCGTATTGTGTCTCGGGTATGGGCTGATCCGGTTGATCATACCGATTTCAAGCGGATGTTCATTAATAAGTGTACGCAGCATCAACAGATCTGCCTCAATCATATATTCATCGCAGTCAACGGCCAGGATCCAGTCGGAGGAAGCGCGGGATGCCGTAAAATTTCTGGCAGCGCTGAAGTCATCACACCAGGGGAACTGATAAATCTGGCGTGTATATTTTGCAGCTGTTTTAAGCGTATTGTCACTGGAACCGGTATCGGTTACAATGATTTCACATTGCATCGGTGCCAGTGCACGCAGACATTTCTGAATATTCTGTTCTTCATTTCTGGATATGATGCAGATGGAGAGATCAGTCATAGGATTCCTTCCTGGGGTGTAACGTTAATCATATAATGTTATTATACCTCATTCATGACAGGAAGGGTATAAAGTCAACATGTGCATAAAAAAGCGGATAGTGTCAAATGATTTATGAAAAAACTGAGCAAAGAAAAAAGGCTCAGATGAACCTTGAAAACTGTAGATATTTTAGTTTGTGATAGCTTAACGCCACCCTTGACAGCACGAAAAAGAACTGCTGAAGGTTCGTCACCGACGGCGAAGAACTCAAGAACAGTTAGTTTTATTCCGTCGTATTCAGCAGTGTAGCAGTTCTTTTTCGTGCCATCAAGGGCATAGCCGCTTACGCGGTGGCTGGTGTACTTACCTCTGGCTTGGAATCTAAGAACAGTTAGCGGCTTCGCCGTTTTGCAAGTTCAAGATGGTTTGTTGTCCAAGGAAGATTAAAAGTTGCCATTTACCAGGCATGTTTCCAGCACCTTTAAGCACTTCGACATCATTAAGTACTTTGTAGTTATTGTGCTTATGGGGACGAAGAAAGTTGTAATAGGCAACCCACAGAGCTAAATCATAGTTGGCACCGTCGATGTTATCAAAACCGTTGGTAGGTCTGTAAGAAGCCTTGTATGTACGGTTAAGCCGTTCAATCATCTGTTTGTATGGCCGGAACTCTTTGGATACTTCATCGTCGTTGGTAAGTCCAATTACTTGAGTAATATCAAACTTAAATTTATCACCAAACTCATGGAAGAACTGCTGGGCAGCCAGTGGATAGGCACTATAACCGTCAGCAATGAATTTAAAGTGCTGAGGAAGTTCCTTGAGGTGTTTGAAAGCCATTCGCATGGCAAGGATACAGGGACCAACTCCACGGTTATCAGATACCTGGTAACCAATGATGGAACGACTGGCAGCATCCATAATGAACCAGATATAGGCTTTGATGCCACGAATCTTGATATAGGTCTCATCGGCAGTAAACACTTTGCCTGTGCCGTAATCATAGTTGTCAACAAAGGGCTTGATACAGGCAGCCGCTGATTTACAGTAGTTGGCGATGCTCTGATGGGAAATATCGATACCGTAGAGGTCTTTTAGAGCCTGCTTGGTTTTCCGGAGAGAAAGCCCAAGATTCACGTGGAGAGTTATGCACAGACACATCGTGTTGGAGTCAAACTTGCTGAATTTGAGAGAAGATGCATTCTTTGACAGAGAGTTTAAGTCCAACTTAAAGAAATCTATCGTGAATTCACGGTAGATGTAGTGGAGTTTATATTTATTTTTGCCATAGTCCTCGTCCAGATGCTTTTTATCAACCTTTTTGAGGTTATACAGATAATAAGGACATTTAGGATTTACACATTTATGGATGATGAAGTGTTTACGGTCTTTCTTGTGAACAAGGCTGTGATTGCAATGAGGGCACTTGAGGACAGTAGTTTTTGAAAAACGGTTATCCTTAGTTGGAGAAAAATGAGTCTGACAGACCTTGCACAGAACCTGGCTTTTCTTCTTACCATCATTCCACATGAGATAGTCCACAGGGGCATCACATGCAGGACAGGTACAGTGTTTTGGAATATCACACTCCACCCGTCTGAATACTGGACGTATGGTTTTATGATAACGCCATTGGTAATAAGAGATGAGATCCTTCCAGTTCCAATCCTGTTTGTAGGATATGATTTTAGGAAGCTCGTCAATCTTGAATTTCTGATACTTTGGAGAATAGGAATCATCAAAAGCCCACTGCTTGAGGGGAATGTATCTACAGATAAAGTTAATAAGCCAGCAAATTTGTTTATGTTGGTATTGAATGAATTGAAGTAAATAAAGTATAATGTCCATGAGCATTGGCTCCTTTCGGTATTTTGGAATTTTGGTCGAGGACATTATATCAAAAAAAGGGAGGTCAATGCTCTTTTTGGTGCAAACTCCCATAAAATCAAGGTTTAGAACAATAAAACAAGGTAGATATTTGACACTACCAAAAAGCGCAGGAAAGAAAAAAGATGAAAAAAGCAGTTGTAACAGGTGCGGCAGGATTTGCAGGATGTAATCTGACAGAGCATCTGATCGAACATGGTTATGAGGTATATGCAGTCATTCGCAGGAATTCTGCACACAATGACAGATTGAAGGAAAATGAAAGACTTCATTTTGTGACATTGGATATGACAGAGATATCAGAACTGCCGGACAGAATAGGTGGAAAATGTGATGTTTTTTTTCATTTGATCTGGACAGGCGGCAGAGATGACTTTGCAGCACAATATGCAAATGTTGAAGTTTCGCTTGCTGCACTGCGTGCGGCAGCAGCACTTGGCTGCAAACGGTTCATAGGTACAGGCTCACAGGCCGAATATGGTGTTACAAAGGGACTGATCACCGAAAATATGTTACCGATGCCTTTTTCATCCTATGGAGCGGCAAAGGTCGCAGCCTGCTATCTGACAAGAAATCTGGCGCAGCAGCTGCAGATAGACTGGATATGGGGCAGAATATTCAGCCTGATCGGCAAATATGAGCCTGCAGGACGTATGCTGCCTGATCTGGCGGCAAAATTGCGAGGCGGAGAACAGATCAGACTGTCCTCCTGCAGACAGAACTGGGATTATCTGGATGCGGGGGATGCGGCAGAGGCATTGATCGCACTTGCGGAACACGGGCGCACAGGGGAAATTTATAACATTGCAAGCGGAGATTATCATCCGCTCTGTACATTCACCGAGAAACTGCGGCAATTGTACGATGTGGAAACGGAGATCGTCTATGGAGAGGACCCAACCCCGTTCGTGTCACTTCAGCCGTCAACTGAGAAAATTCATGCGGATACGGGATGGAAACCGGATACAGAATTTGTGAACAGTGTATCATTTTATAGCTGATATAGCAGGATCCTGGATAGATATCAGGAAATGCTCTGTCCGTTTGCGGTACCAGGACAACACCTCTATAATAA
>JAGOGF010000063.1 GCA_017996845.1 Butyrivibrio sp.
AGATTGCACGAATACATTTGAAAAAGAGGTAATGGCCATCTGGAGCCCTGCCGGAATACCAATGTATACGATTCTGCCAAGCATATTGCGATCGATCCGCATTTCATTCCAGCGAAGACTGTAGCATTCTTTACTGCGAAATAATACGATCATGATCAGAATGGCCGATACAAACTGCGATATGATTGTTGCATAGGCAACGCCTGCGACACCCATATGAAATACTATAACGAACAGAAGATCCAGAAATACATTCATAATGGAAGTCAGGATCAGAAAATACAGCGGACGTTTGGAATCGCCCACAGCACGCAGAATGGCAGATCCCATATTGTAAATCATAAGTCCCAGGATACCCAGAAAATAGATTCGCAGATAGATGGTTGCGAGCGGGAAAATCGTATCCGGTGTTTTCATACACCTCAGCATGGGCGGTGTCATATAGTAGCCGATGAACATAAAGGCTAAAGCGAGAAGAAGCGTTGTAACAATGGAAGTGTGAACAGATTTGCGCAGATTTGCAGTGTTTTTTGCTCCAAAATACTGAGAAATCGTAACACTTGCACCGGAAGACATTCCCATGAAAAGGCCGACCAGCGTATTGATTACAGGTGCTACGGAGGTAACCGCGCCAAGTGCATCAGGGCCGACAAAGTTACCGACGACAATACTGTCAACGGTGTTATAGAGCTGCTGAAAGATATTTCCGGCGAGAAGAGGTAAGGCAAAGAGTATCAGCTGTTTCCAGATGATACCCTCTGTCATGTCCATGGAGTTAGAACTTTTTTTCATTAATAGAGCCTTTCTGAGACTGACAGAATAAGAAGTTGATGTAGGAACCGTGTCGAAAGGCATGGTTTATACAGATTTACAGTTCGTCCACAACCTGGAAGATATAGAATTTCAGATAATAGGAAGTATCATTCGCCCACAGAATCGGGTGGTCGGCAGCCTGCTGGCGAAATTCAACCTGACGGAGCCGCTTGTGTGCATCGCGTGCTGCTTCCTGAATCGTCTTTGCGAACAGATCGGGATCCATGAAGTGGGAACAGGAGCAGGTCACCAGGAAACCGCCGTCCTTTACCAGTCGCATACCGCGCAGATTGATTTCCCGATAACCGGTTACGGCTTTCTTGATGGAAGCACGGGATTTGGTAAATGCAGGAGGATCCAGAATGACAACATCAAATAGTTCTTTTTGCTTCTCCAGTGCAGGGAGCAGTTCGAAAACATCAGCGACCTGGAAAGATGCGATGTTGTCCAGACTGTTGATCCGGGCATTTTCCTGCGCCTGCGCAATACCAAGGTCAGAGGCATCCACGCCCAGAACCTGAGAGGCGCCGGCCGCAGCAGCGTTCAGTGCAAAAGAACCGGTATGTGTGAAACAGTCCAGAACTTTTTTACCGGGGCAAAGCCTGCGGATGGACATGCGGTTGTTTTTCTGATCCAGGAAAAATCCCGTTTTCTGTCCGTTTTCCACATCCACATAATAGCGGATGCCATTTTCCTCAATCAGAACTTTGGTGTCAAAAGCTTCGCCGATAAAGCCTTTGTAACGTTCCAGACCTTCCTGCTCGCGCACCTTTGCATCGCTGCGTTCATAAATCCCGCGGACGGTGATATCATCTTCTGCCAATATTTTTTTGCAGGCATCCAGAATAAGCGGTTTCAGAAGGTCGGTACCAAGTGCAAGCGATTCGACGACCAGAACTTCTGAGAATTTATCAATGGTAATACCGGGCAGAAAATCTGCTTCACCAAAGATTAAGCGGCAGCAACTGGTGTCGATTACTTCTTTACGGTAGTTCCATGCATTGCGGACGCGGGTCTCAATCAGCTGCGGCGTTACCGGATTTGCTTTGCTGCGGGACATTAGACGGATACGAATTTTGGAATTTGTATTAATGAATCCATACCCAAGGAAAAAATCATCAAAATCATGTACGGTAATGATGTCTCCATTTTCAAAGCTTCCGGAAATGGAAGCGATTTCATTATCAAAAACCCAGAGTCCTCCGGCTTTGATCGTGCGGCCCTCGCCTTTTTTCAGCAGTACTTTTGCATCTGCTGTATGAATTAGATTATCGTTACTCAAATGACTCCTTTTGTTGGTAATCCAACAGTACTTTTATTGTGGTTGCATATTTTTTGACTGCATTTATTTAGTATAGCACAAGGGTGCGTGGGGAAAAAGAAGCACAAAATATAAAAAGTGACTGCCGATGAAAATCCATATTGTTTTGAATAAAATAATTTATGATAACCCGGCATGAAAATGGTTGTGAAAAAATCGCGGTTGCCATATGATGATTTTAACTTATTTCATATGGATCGTTCAGGAAAGAAACCTGCTTGTCATAAAAACATGCAGAAAATGAGGCAAAAGATCAGTGATACAGGAAATTGGTCCAAAAGTTTTTCATAATGAATATCGTCAGATTAAACCGAACCCGGGGGATATACTTTTTGCATTTCGCAACAAAGAAGTGCTGGCACATCTGGATGAAGACGGAAGACTATCTTTTCCGGAAGCTTCTGTGGCAGGTGAATATCAGTTACAGTATCTGTTTCAGATTGATGAACAGGCATTTTATTTACTGATAGAAGAGCAGGAACTGCAGGCAGCGGGATTTCAATATGAGAAGACCGTTCTTTTTCGCAGAACGGATCCGCAGGATCTATGCTTTGCAGGGATGACTGCATACCATTTGTATACCTGGTACAGGGATAATCGTTTTTGCGGCAGGTGTGGGCATGAGACAGAGATTTATGAGACAGAGAGGGCAATGCATTGTCCGGAGTGCGGGAATCTGATCTATCCAAAGATTGCACCTGCGATAATTGTCGGTGTGACGGATGGAACACGAATCGTTATGACACGCTACGCAGGGAGAGAATATAAGGGAACGGCGTTGATCGCGGGTTTTTGTGAAATCGGAGAAACAGCAGAGGATACCGTCCGCAGGGAAGTGATGGAAGAGGTCGGCCTGGAAGTTACAGATATCCGGTATTACAGGAGCCAGCCCTGGGGATTTGATTCGAATCTGTTACTGGGATATTTCTGCTGCGTAAAAGGTAGTCTTGCAATTCACCGGGATACCGGGGAACTTGCTGCAGCGGAATGGGTAGACAGACAGGAAATTGATCAGACACCGAACCAATTGAGCCTGACGGCAGAGATGATCTCCTATTTTCGATTGCATCCGGAAAAGTTTGGAAAAATATGAAAATCCCGTTGACAAGATTTCCGTTATGGTTTAAAATTCATTTTGTTGTCGCGATAAGCGACTGACAAAATGCGATAGTAGCTTAGCTGGTAAAGCGCCACCTTGCCAAGGTGGAGACCGCGGGTTCGAATCCCGTCTATCGCTTATATTTTACCCCGGATGCGGAATGCATCCGGGGTTTTTGCGTATTTGCCATAAGATGCAGGAATACCATCAGAGAAGGAGGTTGAGCAATATGAACAGACAGATCATAGATGATATTACGAAATTCATTTTTGTAGAAAATGAACTGGAACCGGCGGATGCGGTTCTCATTCCGGGTGGAAGTCTTGCGGAACTTCCGCAGGAAGCAGCAAGACTTTGGAAAGCGAAAATGGCACCGCTTGTTGTGCCTTCCGGAAAATTCAGCATAAAAACAGATTCGTTTCATGGCGCGAGATCGCAGCAGGACAGGTATCCGGGACCATTTGAGACGGAAGCGGATTTCTATACAGAGGTTCTGGTGGACTGCGGGGTCGACGGACAGGCAATAATAGCCGAGAAACGTGCAATGTTTACGCAGCAAAATGCGCTTTTTTCAAGGGAACTTCTGGCAGAACATAAGATTGTTCTCAAAAAGGCAATCCTGTGTTGCAAAGCTTTTCACGCCCGCAGATGCCTGATGTATTATCAGATTTTTTTCCCGGATACGGTATTTATGATAGATCCGGTAGCCCGGACACAGGAATATGATATCTCGGCAGACAACTGGTATCAGAGCGCAATCGGACGGGAAAAAGTTTTTGGAGAATTGTCTCGGATCGGGACACAGTTTGCAATAGAGTTTGAAAGATATTTAAAGGTTGACAGCACCTGTTTTAAGAAGGTAAGATAAGCTGACTGAGTAATAAAACTTACACATTTTGAAAGGTTGTGATCGCATGGAACCTGCGCAAAGTTCAGACATTCCCTTATGTACCTTAATGATGACAACTAAATAATACCATGCCCTTTTTGCGGCATGGTGCCGCGAAAGGAAGTATGGATTATGTTACAATATTACATGACCGAAAACGGACGTCTGCAGGAGATCCAGGCATTTAAAGAAGGATGTTGGATTTCAATGGTAGCTCCTGTGGAAAAGGAGATTCAGTATATCTGTGAGCAGTATTCACTGCCCGATGATGTGCTGAAGGCAGCACTGGATACGGATGAACGCTCCCGTATTGAAGTAGATGACAATTATACGATGGTACTGGTAAATATCCCGACCGTTGAAGAGCAGAGTGACAGAGAGCTTTACAGCACCATTCCTATGTCGATCCTGATTGTTCAGGATGCAATGATTACGGTATGCAGTGAGAATTCTCCGGTGATCAAGGCTTTTGCACAAGGCAAGGTAAGAGATTTCAATACCTTTATGAAGTCAAGGTTTATACTGCAGTTCCTGTATCGCATTGATACATTATATCTTCGCTATCTGAGAAATGTGGATAAAAAAAGTGATGAAATTGAGGATCAGCTGCATAAATCAACAAAGAACAGCGAGCTGATCGAACTGCTCAAGCTGGAAAAAAGTCTGGTGTATTTTTCCACCGCGCTGCGTTCAAACGAAGCAGTTCTGGAGAAATTATTAAGGACTGCGCTGATCAAAAAATATCCGGAAGATTCAGAACTCTTAGAGGATGTTATCGTAGAAAATAAACAGGCCATTGAAATGGCAGATATATACAGCGGGATTTTGAGTGGGATGATGGATGCTTTTGCTTCTGTTATTTCCAATAATCTGAATATTGTTATGAAGGTGCTGGCGATCATTACGATTGTCATGGCAATCCCGACGATCGTGTTCAGTGCATATGGCATGAATGTCAATGTCGACGGAATGCCTTTTGCACAAAGTCCGTTTGGATTTACCATTATTGTATTTATGGTTATTATGATCAGTGTTTTTGTGGCATTGATTTTCCGCAAGGCAAAGATGTTTAAATGACATGAAGGGATTCGGGTACAGACCGGATCCCTTCTTTTAGCAATAGATGGTTTTAATGTGGATAACACAGGAGCAAAATTTAATCATGGGGGATAACAGGTCAATGGAAAAGGTAGTACAGATTTTTATCGGCAGATTTACATGGAAAAAACTATTTGCAGCTTTTTTGGGGAATATTATTCTGGGACTCGGAGAAGCGGTTTTGCGCATTTCAGGAATGGGAAATGACCCCTATACTGCCATGATGATGGCGATCAGTGCAGGATTTTCGATGGGACTTGGTAATTTTCAATTGTTGATGAATCTGATTCTGCTGGTCGTGCAGCTCTTGATTGGAATCAGGTATCTCGGATTTGGCGCGCTGATCAATCTTTTTATTCTGGGATATATGACGCAGGGCTTTACCTGGCTGCTTATGACAGCCGGAATTACCGGAGATGGAATGACGATTATCCTGCAGCTGATTGTAATGGCTGTTGCACTTATCATTTTATCTTTTGGCCTTTCCATGTATCAGGCAGCAGGACTGGGCGCTTCCCCGTATGATTTTCTTTCCATGTGGCTGGCGGAACATTTCCGGATTCCCTATTTTGCAGGACGTATTATTACCGATGGGAGCTGTGTTGCGATCATTCTGGTTGCTGCATTATCAGGATTTATCACCTGGAGCGGAAGCCATCTGGGCGTAGGAACGGTTCTGACTGCATTTTGCCTCGGGCCGCTCGTTCATCTGTTTATGAAACTGAACGGGAAGTGGATTAATGCGACCAGAATCTGATCAGGTGGGAAAAGGTATAGATGCACAGATAGACGATCAGGATCATGATAAAGACGAGGATGGCATAACCGAACAGATAGCCTGGAACGCCCATGAAGGAAGAGAGCCAGGATAAAGGACTGTCTGGAATCGGCCAGTTGATGAAAAAATAATTGCACTGAAAAACCTTATTAAAAACGTAAATTGGCGGAAGAATGCCGCACAGAAATAAAAGATCCCAGTGTATATGACGGATACTGGGATGGATGTCGCCCCGAAGCTTAAGAAGTGCAGGGTACAGAACCAAAAGCCCATGCCAGGTATAGCTGTACAGATTCATGAAATTCCAGGAAGGATACAAAGTGGTCCAGTCAGGATCTGCAAGTGCGACCAGGGCACCAGGCATAATCAGGCAGAATGCGATCTCGCCCCAGATTGCACGCCATTTGGCGGTTCTTGCAAAGGCGTGGGCCAGAAATACGAATATCCCGATACTGCACAGGTGCAGCGGCAGATATCCCACTGAAAAGCGATGGACGGATGTCAGAAACAAATCCTTCCAGGTTTCAAGACCTGTCATGACAAGCGGAATGGCATATACAAAGATCTGCTGATGCTGCCTTGCCATATGCAGAATCAGATATAGAATCAGACAGATGCATACGGTGACCACAAAAATGCTGGTCAGGTGCGTTTGTCCCCAAAGCGGATATCCGATTCCATCAGGAAGATCATATTGTTGTTTCCAGAAATATTTCATGTTCATGACATGGTCAACTCCTTATCAAGCATTTGACAAATATAGTTTATCACTTTTAATGTAGGAATGTATGCAGATTATGCATCGCTGTTTGCCGGAATGACGGCAGGAGCAGTAAAAGGATAAAAATAAGAATGGCAGACCCTTGCCATAAAAAGGGAGGAGGCCGTCTGATCGGGGAATCAGGCGGCCTTTTAAAGTTATGAAAAAAAGTTATTTATTTGGTATCAGCTAGTTGCTTTAGCTGATAAAATGATTATAGTACATAAACCTTAATGGAAACTAAAAGTATTGTAAACAAAATGTGAACATCAAAAAAAGCTACAAAGGAGCAGAACCATGACAGATTACAAATTGCTTGCGCAGCAGATAAAAGCATTGGCGGAGGAAGATTCGGCTTACATCCCGGTTCTGTCAAATGCTTCGGCGCTTATTATGGATAATGTGGAAGATCTGAACTGGGCAGGATTTTATCTTATGAACCGTGGCAGCCTTCTGCTGGGGCCTTTTCAGGGGCATGTTGCCTGCATCAGAATTGAACTGGGAAAGGGCGTATGCGGAGCTGCTGCGCAGACGGATCAGACACAGAGAATAGAAGATGTACATCAGTTCAAAGGACATATCGCCTGTGACAGCGCATCCAATTCGGAAATGGTCATTCCGATCCATTCGGGAGGCAGGCTGGTTGGGGTATTGGATCTGGACAGCACCATACAGGGAAGATTTACCGGATTGGACCAGGAAGGAATGGAACAGTTCGTCAGAGCGCTGGAAGAAGTGACAATTTTTGAAGAACTGGAACAGTCAAGCAGAATCTGAATCGAACGCGAATGAATCTAATTTTGTAAATGGTCACATTTTATAAGTGGATGGTGGTATACTTTCCTATATTGGGAAACAACCACAGTAAAGTAAAATAGCATGGAAGAAGTTGTGTTGTTTGTAGAGCCAACAGTGACCTTTGCGGCAGATACGATCGGAAAACCGGAGGAAGTGGAAAACTTTACCGGATTTCCGGAAAGACCGGGAGACGATGGTAAGTCGGATTATTGAACGCCAGAAGCAGTCGCAATCAGCAGATAAAGCAGATGAATCCAAAGTATGGAAACGGAGGAACAGGATGAAGAGAATCGTTGTGTACTATTCACTGGAAGGGAATACGAAGCAGGCAGCCAAAAGGCTTGCAGGACAGTTACAGGCAGAACTTCTGGAGATACGACCGCTGAAAGCTATTCCCAAAGAAGGCGGTAAGAAATTCATGATCGGCGGTATGCAGGCGATGTTTGGGATCTGTCCGAAAATCGCTGATACTGCATTTGATTTGTCTTCTTACGATGAGATTATCCTGGGAACTCCTGTCTGGGCAGGAAAATGTGCACCTGCGATCCGAAGCTTTTTGAAAAAAAATCATCCGGATGATAAGGTTGTTGCTGTATTCACCTGCAGTGGCGGTGGCGATAATGCCGGTTGCATTTTCGATCTGGAGAAAATGCTGCATCATATCCGGTATAGCACATCGCTTGCAGATAAAGGCAATCCGGCTGCATCAGAGAATGAAAGTAAGCTTACAAAACTGGCAGATGAGATTATGGGTATCGTTTGACAATAGAAACAAAGCGAGTTACTATTAATTATCACTCAGGGAAAGAAGTTCTCCCTCGATTAAAATCGAAACCGCCAGATATGGCTGATGACTTCTGTGTAAAAACACAGATGTTGTCAGCTTTTTTTGCGTCCATCTGCACAAACGGAGAGGAGAACCATTATGTTACTGAGTCTATTTATTATCATCATTGCAGGACTTGCATTTGGATGGATATTCAAAAAGCTTCATCTGCCGGCAATATTGGGAATGTTATTGACGGGTATTATTTTCGGTCCGAATGTACTAAATCTGTTTGACAAAAACATTCTCTCGATTTCGGCAGATATTCGTGAGATAGCATTGATCATTATTCTTGCAAAAGCAGGTCTTTCTATTGATATCAGCGATCTGAAAAAAATCGGAAGACCAGCGGTTATGATGTGCTTCATGCCCGCAACCTTCGAACTGCTTGCATTTGTAATTTTTGCTCCCAAACTGATGGGATTGACTGTTCTGGAATCAGCTATTTTGGGAACTGTAATGGGAGCAGTTTCACCTGCAACAGTTGTTCCTTTTATGACCAAAATGATGGATGGCGGATGGGGAAGCAAAAAAGGGATTCCACAGATGATCATCGCAGGTTCATCTGCAGGGTCTGTATACGTAATTGTGATTTTCACAGCACTGATCGCTTTGGCAGGTGGAGAAAAAGTGTCTGCCGAGAGTTTCCTTCAGATCCCGATATCTATGATTCTGGGGATTATGTTGGGAGTGGCTTTGGGACTCGTACTGGCATGGCTTTTTAAACAGGTACATATACGGGATACGGTCAAAGTGCTTATTATTCTGGCAATATCCTTTGCACTTGCCTATCAGGAAAAAGTATTAACCGGAATATTCAGCATTTCAGGATTGCTTGCGGTTATGAGTATGTGCATTATGATCAATGATAAACGCCGGATCGTTGCAAAAAGACTAAACGGTAAGTTTGAGAAACTGTGGGTTGGAGCGGAAATTTTATTGTTTGTTCTGGTGGGAACTTCAGTGGATGTGAAACATGTCTTATCTGCCGGAATCGTTATGGTTGTGATGCTTACCATTGGATTAGTGTTCCGCTCTATTGGTACTTTGATTTCAGTTTTCGGTATTGGATTAAGCCAAAAAGAGAAATTGTTTTGTGTGATTACAGAGATTCCCAAAGCAACTGTCCAGGCAGCAATAGGTGGAGTAGCACTTTCGAAAGGACTTGCATGTGGCAACACTGTGTTATCTCTTTCTGTAATCTCAATATTAATTACTGCACCGCTTGGATCATTTTTGATTGAAAAATCCTATCAGAAATTATGTTCCAGAGAAAAAGCTGAAAATAGAAACAAAATACTTGCCTAATTTTAAAAGTCAGAGATATAAAATATGAAAAACGGCAGAAAGGATATCAATGTCTTTTTACAGTATATTATACCCGGATCAGTTACGATATAAAAAGCCCAGAAGAACGACATCACCGGAATGCCTGCGAGATCTGAATATGGATCAGTTATTTTCTCACATTTTAAAAAACAGAGCAGATTATCAGTTGGAGCAATTTTATCATACGCAGTTACAGGACAAGGAAAGCATCGTATATCGCCAACAGGTGTTTCAGGATCTGGAGAATGTGACGATTAGAGAAATGGTATCTGAATATTCCAGGAATGCAGGTCTTCTCAGAAAACGAATGGATGAAATACGTTCAAAACTTGAGAAAAAAGAAGCATGGGAAAACAATTATTTAACACGTGGATATATGCTCAGAGAAGCAGATCTATACTGCAATTCGGTTATGGATTTGAGCAGAAAACTGCAGAGCATATCGCTGAAATCGGTTGGAATGAAAGCATTCAAAACATATCTTGGGGAATATTGCACTTCAGAAACGTTTTTGAAATTTCAGGAATGTGTGGAGCAGATAAAACAAAAATGTAAGGAAATCAGTTATTGCATTTACCTAAAAGACGGGACGGTTCGTGTGCGGAAATATCAGGGAGAAAAAAGCCAGACAGACCGGATTTTGTCGCTGTTTGAGAAGTTCAGGCAGGATACCGTAAAGGATTACAGGCATGAACTCAATAAGGCACCATATGCTGAACATATCGAAGCAGAAATTTTATCCATGCTGTCGGAAGTGTATCCGGATCTTTTTGATAAACTGGCTGATTTCTGTAAATCATATATTCATTTTGATGATGAAATTCTGCTTTTATTTGCAAAAGAAATTCAGTTTTATCTTGGGTGGTTGGAAATGACAGCTGCATTGCAGCTGTCAGGATTGCAGTTTTGCTACCCGGAAATAGACATTGATAAGCGACAGATGTCTGCAGAAGCGTTCTTTGATGTAGCACTTGCTTATCTGCAGTCAGAGCATATTGTGACAAACGATTTTTCATTATCAACACCGGAACATATTATGGTGGTGACAGGACCAAATCAGGGAGGTAAAACGACTTTTGCCAGAGCGTTCGGCCAGCTGCATTATCTTGCGTCTCTGGGAGTCAGTGTCCCTGGGCGCTGCGCAAAGCTGTTACTGTGCGATCAGGTTCTGACACATTTTGAACGAGAGGAAGATATTACAAATTTAAATGGAAAACTGCAGGATGAGCTGGAAAGGCTGCATAATCTGGAGCAAAATGCGACTTCTGACAGTATTATTATCATAAACGAGATATTTGCTTCGACCACACTGGAAGATGCGATCAAACTAGGCAGATATATGATGGAATGGCTGACTTTAATTGGCACACCCGCGGTAGTGGTAACCTTTTTGGATGAACTGGCAGAATATGGGCCCAATACAGTCAGTTTCATGAGTATGGTGGATCAGAATCAGGAACATAGCAGGAGTTATAAAGTCATACGCAAAAAGCCGGATGGTCATGCCTATGCACTGGATATTGCTGAAAAATACGGATTAACTTATGAACAGTTGGAAAAGAGGCTGCAGGTTTGAAAGCATATCTGATGTTTCGAAATACAAACGATAGCAAAGCGGTCAGTGAAGTGTACGGAAGTGATGTACTGATGCGAGATCTGGAGATGCGTCATATCATAGCTGCAATGGATGGAAAGGACAAGCTGATCAATGCAGTATGTACCAGGGTAATTGCGTCACCTTTACACAGGACGGAGGATATCCTGTATCGCCAGAGTATTCTGCTGGATGCATTGAATCAACCGGAAGCGGTACGTAAACTCTACCATATCTGTTCGGAAACAGATAAAAGAAAACATGGATTTTGGGGCGGACTCGAATGCGCATATCTGACATCGACCTATTCGACAGCAATTGATTATATGGAATGCTATTTGTGGGGATTGCAGGAATTCCGTCATGTTGCAGATCAATATAAGGACTGCTTTTTCTCAGAGGGCTTCGGTAATCTGTTTCAAATGTTGGAACAGGAACTTTCAGATTCATATCTTGCGGAGGCAAAGCGGCTGATTTCAGAGCTTAAGACAAAAGATGGAATGCTAATCAGTGCAGAAATGGGAGATTATCTGCAGGGTGTAAATTATGTATTACGCTGCAGAGAAAAGCATATTCTGAACTGGGATTGGGCCAGTACACCCAGCTACAGACTGAATGAACGCGATGATAAGGGGGCAAAAGATTTGCAGCATCGGGAAGAACTTGCAATTAATGAAGCAGCCAATGCATTGGCACAATCGGCCTCACATCTTGAAAACTTTTTTACGATGCTGCAAACAGAGTTGGCATTCTATGTCGGGTGCCTGAATTTATGGGATCAGATCGCAGCAGATAATATGCCTTATTGTATTCCACAGATAAAGCAGGCAGGCAGCAGAGACAGAAGTTGGGACAATTTATATGATCTCAGTCTGCTGCTTTTGAAAGAAAGAGATATAACAGCAAATACCTGCCAGGCAGAAGAGAAAAGCCTCTATATTATTACAGGTGCGAATCAAGGCGGAAAAACTACTTTTTTAAGGAGCATCGGACAGGCCCAGGTAATGGCACAATGCGGAATGTTTGTTGGAGCAGCAAAGATGAAAGTACCAGTCAGATGCGGTATTTTTTCTCATTTCAAGAAAGAAGAAGACAGCACAGTCAAAAGCGGTAAACTGGATGAGGAACTGCAGCGGATGAGTGATATTGCTAATCATCTGGAACCGGATAGCATGATATTATTCAATGAATCTTTTTCTGCGACCAATGAAAGAGAAGGGTCAGAGATCAGCAAACAGATTACAGATGCACTGATCAGGAGCAAAGATGAAATATTCTTTGTAACACATTTATATACCTATGCGGCGGGATATAAAGATCATGCAGAGGCATTGTTTCTAAAAGCGCAGAGGAAGGGGAATGGGACACGCACCTATCATATTATGCCCGGTGTTCCAGATAAAACAGCATTTGGTGAAGATTTATATGATAAAATATTTATAAAAACATCTGACAGCAAATTACCAGTTGACAATCTCCGGCAGGATGAACTAAAATAATGCCAATTATCAAATTACAAAGGCAATGACGAAGAGAGTAATGGATACAGAACGCTCCAGAGAGCCGGTGGCAGGTGAGAACCGGTGCAAGTATGCATTCATGAAAATCACTTTCGAGCTGCAAGGCCGAAATCAGGATTCAGTAGGCTGCGACGTTTTCTTCGCGTTAGGGAGAACCGTATTAACTGCCAATATGGCAGGGCGTATGTGTAAACAGGTGGTTAACGAGCTTATCAGAAGCCTCGTCCTTTTTACAAAGGGCGGGGCTTTTTATCGCACTCCGGCGCAGAAGAAGATGTCGTTTATACGACCCGCCGGAGGCGGAGCATCTTACAAGTGAGATGCTTTCTTATGCGAAGACCGCGCCGCGAGCTTCCAGAGAACAGCTTTTCAATCAAGGAGGGATTAATCATGTACCAGAAAGTATCAACGAGCATGAATTTTGTAGACCGTGAGAAGCAGGTCGAAGAGTTCTGGGACAAAGAAAACATTTTTCAGAAGAGTATTGATAATCGTAAAAAGGGAGAAGTTTATACCTTTTATGACGGTCCGCCGACGGCAAACGGCAAACCGCATATCGGCCACGTTCTGACACGTGCCATCAAGGATATGATTCCGCGTTACCGTACCATGAAGGGCTATGATGTACCGCGTAAGGCAGGCTGGGACACGCATGGTCTTCCGGTTGAGCTGGAAGTTGAGAAAAAGCTGGGACTGGATGGTAAGGATCAGATTGAGAAATACGGAATGGAACCTTTCATCAAGGAATGTAAGGAAAGTGTCTGGAAATATAA
>JAGOGF010000014.1 GCA_017996845.1 Butyrivibrio sp.
TATCACGTCCGAACCGGTCTTCTGTCAGAAACATGATTCCGACGAGAATGATGATGACGATTGACATAATAATTGCTGCTGCCGACAGTTTCTGATAATCCAGTGACTGAAACGTATTATTCATAATATGCTGCAGCATATACAGTGAATCATAAGGATAATCTCCTGTCAGCAGATAGGTTTCCCGAAATACCTTAAATGAATTGATCAATGACATAATCGTTACGAACAGGATCGTAGAAGAGAGATAACGAAGCTTGATTCTCCAGAATATCTGCATTTCAGTTGCACTTTCCAGTCTTGCCACTTCCAGAATATCCTTTGGGACACTCGACAGCGCTGCCATGAACAGGATCATGTTATAACCAAGATTCTTCCACAGGAATAACAGAACAATCGCAATCTGCGCATAGTCCGATTTGAGCCAGTCTATCTTGCTCTGCCCGATTGCCAGCATCCATTCATTCACTAACCCGTTATAATGAAATAGCACCTGCCAGATCAGTACAACAGAAGCTACCGGCACCATCATCGGACTTAAAAAGAATGTCCGGAACTGGCTCTTGAACGGAATCCTGCTCTCCATGACAACTGCCAGAAACAGGGATAATACCACCGCAAGCGGCACTGCCACAGCAGAAAACCGAATGGTATTATACGCGGCAAGCCGAAATGCGCCATTCTCCCACACTCTCACAAAATTGTGAAAGCCCACAAAAACATGCTGAACCGGATTGTTCACCATCGCATAATAAATCACTACGCAAAACGGCAATCCGAAGAAAAGCAGCACCCCTGCAATACTAGGTGATAAGAAGAGCCAGGAACTTACTTTGTTTTTCTGTGATCTGGTAAGCTGCTTTTTGTCTGCTGCATTTCTGCGCAGCATACGGTTCAGTTTTTCTCCCGGATGGAATCCGGTTTTCTCCTCAGTTTGTATCTTTTTTGACAAAATCAGGCACCTCACCCGTTCGAAAACCATATGACACAACATCATAACGCTGTCCGGAATATACTTCTATCGTATACTGTGAATTACGGTAATTGTTGGGAATCCATTCTCCATAATCGTAGCTGACAGCATTCTGCATGATTTCCCTGATCTGCGCACGGTCTGTATAATCTTTCTCCCTGGAATTCTGATAGTTCAGATCTGCAAGCTTTTCTTTTTCCAGATCATGTCCCGGATAGTAATTGGTCACCTTCACGGAGCGGATAATATTCAGCGGGAAGGAGCCATCCAGATACAGGCCGTTTTCCTTCAGGAACCGGATCGTATTGCTGTACTGCGGATAAACATAATAATCCGTATACAGGTTGTTCTGTTCCGTGAAATTCTGCAGTTCAACTTCTCCGCATGCAGGTTCTGTGCTGGCAAATGAGAAATTAAACTGTGCCACATCCTTGAGATAATTCTCTCTGAATTCCTGATACAGCGTACCGGAAGCATATTCGGATCCGTAGCTGGTGCGGTAGGTCAGCTGCCCGCCATCTGACATACCGGCTGCAATTGCTTTGTCGTTATAGACCTGGAAATAACCTTTTTTGAATTCATCACTTCCAAATACCCGATCCATAAGGCTGGCACTGATTGAATCAGGAATCATGATCTGTCTGACAATCTGCCTGCCGCTCTTCATCCGGTACACGACGATTGCACTGTAGTAATCTGTCTGTGTATCATCCCAGGTTTTCATATAATCCATGCTTTCCAGTACGATATCCTCTACCGCCTGAACATTTTTCAGATACATATGTCTTTGATAATAGTCATAGGCTTCTACTGCATTTTTGAGATTATCTTCATAATAACTTGCACTGTTCCCATTGATATACATGGCACAGCTCTCGACCTTATCTGCTGCGGGTATATAACGGTCATAGCCTGTTACATCATTTTTATAGATACCAAAGATCAGGAGTGAGAGCACAATCACAACCGGAATATGCCATATTTTCCTGCATACGGCACGGATGTTGAAGCTCAGAACCGCTTCAAATGCAGCACATGCAAGAACCGATGCAATCGTGATCACGATCGGCATGGCGTAATTAGTAATGTTCTTGCTGACTGTTCCCCTGTTATAAAATTCAAAGATCAGAATCCCGCAGGTCAGTGCCGCAAGAACTGTGACCAGAATCTTCACCAGTGTCCGTATTGTACCAAATACAATCGATTTGCCTGCCCATTCTGCCTTTCTTCTGCGGTAGCACATCCATGCAACAACGGTTCCCACTGCTGCAACCAGAAGTGTGATCATATCTCCGGGGAAACAGATCCGGATCATCTGCTGCAGAAGTTTCTGTGTAATGGTTCCATCCGTACTGCCTGTTATTTTGGTTACCCGTTCCACTGCGTCCACTGCATGATACAAAGGTGATCCGATCGCAGTTGCCGAAGAATCTGTCTGATTAAAGGTTTTATAAAAGATTTTGGCATAGTACTGAATCACATAGGCATACAGATATTCGATAGACAGTAAAAATGCACTCATCATCAGCGCAATGGGAAGGTTCCCTGTTATCATAACTGCCAGTACCGTGATGCTGTAGGTCGCAAGGAACAGGATTACGATCCGGACAAATTCATATAATATCTCCAGAAACAGAACCATATTTACCGTTCCCAGGATCGCCGCAATAATCAGTGTGACCAGCATTGTCACCGCATACAGTACTACGAAGATCAGAATTCCGTTGAAATATACACTTCTGAATCGTTCCTTACGTGAGACAGGCTGACTTTCATAGAAATCCAGCTGTGTCCTGTGAAAAAGAAAGTCAAACCCCTGCAATGCCAGAAGTACCGCCAGCGCCATTACAATTGCAAATCCAATCTGCTGTATGCCGATCTGACCGCGAACTGCCGACACTGCTGCAAGATACTTTTCCGTGCTGCTCATATAGCCATAAGAATGTGTCCTTGTTACCAGAATGAAAACGCCAAGAGGATAATACATCAGCAGGACAAGTGCTGAAATTGCTATGACCCAGGCTCTGCGCTGTGTCAGTTCCTTCTGCTGTTTTCTGCCTTCAGCTGAGAATAAATTTGCGGACATCATATCCAACTACCTCCGTTTCACTGATAAAAATTTCCTCCAGCGAAAGTGCCAGAATTTCAAAGAAAACAGTATTTACACTGCGAAATGTTTTTTCTATCTGGGAGCGTTCTCCGCGTACTGTGTAGGTATGGAGCCTGCCTCGCACATCGTGTACCATAACATCAAGATGTTCCTGTACCTGCTTCATATCTTCTTCCGAAGCAAACACGCACTGCACTTTCTGCAGATTCAGTTTCATGCTCTCAATACTCTCGGACAAAAGGACTCCGCCCTTATGGAGCAGGCCCACATGATCACAGATGTCTTCGAGCTCTCTGAGATTATGCGATGCAATAACAGGTGTCAGGGTTCTGTCTGCTATATCCCCAGCAATCAGGCTCTTGATTCCCTGTCTGACCACCGGATCGAGCCCGTCAAATGTTTCATCGCACAAAAGGTATCTGGTCTCCGCACATATTCCGATCAGTATGGCGAGCTGTTTCTTCATTCCCTTGGAATAATCCGCTACTTTTCTCGTCGTATCCAGTTCAAATCCCTTACAGAGTTTCGTAAATCTGTCTATATTAAAACCTGCATATACATTGCTGTAATAAGTCATCATGTCTTGCGCCGTACTGTTTGGGAAAAAATACGGTTCATCTGAAATAAAAAAGATATTCTTTTTAATCTTCGGATTATCATAAACAGGCATCTGATCCACACATACCGTTCCATGTTCCGGAATCAGGATACCGGCGATCATCCGCAGAAGGGTACTCTTTCCTGCTCCGTTTGTTCCAAGGAGTCCGAAAACTTCACCATCCTGTATCTTTAAGGTGACACCGTTTACTGCCTTAACTTTATCAAATGATTTTTCAACGTTCAGTGCTTCTATCATGATTTTCCTTTCTGCGGAATATTTTTGATCAGTTCCATACGGCTGATTCCGATTTCCTCCGCTTCGAGAAAGAGCTTTTCAAGCCTTTCAGACAATTCTCTTTTTTTCGCTTCCTTTAAAGATTCATCACCGCTGACAAAATTCCCCCGTCCCTTTACCGTATAAATAAAGCCCTGACCTTCCAGCACGGTATATGCCTTCTGTATGGTATTGGGGTTGGTGGAGAGTTCCATTGCCAGATTTCTGACGGAGGGCATCTGTTCATCCGGCTCAAGAACACCCTTTAATATCTGCATTTTGAAATTTTCAACGATCTGTTCATAGATCGGTCTGGCATCCTGATAATCAATCAGTTCCATTCATTTATACCACGCGGTCATGTCACACCCGCCGGGTCCTCCCTTCCGCTTCTTTCTGTTTTGCTTTTTATTTATATCCATTTCTATATTTCTATTTCTTTATTTCTATTTCTTTATTTCTATTTCTTTAATTTGAGGCATCGGGGTATTACGGATCTGCCTATTTCATTTTGTATACTGTGTGTACTAGTTCAAATAATACACATAGAATAGCATTATCAAAGTACACTGTCAATATTTGCAAAAGTTTGATAAGCCTAAATTACATTATTTCTATATCCTTTTTCTCAATTTTTGCATCAAAAAAAACAGGCTATTTGAATAAAACTAACCTCCAAATTGCCAGATTTTACACTAACTACCAGAGGCACATCAAACGCCTGTTTATTAATATTACATTCTCATTACATAATTTCGTTCATCACCTACAATTATAGGTTATCAACGATTTTCTCAATTGGAATTTCTAACTCTGTAATAAATTTAACCAATTCATTATAGAAATCAATAGTTACATTGCCAATCACTTTATAATCCAACTTACTACGTTCAAAGTAATAAAACTGCTCCGCTTTAATATAGCCATCTTTCGTGTTTCCATTTGCAACATTTGAATCATTGTGCGTTATTTCAAAATTACCTGGATACGACATTTTTTTATTTCTCTGCTCTTCATTCTTAAAAGAAGACATAACATTGCAGACCAGATTATATTCTAATCCTCCTACAAAACCATTTTCATTACTTAAAACGATAAAAGAATGCTTGTCCAAATCGTGATCTTCATCACGATATTTATTAACAAGAATGATATCTCCAACTTTACACATTTACGATTCCCCTACCATTTTTTTATCACTTACTAAAACTTTTTTTTCTCCTGAAAGAACTTTATCACTCCAATTAATGGTTGTTACATCTTTTAAAGCTTCTTTTGAAGAGACAATCTTAGATTCCTTACTATTAATCAGATTCATGTTTAAACAAACATATCCATTATTAGCCATAAAATCATCTCCTTCTTTATAATAATAAAATTTTCCCCTTATTGATAAATATATCATATCACAAGGATTGTAAAACGGATATTAACTATTTGTTAATTTCTCTTCACTTAGTTTTTAAAACTGTGCACCGGTGCGGGGATTCTTCCCGTACGATTGATAAACGCATCGCAGGAGAACTGGTTGACCGGCATAATCGGTGCATAACCGAATAATCCTCCAAATTCCACCTTGTCACCGACTTTTTTGCCAATTGCCGGGATCAATCGAACTGCCGTTGTCTTCTGATTGATCATACCGATTGCCATTTCATCTGCAATAATACCGGATATTGTCGTTGCCTTTGTGTCTCCCGGGATGGCGATCATATCAAGTCCAACCGAGCAGACACAGGTCATTGCTTCCAGCTTTTCCAGTGTCAGGGCCCCTGCTTCGACTGCATCTATCATGCCCTGGTCTTCACTGACCGGAATAAAAGCTCCTGAGAGTCCGCCTACATAGGAGCTGGCCATGATACCGCCTTTTTTCACCTGATCATTTAAGAGTGCAAGCGCTGCTGTTGTTCCGGGAGCACCCGCATATTCCAGTCCGATTTCACACAGAATATCTGCAACAGAATCGCCGATTGCAGGTGTCGGTGCAAGCGAGAGATCCACGATGCCAAACGAAACGCCTAATCGCTGCGATGCTTCCTTGGCTACCAGCTGACCGACACGTGTTACCTTAAAAGCTGTCTTTTTGATCGTTTCGCATAATACTTCAAAACTTTCGCCGCGTACTTTTTCCAGTGCTGTCTTCACTACCCCGGGACCACTGACGCCGACATTAATGATCTGGTCCGCTTCTGTTACCCCATGAAAAGCCCCTGCCATAAACGGATTGTCATCCGGTGCATTGCAGAATACGACGAATTTCATGCATCCGACAGAATCACGTTCACTTGTTCTCTGTGCTGTTTCGAGAATGATCTGTCCGATCAGGCGAACCGCATCCATATTAATACCTGTTTTGGTCGATCCGACATTCACACTGCTGCATACACGCTCCGTCTCTGCAAGTGCCTGCGGAATGGAACGGATCAGAAGTTCATCGGCTGCAGTCATTCCCTTTGATACCAGCGCAGAATAACCGCCGATCAGATTAACACCTACGTCTTTGGCTGCCTGATCCATGGTATGTGCCAGCGTAACAAAATCTTCCGGGCATTTACATGCGGCACTTCCGATCATCGCAATCGGTGTTATAGAGATTCTCTTATTGACAATGGGAATCCCGTATTCCCTGGAAATCTCTTCTCCGGTTTTAACCAGATCCTTTGCTGCTGTTGTTATTTTCTCATACACGTTTGCATTTAAACGATCCAGATCTGAATCAATACAGGAAAAAAGGCTGATCCCCATTGTAATGGTTCGCACATCCAGATTTTCCTTTTCGATCATGTCATTGGTTTCTTCCACTTCACTGATGTTAATCATTCGCTGTCCTCGCCTTCCGTCCTGGTTTTAGATTCTGTGCATGGAATCAAAGATATCTTCACGCTGGCATTTTACAACAACGCCGATATCCGTACCGATTTTCCCAAGATTACCGGAAATCACTTCAAAATTCTCACTGCATCCGGAAAGATCTACAATCATCATCATATTAAAATAGCCGGAAACGATGGTCTGTGAGATGTCGAGAATGTTGATTTTCTGCTCTGCCAGATAGGTACAGATGTTCGCAATGATACCAACAGTATCTCTGCCTACAACGGTGATAATCGCTTTCTTCATAATTCTCCTCTTTTCTATATGAAATTAAATTTCAATTAATGACGATAGGTTCTTTCTGTCTGCTACAAAGAGCGGAATGTCCCCCGCATGATACGGATTATCTCCCATTTCGATTTCAACACGAACCGTTTCATAGGCAAGTTCGGGCAGATTGTTCTGTTCACTTAAATGACCCAGCACAATACCTTTTAGATGATCATTCAACAGTCTGCACAGAAGTTCACCGGATTTTTCATTGGACAGATGGCCTCTGTCCCCCAGAATTCTCTTTTTCAGCTGATATGGGTAAGGCCCTGCCTGCAGCATGCGAACATCATGATTTGCTTCCAGTAAAAGCGCATCCATATCTTTTAAGCATTCCACAGTATAGTCACTGTAACAGCCAAGATCCGTTGCAATACCAACCCGTTTCTCACCATAACGGATCCGATAGGCAACCGGTTCGTTTGCATCATGCGATATCCGCATCGGGACGATGGTCAGATCTTTCAGGGTAACCTTTTCGTCTGCACATAGCATGCAGAACTCTGAATCATCCATTTCATGCTTTTTGTCACTGGCATGGATTCCCTGTATGGTTCCCTGTGTTGCATATACCGGAATATCATTCTTTTTCAGAATGGTATGAAGTCCTGCAATATGATCGGAATGTTCATGTGTGACAAATATGCCGTCAATATCACTGAAGGTAAGCCCCAGTTCCTGCAGTCCCATTTCGATTTTTTTCTTACTCGTTCCGGTATCGATCAGAATGTGTGTGGAATCTGATCCGACATAAATACAGTTGCCGCTGCTTCCGCTGGCAATGCTAGCAAGTCTCATTTATCTGTTCTCTTTCCAGTATACTTCGATCCGATCGCCTTCACGAAGCTGCTGCATATAATCAGGTGTATTTCCATTGAGCTGTGTCACAATTGACCGTCCTTTTGACTGCGAAAGATCAAAGTCAATATAATCAAATATGTCAACAAAAATGTATTCTGTCTTACCATGCATCACGATTGGGCTGTCATTTACAGTTACATGCAGATCACGTGCAAGGATTCTTTTTACCGGAGAATCGATCGGCGCCGCATCCGGATCCTCGGCACGAACTGCCTCCTCGGCATCTTCCACCGCTTCCGCGTTTTCTTCCTCAACTGCGATCTCATCTGCATTCGGAAAATCACGATAGGATTCCATGATATCTTCTTCCTTTGAACGGAATTCCACCTTGAAGTTCTCGTATACAGGCGTATTTCCATCCGCCTTTTCATTGTTCACACGTATGACGATATCCGGTGTCAGTTCGATATCCATCAGCTTGGCAATCTGTGCTGCCGTATCATAATCGAGCACATGGACTTCATCGCCTGTCTGAATATCATAAAATGCAGTCTGCGGCTGGCCGTTTACCGTAGCAAATCGGGAAGCCTGCACATTTTTGCCGTTCACATTCACATTGAATGAAGATTTATATTCAGGAAGCATTTCAATCCGTGTCTTTGCAGGATCACCGGCAGTGGAACGCTGTACTTCAATCATATCGTTTGCACGGATCTTGGTATGTATATCTGCTGGTTTACCATTTAGCATGATCACTGCTGCTTCACCGGGATCACCGCGGACCACCCGTTCCTGTCCGTTTATGGTAAAGAGCAGTTCCTGCCCTCTCTTGGGGAAAAGATCTTCATTCGGGAAAGAAGCCTGCATGGCAGCGTCTACAATTGCAAGTCTGCCATTATCATATATCTTGGTCTGCTGCCCGTTAAAGGATACAAAAACAAAGTTATTGCATTCTTCATAAAAGCTGATACAGATACCAAGCGGTGTAACCATGAGAGAATCCTTCTCAATTCCGTCTTCCTGCAGAAAGACAATGTCTCTCATGACTTCTTCGCCTCTGAGTGCAACACGTTCTTCTGCGATATTCATATCTTTTGCAATTGCTTTGGTATATCCGGGAATACGTCCGCCGCCGCCGACTACAAATACTGCACTGACCGGCTTGTCACCGTTCAGTTTCCTGATCTGTTCCGTTACCTGTGCTGCCATGGAATCTACAAGCGGTTTGATGATCTTCTGGACATCTTTTGATGAAATGGTTTTGGTCAGTCCCATGATATCGGTATATTCTACCTTATCCATATGGCTGGCATCTATCTTGATCTGGTCTGCGGTATTAAAATCCACCAGGCAGTACTGCGCAATCATTTCCGTCAGATGATCTCCTGCTACCGGAATCATGCCATATGCAGTTATGGTTCCGTCATCCGTAATACAGATATCGGAAGTTCCGGCACCCACATCAATCAGTGCCAGATTCAGCATTCTGAATTTCTCGGGAATGGCAACCATAATTGCGGCAATCGGCTCCAGTGTCAGATTGACGACCTGGAGATCTGCTCTTTCACAGGCCTTATACAGACCATCCACAACATCATCCGGCAGAAACGTTGCAATCAGATCTACAGAAACCTTTCCTGCCTTGTGTCCTTCCAGATTGGCAATCTGATAGCCATTCAGATAATAGTGCATCGTAGAATAGCCAACCAGATAAAACTTCATATCAGAAGTATTGCTCTCCAGAAACTGCGCATATGCTTTCTGAACCGCTTTGGAATCAAGGTTATAGATATCTTCGTCCGTAACCTCGTGTCCTTCCGGATATTCTTCCTCATAATTCGTCTGAACGGTATGCAGTACACGACCTGCAGCTGCGATACATACATCTGTCAGATGTATATCTGTATCTTTCTCCAGCATATCTTTCACATTTCGTATGGTCATTCCGACCTTGCCAATATCATGAATCTGTCCGTCCAGCATCGCACGTGTTTCGTGTTTCTGCACCTTCTGTGCGATAACGTGGAATTTGCCGGCTTTCATGTAGCCCACAGTTCCTACTACACTTCGGGTACCGATATCCAGGCCGAAAACAACCCCTTCTTTACTTTGTTCCAGACTCGCCACCGATATATCCCTCCAATTCCCTGTCAATCTGAAGATATGCCTCCGAAAGTGATCCGCTGTTATCAATCACAATGTCGGAATGTATTCTGAACTGTTCATCTGACAGCTGTTTCTCAAATATTCGTGTAATCTTTTCATCTGAATAGCCACGGGCTTCTTTCAGCCTCTGTCTTCGGACTTCTTCGGATGCATAAATATACCACATCCGGTTTACGATATGTTCATATCCGGATTCTATCAGAAGCGCTGCCTCAATAAAAAGAAAATCGTTTACACCTTTTTCTTTTTCTTCCTCTATGGCGTCCCTGATAAAGGTATTTACGGCCGGATGCAGAATATCATTTACTTTTGTCAAAAGCTTTTTATCTGCAAAAATTCTCGCAGCCATCTTATTGCGGTTTATCTCTCCGTCAGGCTGTAAAATGCTTTTCCCAAGAAGATCCACGATCGCATCATAGCAGGCGGTTCCCTTCTCTTTGACGTGGTTAGCCACATCATCTGCCAAAATGATATGACAGCGATAGTGTTCATTTATATAGGATAGAAGCTCACTTTTTCCTGCGCCGATTCCGCCTGTCACCCCAATTACCATCATGATACAATATCTCCTGCATTCTGTCTCTGTTTTTTCAGCCTTTTGCATCAAACCAGTCATTCCCGCTGTGGCAGTCAACATCCAGAACCACGGCAAGATCTGCTGCATGTGTCATTTCCTGTACCAGAATTTCTTCAATTATCTGTTTCTCCTGCGGAGCAGTCTCTACTACCAGCTCATCGTGAATCTGCAGGATCAGACGGGACTTCAGATTCTCATTTCTGATTCTGCGCCATACCCGGATCATCCCGATCTTCATGATATCAGCCGCCGTTCCCTGGATCGGTGCATTCATGGCAACCCTTTCCCCGAACTGTCTCTGCATGAAATTTCCGGCTTTGAGTTCCGGCATGGGTCTGCGTCTGCCAAAGAGTGTAATTGCATAGCCACGCTCTTTTGCCATTGCAACTGCCTGATCCTGATACTTTCTGACTCCCGGATAAGTGGCAAGATACTGATCCATATACGCTTTGGCTTCTGCCCTTGAAATATTGAGGTCATTGCTCAGTCCAAAGGCAGAGATTCCATATACAATACCGAAATTCACTGCTTTGGCATTGCGTCTCTGGAGAGAAGTGACTTCATCAAACGGTGTATGGAACACTTTGGATGCCGTGATTCTGTGAATATCACGGCCTTCCTGATACGCTGCGATCAGTTCTCTGTCTTCTGACATATGTGCCAGAATCCGGAGTTCGATCTGCGAATAATCCGCATCTGTGAAAAGATAGCCATCCTGTGGGACGAAGACTTTCCGGATCAGTCTTCCCAGTTCTGTTCGCATGGGTATATTCTGCAGATTGGGATCTGTTGAACTGATTCTGCCGGTTGCCGTTATCGTCTGGTGATAGGTTGTATGAATTCTCTGATCCGCTCCGATATAATCGGCAAGCCCGTCAGCATAGGTGGACTTTAATTTGGTCAGTCCCCTGTATTCCAGAATGTCCGCAACAAAGGCATAATCGGGAGCCAGCTTCTCCAGCACATCTGCCGCTGTCGAATAGCCTGATTTGGTTTTTCTGCCGCCCGGGATCTGCATCTGTTCAAATAGCACTTCGCCAAGCTGCTTGGGTGAATTAATATTGAAATCCGACCCTGCCTCCTGATGGATATGCTGCTCCAGCTCCTGAATTCTGACGATCAGCTTATCACCATATTCCTTCAGTTCATCTTTCCTGACAATGATGCCGACCCGTTCCATATCATACAGCACATAGGTCAGCGGCATTTCGATCTGATTCATCAGCTGCAGCATTTCCTGTTCCCGCAGTTTCTGTTCCAGAATCGGAGCCAGCATATAATTAACCTGCGCCAGTTCCGCCGCATAATTTGCTACCAGCTCTGCATCGCATTCGCAGAACTTCTTTTTATCAAACTTTTGTTCCCTGCTTCTGATGGTCAGATCCAGATATTCTGTCGCAATTTCAGCAATTGTATAGTCATTTTTCAGCGGATTGAGCAGATATGCCGCTACAAGCGTATCAAAACTCCCGTTTTCTTTTTCCTGCGGGTGATCCGTCTCATAAGGCATAAACAGATGATAGGTATTCTTGATGTCAAATGTTACCAGGCGGCCATATCTGGAAAGTTCCTGAAGATGGCTTCCCAGATATGCCGGTGTGATCAGTCCCTCAGCATGGATAAAGAATGTTTCATTTTCTGCAAAGGAAAGGGCAAGTCCGAGCAAGTCCTTCGGATCCTTTCCGTCCTCAACAATCGCAAATCCGATAAAGTCATTTTCTGATTTTCCCGCCATTTGTACTGCATCTGCAAAAATTGCTTCTGCCTGCGCAAGATCAGCGGTTTCATGTACTGCTGCTTCTGCATGTGCCTTTTTCTGCGACAGTCCTTTTTGCATTTTACCTGCAGTTTTTCTGTAACCCATATCCTTGAAAACTTCCGGAATATTATCTGTAATATCCTGAATCGCAGCATCTTTGATGATGTCAGTTTCTGCAGCAGCATTCGTATGAATCGTCAGCCCTGCAAGCCTTTTATATACTTCTTCCCTGCTGCTGCGAAGCGCTTCCTTCAGCTGCCCGTTCTCTATATCAGTATCCAGATGTTCATATATCCCTGCTGCGGATCCATATTCCTGAAGAAGCTTTCGTGCAGTTCCCGTTCCAATCAGATTATTTGCGGAAACCGGCATATCCTTGTCCGGTACAAACGCCAGCAGCTGAATCACATCTGCCGGTTCCATCTGATACTCCGTCATAAAGTTTTCTCTTGTATAAACCTGACTGTCTGCTGCTCCCACGACAGTCTTTACCAGGATGACTCTGCAGGAGTCCGATATCAGCTGCAGCAGATGCTCTCTGCCGGTCAGAATGATTGCTTCCATTCCTTTCTGCGCCGCATGCAGTGCGAACGTTCCGATCAGATCCGCAGAACCGATACCTTCCTGTTCATATCTGTGTATCTGCAATTTATCCAGTACATTCCGAATCAGCGCAAATTGTTCCACAAGCCCTTCCGGCATTTGCGCCGGACGATTCTGCATATCTTCTGCTTCCAATAATACCGTTGCAGCAGCCGGTTCATATCCCTGCCATATTTTCAGCAGCAGATTCAAAAAGCCGTATACGGCACCAGTATGCCTTCCATCTTCATTAATATGATCCGGAAGTGCGTAAAATGCTTTTTTCAATATGCTTGATCCGTCTATCAATAACAATTTGTCAGCCATATTTATCTGTTCTCACTTTTTCATTATATAAAAATCACTTGAATTTCTTATTTCAGAAGCAGAAATACCGCTATCAGAATGATCAGTGCGATCACTACAAGCACCTGCAGCACCAATGCTGACCATTGCAGGGAGGAACGAACCTTTATTTTATGCCCCGCATCCTGCAGTCTCTGTTCCAATTCACCTGCCAGATTAAACGTATTCCCATCTTCCAGTCTTTTCAAACCTATACTTATGAGAAACTGTATGGTCAGCTCTTCTCTGCAGCTCGCACAGGAATTGACATGTATCAGAAATTCCTGCATCTCCTGATTATCCAGATTATCTTCGAGAAAAAGCGGTATCATACGTTCTGTTTCCTTACAGTTCATTTGCCGATTCCCCCACCTGTAACACCTGCCGTTTTATGTCAACAGACCTTGTTCCGACAATTTACAGCATACACCAAATCACGTTTTCATAAAAGAGTCAAATCGGAATCCTTATACTCTTCTGATGATTTCCCAGATTCCCAGCAGGGCATCTGTCATGAAAAATCTTGCAAACAGACGCTGCATGGTACTGAAAACGCCCGGTGTGGAAGCGGCACGTCCGACCATGGTGTCACGAATGGCACAGAAAGCTGTATCATGTACATTTGTTGCAAATGGGAAGTGGCGGATAAAAGAATTTCTTTCATTCTGATTGGTTTTATTCCGTGCTTTGTATAAAAATTCCGTATCTCTGATCCAATATGGACAGACTGCCGTAACAAATATGCCGCGCGTAATCAGTTCTCTCCGAAGCGCTCTGCTGTAATGCAGCAGAAAAGCCTTGCCGGATGCGTAGACATTCATATAGGGAACCGGCTGATAGGCGGCCGAAGAACATACTTCCATAATATGGCTTCCCGGTTTCATATAAGGAATGACAATTTGTGTCATATCTACGGCTGCTCTGCAGTTCAGTGCGATCATCGCATCGATTTCCGCTCTCGTAATATCCGCATAACTTCCGATTTTGCCGGAACCCGCTGCATTGATAAGCAAAAAAACATCCGGCCGTTCCTTTTCCAATACTTCTTCAAACGCATCAAAGGAAGCCGTCTGTGTCAGATCATAAGTAAAAATGCGCATTTTGCTGCTGATTCGTTTGCTGAGTGCTTCCAGCCGGTCTCTTCTTCTGGCAATTATCCAGAATTCTTCAATTTCAGGCGTTGTATCCAACTGCTTGAGCAGTTCACTCCCCAATCCGCTTGAGGCGCCTGTAATGATGGCTATTCTCATTTTATGTGCCTCCTAATATAGCTTATGCATTCCGTCTATAATATCATCCATGTGCCTGTCCGTGCATTCCCGCGCAAGTTTGCAGTCTCTTTTCAGAAGAATTTCATATAATTCCTTGGAATTCTCATATAGCAGCATCACCCCGTATCTGCTGCAGAAACGCATCCACAGCTTTGTTGTGATCGGCTTAAAGGAGACATAGATTAAAGGCAGGATACTGTTGCCTCCGGCAGCCGCAAGCTCATGCTGAAACTGAAAGGCCGCTTCTACGGCAAATGTAACATCATTCGATGTCCCGATTCGTTCCGTAAGCTCGGCAACCTTTTCGTAATCTTCCTCTTCTGCGTTTTGTATAAATGCATCCGTTGCAAGATGTTCGACCGCTCTTCGGAATTCCAGAATCGACCTGATTTCAGACGGTTTGATCATCTCACCTCTGTATTCCATAATGGCTACCAGCGTATCGATATTCCCATTTTTGCAATAATCGGTTACAAAAACACCCTGTCTGGGAACAATTTCCAGAAATCCCTGTCTGGCCAGCAGTTCAAATCCGCTGTTGATCACAGCACGGCTCACCTGCATCTGATCTGCAATTTCCCGTTCCGATGGCATTTTCGATCCAACCGGAAGGAGTCCGGATAAAATATTCTCTCTGATTTGTGCAACAAACATATCCTTCAAACTCGGTGCATTTAGTTTCTGAAACTGCATTTTCCCTCTCCTTTGCGTCCATGGTGTTGGTTATACCACAATCCAGGGTCTATTTTATCAGGTTTTTGCACGGATATCAATGTGATTTTATGTGCAAAATGCCATTTTTTAATCCACATTATTGTAAAAAGTCTATAGAATATTTATAATATATCCATATTCATTCTGCGCTGTATTTTTTCTGGACATACCAGTGTGGAAAAGTATAACTGATATAACAGAATGATCAGGAGGAAATACGAAGTAAAATGGAAGAATTCAAAGTGCTCGAAATCAAACAGAGTGTTTTCGCAGATAATGACCGTCAGGCGGATGAACTGCGAAATAAACTCAAAGAAAAGAAAGTATTTCTGTTAAATCTCATGTCAAGTCCGGGCTCCGGAAAAACCACCACTCTTTCCCGTACCATTGAGACGCTTCGAGATGAACTGAAGATCGGTGTCATGGAAGCTGACATTGATTCTGACGTGGACGCACGCGAAATTGAGAAGTTCGGTGCAAAAGTCATCCAGCTCCATACCGGCGGTATGTGTCATCTGGATGCAGAAATGACCAGACAGGGTCTGGAAGGTCTCGATACAACAGATATTGAGCTTGCCATTCTGGAAAACGTCGGCAATCTTGTCTGTCCTGCTGAATTTGATACCGGCGCAGTTAAAAATGCCATGATTCTGTCTGTTCCGGAAGGTGATGACAAACCGCTCAAGTATCCACTTATTTTTCAGGTTTGTGATGTCGTCCTGATCAATAAAATCGATGTTCTGCCCTATTTTGACTTCGACATGGAACAATGTAAAAAGAATATTCTGATGCGTAATCCCAAAGCAAAAATCATTCCGATCTGCGCCAAAACCGGAGAAGGAATTGCAGAATGGGCAGACTGGCTCCGCATGGAAGTAAAGAACTGGAAGAATTAAGCGCCAAAGAGAGCGCGGAAATGAGGATGAAAAATGGCTGAGGAACTCAGACCCAAAATCGTAAAACTGATTAAAATGATCGGCGGTGTTGCCGGTGCAATGAACAAAATTGAAAAAACAATGCCTGAATATTACGCTTTGGACGGTGTTGTGACGGATGAAATGGCCGATGTTGCTCTCTGTCTTGGTCTCAGACAGGAACGTACACTCGAATACATTCAGGGAAAATGCGGAAAAAGCAAAGAAGAAACACAAAAACTGCTCGATCAGCTTTGCTATACCGGTGTACTGAAGACCTGGAAAGACAAAAAAATAGGCAAGGATGTTTATTTTATGAATATCTTTGCACCCGGCATTCTGGAAATGATGGTTAATAACCGTGAACAGCTTGCAGCACATCCTGAAATCGGACGTGCTTTTGAAGAATATACCAGAAAGCGTCTTGCTCCCATGGCAGCACTCTTCCCTGAAGGAATGGCCATGATGCGTGTTGTTCCCGTTGAAAGTGCGATCAAGGATCTTCCGGGTGTACAGCCCTGGGAAAAACTTTCCTATTATCTTGACAAATATGATATTTATACCGTATCCGACTGTTCCTGCCGTCAGTGCCGTCAGGTTGCAGGAGAAGGATGCGGACATCTGGCTCACGAAGTATGTATTCAGATGGGTGAAGGTGCCGAATTCTATGCAAAGACAGGGCGTGGCCGTCAGATCAGCCGTGCTGAAGTAGAAGAAATCATCAAATTTGCAGAAGATAACGGTCTGATGCATGAAATGCCGCATACCGACGGACTTGGTGAATCTTTTGCCATCTGTAACTGCTGCTCCTGTTCCTGCTTCTCCCTTCGCCTTGCTACGCTGTTCAATACGCCTGACGCAATCCGTTCCAACTTCACTGCTGTCGCAGATCCCGAAAAGTGCGTAGCATGCGGTCAATGTGTAGAGAACTGTCCTTCCAATGCATTAAAGCTTGGTCAGCGTCTGTGTGCCAAAAATGAACCTGCCAAACAGGAATCCATTACCGCAAGAGATCACCGCTGGACAGAAAAGAACTGGAATACCGATTATCGTGAAAACAGACAGGATGTTGCCCCGGAGGGGACTTCTCCCTGCAAGACACAGTGTCCTGCTCATATCGCTGTTCAGGGATATATCAAACTCGCTGCACAGGGCAAATATGAAGATGCACTTGCTCTGATCAAGAAGGAAAACCCATTTCCTGCAGTCTGTGGCCGAATCTGCCCGCACAAGTGTGAAGATGAATGTACACGCGGCAAAATTGATGAACCTGTTGCAATTGATGAAATAAAGAAATTCATTGCTGATAAGGAACTGGACGGTTCCATCCGTTATATTCCGCAGAAACGTTATAACCTGGGCAATAAAGTTGCTATTGTCGGTGCAGGTCCTGCAGGTCTTGCCTGTGCCTACTATCTTGCAATCGACGGCTATGCGGTAACCGTATTTGAAAAGCAGCCCAAGCTTGGCGGTATGCTTACGATGGGTATTCCATCCTTCCGTCTTGAAAAAGAAGTCATTGATGCTGAAATAGAAGTACTGCGTGAAATGGGCGTTACCTTTAAGACCGGTGTGGAAGTTGGCAAAGATATCACACTCGACCAGCTCAGAAGCCAGGGATTTGAAGCATTCTATCTGGCAATCGGTGCACAGGGCGGACGTGCGCTTGGCGTAGAAGGAGAAGATGCACAGGGTGTTATTTCCGGCGTTGCATTCCTTCGTAATGTTAACCTTGGCAACAAAGCTGATCTGAATGGAAATGTCGTTGTGGTAGGCGGCGGTAACGTTGCAATCGACGTTGCACGTACAGCAACCAGACAGGGTGCTGCAAGTGTCAATCTGTTCTGTCTGGAGAGCCGCGCTGAGATGCCTGCTCTGGATGACGAGATTGAAGAAGCACAAAACGACGCCGTTGTATTTAACAACAGCTGGGGTCCGAAGAGAATCGTCACAGAAAACGGCAAAGTTACGGGAGTTGAATTCCGCCGCTGTATCAGTGTATTTGACGATCAGCATCGTTTCTCACCCAAATATGATGATAATGATACCACCATCGTTCCTGCTGATACCGTTCTATTGTCCATCGGTCAGTCCATTGAATGGGGCAATATGCTGAATGGCAGCAAGGTTGCATTGGGACGCGGAAACACAGCACAGGCAGATTCCCTGACCTGGCAGACAGCACAGCCGGATGTATTTGTCGGCGGTGACTGCGCAACCGGTCCGAAATTTGCAATCAATGCCATCGCAGAAGGTAAAGAAGGCGCTATTTCCATTCACCGTTTCGTACAGCCTGGTCAGTCTCTGACACTTGGCCGTGACAGACGTGAATATCATGCCTTCGATAAAGATAATGTACAGCTTGACGGTTATGACAATATTCCTCGTCAGCGTCCGCTTCATAATGAATCTGCAAAGGGAACTTTCAAGGACGATCGTGAAACCTTTACAGAAGAACAGCTGAAGAAAGAAACAGAACGCTGCCTTGGATGCGGTGCCGTACAGGTAGATTCTTACATGTGTATTGGCTGCGGTATGTGTACAACAAAGTGCAAGTTTGACGCAATCCATCTCGAGCGTACCGGAAACACCGTACCGGATGCTTATGAAAAGCTTCCGATCCGTATCGCTGCAAACGCAATCAAACGTTCCGGTAAGATCGTTGCTGCTTCTTTAAAAAAATAATGATATCGGGAAAGTAAAGAGGTCCTGTCATGCATGAACTGGGAATCCTGAATTCCATGATCCACACAATCCAGAGTGTTGTAAATGAGCAGGGAATCACAGAAGTTGATAAACTGGTCATCGAAATCGGTGAATTGTCCGGCATTGTTCCGCATTATATTGAAGAGTGCTGGCCAGCTGCAAGATATAAAACATTCATGGAGAATACAGAACTGGAGCTGATCGTTATTCCCGGCATGGTAAAATGCAGAGACTGCGGAGAGGTATTCAATGCAGTCTCCGCAGATCTGGCATGTCCCGGATGCGGCAGCAAAAACATGGAGATTCTGGAAGGAAACGACATGATAATCAAAGAAATCATTTGCAGATAATACTTTATTCCTGATCTGTAAATACCAAAAAGGTTTACCGGCCATATATATACTATGGTCAGTAAACCTTTTTTCATAACGCCGTTCTGCCTGTTTTCTCAAACAAGTCAGTTTTTCATATCCATTGCCAGCTTTACAGCATGATATGCCCCATCATAGATGCCGATTGATTTATTGATTACAATATTGTGGCACATATCTGCAAGCAGCTCTCTGTCCTGTAGAAACAGATCCAGCATCTGGGTCGTATGTCCAAGATCCCTGCATTCCAGTGTACCATCACCTATCTCCGCCGAATGAATCGCACCCCACATCTCATGCTTGCCGACACGTCTGATGAATAGTTTGGGGACCGGATAAAATGCAAGTTCACTGGGTTTGGTAACCAGTACGTCGCAGCTGCGCATTAAGAGATTCGTACAATATACTGCTTCAAAAATATTTTCATGCCAGAATCCATGAATTCCGCTCACTATCCCGCTGGGATCCAGTGCAAATTCTGCAAATTCTTTTGTATCCTGCCAGTTACCAAAATGCTCGGAGGAAAAGTCTTTCATCTGTGGTATTTCCTGTATCAGGCTATCCCAGACACTTCGATAATCTCCTACGTTCACATAAAGCGCAGCCTTTTTCTCCCTTACCATTGGAAGTAGATGCCTGATGATTCCGGCAAAAATTTCTTTCTGTGCTCCTGCCCCTCCAATTGTCAGCAAGAAACGCATCGGTTCTCCCATCTTGTTTCTGAGCACTCTTCTCTCACAATCAGGTTCAATATTGCTGACCAGTTCATGATCAACATAATGTCCGGTATATACAAGCTCTTTCTGCGGAATGGGTTTACAGATTTTCTTTTTATTCATACCGTTCAGAATCCGATATCCCATATAGGCATTATGACACTGGACAGTATGAATGCTTCCTTCTGAAAGATGAAGCGCCATGGGCCAGTTATCGGGAATTGCGTTGACCACATACTTCATTCCCGCGTGCACAGCCGCCTGCGCAGGCCATACATGTGTTGCAATAACCGGAATATCTTTGGGAATGTTCTGATAAACAGGCGCCATGAGTTCTGCATTTTTCTGATCAATTGCATTATAGGATAATGCTCTGAAACCCTCATAGTTGACAGGCTCCCATACCAGTTTATTAAAGATCGGATTTGCAGACATCCTTGATCCCAGAGAATACAGATCATTCTGTGCACTGATTACCTTTGTACAGGTTGTCTGCGGATAAGAATTCAAATCCATCCAGTAAGGTGTATACCCAAGATGGTGCGCACAGGATGCCATTGCCATGGAAATTCTGTAATGCCCGAATCCCATACGGATATTTCCTACAATGATTCCTTTTTCCCGGTCAAATGTTCCCGCTCCGGCTTCGTCTGAAAGCGTAATGTTCTGTACGCCAAGTTCTGAACCGATATAGGGATTCTCTGATATTCTGACCTGATAATTTTTCTGCGCATCGTCTCCGAATTTCCTGCTGAATTTTCTTTTTGACTGACATGCCTTCTGATAGGTTCTCTTTGTCATAGCATTTCCGAAAATCATTTTTGATCTGTCCATTTTGCACCTCTAATTGTAATTGTCTGATTGAAACAAACTGCATTGCCGGTTCAGCTTCGCCCGCCGTAATCTCACATCTGCCGGAAATCCATTTACCTTGCATTCCCTGCATCTTCACAGGATATGTGAAACAAAACAGATATCTTCCGGCTGCCGCAGCATATATGCAGCATCGCGTCACCGCTTTGTTTTTCCGTTTTTACATAGGTACCTGTCATACCGCCTCGCAGCGGTACTGTCTGCGGTCCGATTATTGCAAGCGCACCTTCCGTTTCCAGTTGTACTGTTTCCATACAGAAAGGCAGCACATTTCCATTTTCATCCGTTGCACAGATTCTGATCAGCGCAACATCATAGGTACGTTTCTCACATAATTCCGTATGATCGGCTTCTGCTCTCAGATACATCTGCTGAGCTGTTTTTTTGATTACAGTTCTGACTGTTTTGCCTCCACAGACCGCTTCGAAACGAAATGACGTTGACTTCCCGCCCCAGTCTCCAATGTATTTGTTATACAGCAGCAGTGCATCTTCCCATTTCAGATGATATCGAAGCGCAGCCACGATTGCTTTTGCCCTGATCCCAAAAGCAATATCTCCAATTCCCTCCATTGCCGCTGCATTCAGCAGTTCTTTGACCGCATCCGATTTTGCTTTTGAATAATGCTCTTTTTCCATGAGCTGATTTCCAATATAGTCATCAATGCGGATCGGCCCGTGCGCAAGGTGATGGTAGGGTGAATCGGCCGCGGTATATTCTTTGATCAGCGTATCATTTCTATACATTCTTACTGCGTCTGCATTGGTAAATATCCATACTGCGCCGCGAATGCATTCTGCATGTTCTCCGATGTCCATCCCGGAACTGATCTCCAGAACAGGCTCTCTTTCGCCCTGACTTTTGTATACTGCAGCCGCAAGCTTTGGATTGCGGAACATATCCATGACGCCATGATAACAGATCCTGTCTCCGCTTCCGAAGTCCTTGTGGGTATTATAGTCAAACATGCACCATCCAAAACTTCCGCAGATATCGGGTTCTCCGGCAACTGCATCCAGCACATTTGCATGTCGAATCGCATGCTCCATGCGTCTGTCTTCCTGATCAAAAGCTTTGGTCGGAAACATATGTCCATTATATTCTGTGATCAGATAAGGTTTATTTCGCTCAGATACGATCCGTTTCTTTGTCTCACAGCCCTTATTCCTGCCATTATGGCTGAAGTCATTATAAGTATATACATCTTCCAGCAGATTGCTCTTTTTGCTTGCTCTTACACCGCCCGTCTGTCTTGTGGGATCGAGTCGATGCGCGATCTGATTGGTCTGCTGATAAAAATCATTATCATCCAAAGATTCATTGATCCTGACTCCCCACAGAATAATGGAAGCATGACTGCGATATTGCAGGATCATCTCTTTCAGATTCACAATTGCCTGTTCCTTCCATTCCTCATTACCGATATATTGCCATCCCGGGAATTCCATCAGTACCAGGAGCCCCAGTTCATCGCACCTGTCAATAAAATCCTGAGACTGTGGATAATGCGATGTTCTAACCGCATTCACACACAATTCCTTTTTCAGGATATCTGCGTCCAATCGCTGCATAGATGCAGGCATGGCATAGCCAACATATGGATAGCTCTGGTGCCGGTTCAGTCCGCGTATGACATATTTTCTTCCATTCAGATAAAACCCGTCACTGCGAAATACGGCACTTCTGAATCCAAAACGGATTACCTTTCTATCCAGTATCCTATCTCCTTTTACAAGTTCTACTGTAAGATTATAAAGTGCAGGTCTTTCCACATCCCAGATTGCTATAGGCAGTGTCTGATAAAGCGTTTGCGTTATTTCCTGCTGAACCTGCGTAGTTCCAAGGAGCAGGCTCTGCTCATAGGAATCTCCTGCGGCATCTCCCGCCCGCAGGGTAAAGCGCTGCAGTGTCTGCCTGATAAAATAATTTTGTTCCAAAACATTTTCAGCAAAATCCATATGAGAAAACGACAGACTGATCTGTGTCTGCAGCTCTGCCGGCGTGTTCAGTCCCTGGGGATTGTTTTTGTCAAAAATAAAAGTGTCCGGCAGTTTTTCTGCAGCAGAAATGTTCTGCAGAAAAATCTGTTCTCTGACTGTCATCCATACTTCACGGTATATCCCGCCATACGTCATGTAATCCACTACATTGCCAAACGGAGGGACATTCTGCTGTTCCGTACTGTCTACACGCACTGCAATCAGAATTTCCTTCTTTTGCCCAGTCAGCTCTGTGATCTCAGTCTCAAATGCCGTGTAACCACATTCATGCGTACGGGCCAGTTTTCCGTCAATGTATACTTCTGCCGTATGTGCGATTCCTTCAAAATGCAGAAACAGTCTCTTGCCCGCCCACCCCGAATCAATCATAAGCACCCTTCTGTAACAGCTGATCTTCTGATACAGTGATTCATCAAAATAATGGTATGGCGTTATGGCAACTGTATGCGGTATTCTGATATCCGGCATCATCCGATCGTCATATTCCGGATCACACATTTCCCGTTTAAAATGATCTGAAAACTTCCAGCCTTCATTGAGTAAAATCTGTTTCGTCATTTTGTTCTCTCCGTAATAAATTTTGGAAACTTAATAATTAGTTTCAGTTTCCACTATTTTATCATTATATATTTTTTTCATCAAGAAAACCTTTCTAGAAACTTTTATTTTTTATTTGTGCAGATTTTTCGGTAAACCTGTTTTGCATTTTAAATAAAAAAAGTCTGCAGCACATTTTCTATCCTGTACTGCAGACTTTTAACACTATGCTTTTATCAAAAAAGACAACAGAAATCATCAGATCATAAAACTTCCTGCATCATCATCATTGATCACATAATATACCCGGTCTTCCTCCGGTTTAACATACAAATCCATGGTTTTAATGTCCTTCAGATCTTTTTGCAGATCATATACCCAGACATTTTTTGCATCCTGCACAATTTCGTCGTAGGAAATAATCTTTTCTCCATACTGTATTTCTACATTTGTCTGAATGGTCTCTGCTTTTTTTACTGTCTTTTTTACTGTCTTTTTTGTTGTCTTCCCTGCAGTTTCAGTTTTCTTTAAAGCCATCTTCATCTCCCCTTTCCATCATCGATAACGGAAGCTTCTTTGCATGAATCAGAATTCTGTGTTTCTATCTGTTAAATTGTTTTTTTATGAATGTTTGACTTCTGAATATCCAAACCCATTGCATATCGCATCAATCGGCTGCCCCGCGTCACACATCGTACACTGCTCCGCACTATAGGTCGCATAATCCGGCAGATCTGCTTTTGAGAAAAGATAGTGAATCGGACATCCTGCTACCGTATGTGCCGTTGAAAAGATTGCCGATACCCCACTGATCAGCCCGCCATAATACTTAATTCCCTCAATCGCTCTGCTGAGGGTCTTTCCTGTTGTGGTGGAAGCCAGAAGCAGGAGTACATGCTTGTTCTCAACCATCATCATCATGTTGTCACGAATAATCATCTGTCCGGAATGGTCATATTCGGGTGTCATGACATAAATCGTCTTGTGCTGGTTCATGGATACAAACCCGGCCTTTGTCAGATCTTCTGCCAGATATGCACCGATCACTTCGGTGCCGTCCATACACACAATTGTGTCGACAATCGTTGATGCTATATATTCCTGTGAAAGTGCCTTTGCTACTGCCATTGCCTCATTCTGTCTTGTCTTCATGGTCGTCATATCAATGTAATAATTGATATGTGAATTCGGTGTTACAAAATGTCCCGGAATAACCTTCAAAATAACATCTGGAAACTGCTTTGACAGAATTTTTGTGTATTCCCGCATATCCATACCCCCTGTTATATGATGCCTTATACCGCGCATGATTTGCAAACACTCATGCTGTTTTAACTGCAAATAGAATTTATATTATTAATAATAGCACAATATCCAACGAATTAGCATAAAATTTTATATAAACATGAATTTTTATGGAAATACTTACTTGTATACACATCTGCCTCGCTGTAAAATCAGACAAAGAAATAGATTCTTCTGTCAGATCATCCAAACAATCTGTTTATTCGGCATATAAAAGAGAAAGAGGTATCTCATGAAAAAAGATCTTAATGAAAAAATATTTTTTGCTTCGGATTATATGGAAGGTGCACATCCTCAGATTATGCAGCGGCTTATTGACACCAATCTGGTAAAAACGCCCGGTTACGGCACCGATTCCTATTGTGAATCTGCAAGGAATAAAATTCGCACTGCCTGCAGCTGTCCGGATGCGGACGTTTTTTTCCTTGCAGGCGGTACGCAGACAAATGCAACCGTCATTGATGCGGTCCTGCGCTCCTATCAGGGTGTAATTGCGGCACAGACCGGTCATATACAGGGGCATGAAGCAGGTGCAATTGAAGCCGGGGGACATAAGGTGCTGACACTTTCGCAGCAATTTGGCAAGATCAGCGCCAATCAGATTGCGGCTTTTATGTCTGATTATGAAAATGATGCCAATCATGAACACACGGTAATGCCGGGGATGGTCTATCTGTCTCAGCCAACTGAATATGGTACGTTGTATTCCCTTGCCGAACTGAAAGAAATTCGTGAAGTCTGCAGCAAATACAGTCTCTCTCTATATGTGGACGGTGCAAGACTTGCTTATGCGCTGTCCTGTCCGGAAAATGATGTTACCCTGCAGGATCTTGCTGCACTTACCGATGCTTTTTATATAGGCGGAACGAAGTGCGGAACACTTTTCGGCGAAGCTGTTGTCATTCCAAAACATGATTACATCCCGCACTTTTTTACAACAGTCAAACAACACGGTGCGCTCCTTGCAAAAGGTCGCCTTCTGGGTATTCAGTTCGATACACTCTTTACGGATGATTTGTATCTGCATATCGGAGCCCCCGCGATTGATGCCGCTGAGCAGATCCGTTTCGTTCTGCGCGAATGTGGTTATACCCTGTACTTTGAAGCGCCTACCAATCAGATTTTTGTTGTAATGGAAAATGACAGACTTCGTTCTTTTGGTCAGCAAGTAGAATATGGTTTCTGGGAAAAATATGATGACACACATACCGTGATCCGTCTGGCGACAAGCTGGGCCACCACAGGTGAAGATACAGACGCGCTGATTCGTATTCTGCGCAGCTGCTCATGATAAGGAGCCCCTATGTTTCAGAAACTTGCCGCACGTGCCCGTAAATTAAAGACGGATGTCCCTGCACTGTTTCTGTGCATGAAAGACAGTGAGACACCTGCCATAGCCAAAATACTTGCCGGACTGACGATTGCCTATGCACTCTCACCGATTGATCTGATTCCGGATTTTATCCCTGTACTGGGCTATCTGGACGATATTATCCTGCTGCCCGCCATGGTCGCACTCACCATACGGCTGATTCCACCCGCTGTCTTTGAACGGTGCCGGATTAAGGCGGAAGGCCTGTGGGCCGATGGAAAGCCCAGGAAATGGTACTTTGCCATACCGATTGCTTTAATCTGGTGTGTGGTTTTATTCCTGATTCTGAAAAAAATATTGCAATAATTCTACTGCCAGATGAATTGACAATTTTTTCCGGCAGCGGATAATATGATCTGAATCCAAAAAAGACAAAGATAAAAACACAAACGTGCTTTTGCACAGATCCGGTAGGTAGTCCGGACGCAGCATCTGCTGTCAGTAGCCCTCCCTCCTTGGGACGTCCGTTCTTTGTCCATAACATCGTAATATCACAAGGAGGAATCTGTTATGGACAAACAATTCTGCAATTTAACTGTTTTCTTTGAAGAACCTTTCTGGGTCGGCGTTTTTGAAATTACCTCGGCAGGGAAAATGGCAGTATGCAAGGTGACCTTTGGTGCAGAACCAAAAGATTATGAAATCTATGATTTTGTTCTGCAGCATTTTAATTCTATGCATTTTAGCACTACCGTTGCTGTTGCGCCCCCAAAAATTTCTGCCAACCCCAAGCGCTTGCAACGTGAAATCAGAAAAAGTCTGCAAAATACCGGCATTGGAACAAAATCGCAGCAGGCTTTGCAGCTGCAACATGAAGAAAGCAAAAAAACGCAGCAGGCAAAAACCCGACTCGAAAAAGAAACAAAGCAATTGCTGCTGTTTCATCTGCATCAGCAAAAAAAGAAAGAAAAGAAAAAGGGCCATTAAAAAAGAGCTGTTATAAAATAACCCGTTTCACGGTTATCTTATGACAGCTCTTTTCAGAAATTCTGACAGATGAAATTCTTTAATATGGGATTCAATTTGTCCGCATTTCGCATCGGGAAGTCATGATTTACATCTGCCAGCTGCATGGTAATACAATGTCTGTTCTTTGCCATCATTTCCAATGAAGTCTTCATATCCCGCACTTCCTTGCTACCGCAGACCGCCAGCATGGGAACTGTAACATCATCGTAAGCGGGCAGATTCTTCAGTTCCAGTGTATGCAGGAAGAAAGACCGATATACCTGAGGCGTAATCTGCCGTGCATATGTTGTCAGTTTCTCGGTCTGCTCTGCTGTATAACCCCAGTATTGTCCCTGCAGTCTGGTCAGCCACTGTAAATGCAGCAGTTTCGCTGAAAACCCTGCCAGTTTTTCATATTGCTTTACCGTTTTCTGTACCGGATTTACCCATGCGCTTAAGAAAATCGCAAAGGAAAAACGTTCCGGATGAGCTGTCACCAGCATGACTGCAATCTGTGCTCCAAGAGAATGACCGATGATTCCGATTTTGTCCTGTCCCATACTGCTGATCAGCTCCAGAAGCTCCTGCTGCATCTGATCGGGATCGTACTCCCTGCCGGCAGCCGCCCCTGCCCCATGCAGATGCGGCACGATTAAATGATAGTTTCCTAACGCTTCATATTGATGGCAAAAGGTATCCAGTGCTCCGGCTCCGTGCAGGAGCAGAATCGTTTTCTGCCCGGGATCTCCGTATTCATCATATTGAATCATTTTGTTCTGCTCTCTTTTCTCTGCGCATTTTCAGATCTGCAAGAAAATCTTCTATTCTTGCATTTACTTCTCTGCTGTTATCATAATTGGAATTATGCGCCGCATCCGGTATCACATAAAAAGGAAATGCCGTTTCCTGATTCCACTGCCTGCAGTATTGCATAACTTTCCCTGTATGGTCATGTTCTCCGACAAGGATCAGTACCGGACAGGTAATCCGAAGATTACAGTTTTCCACCAGAAACCCTGCAAATCCAATTCCCATCAAATGACACAACTCTTTTTTTGTATAAACCGAAAGTGATCTGCACATATTATTCTGTCCCTCTTTTGTGCAGGAACAAGCCTTTGCCATTTCCTTTATCAAAAACTTATGCGGATAACACCGGGACATCCACTCTACCTGATGGAGCCACCATTTATCTGATTTGGAATAATACTGTTCACCGAAAGGGCAGGTATCAATTCCGACAAAGCCGATGACCATCTCCGGATATTTTTTCATAAAAGTCTGGGTAATATAACCGCCCATCGATTGTCCGATAAAAACAGCCTCCGTGATCTGTTCTCTTTCCAGAATATCGCGCAGCTGATCGGCTGCACAGGAATAAGAAAAATCGCTGTATGGTCTGGAACTGCCGTGTGCGGGATTATCCCAGCACAGAATATTATATCTGTCTCTGAAGTATTCGATCTGCGGCTCAAATAATGTATGATCAGCGGTCAGCCCATGCAACAGAACGAGTGTCCGTTTTTTCTCAGAACAGCTACTGACCCAATATACGATCCTGCCATTTTCTGTTTGCAGTTCTTTCTGATTCAGTTCTTCAAATACATTTTTTTCCATTTTACAACCGCCTCACGTTTACTTTGAAGGGGAAGAATGATTCTTGGCACAAATTCCATTCCATGGTTCGAAAATTCAAACATTCCGCCATATTTATTTACATCAGCAACTACCCTGCGTGTCCCATATCCGGCATTTATCCGCTGTGAACCCGGAAGTTCATCCTGAAATACCTCTTGTTCTTATAATTGGAACGCTTCAACCACCTTTATCACAAGCTGAAGCAATCATGTTTTCAGTATAAATCCAGAATTCTTTTTGTGCAATTATTCGTCCATTCCATGTTGCAGGCTACATATGAATTTCTGATATATAATATATTGTATATACAGAATATTGGGAAAAAAATTGGTTTAGCAGATTCCCGTCGAAGCAGGAGGCGAGGAAATATTATGAATATGGCGAAGACGGTACCGTAACAGATATCAGTCAGAGTATGATTCGATACTCCTGTTGATATAATAAAAAAATTTTATTGATATGTATCCGCTTTACCGGCTTATTTTCTGAAAAAGGGGTACATTGCTTTTCTTCGATCATTAACTGCAGCATCGCAGGATAATTTTAGCCATATTTTCCAAATTATACCGGGACCTGCATTGCATTCCACGCACTATCCTTATAAAATATCCAATGTATTTACTTATTTTTTATCTCAGTCTGTTCTCAGTAAAGGAGCATTACAAAATGGATATCCGCATTTCAGAAATTCTGGATCAGATCAGATGCTCCTGTCTGTCTGCCTTTGCAAACAACCTGATTGGCATATATGTACATGGTTCTCTTGCAATGGACTGTTTTCAATGGGATCACAGTGACATTGATTTTATCATTGTTGTCAGAACGGAACCCTCGCTGCAGCAAAAAGAACTCTTTATCCGTGCGCTTCTTTTCCTTGAGCCTATTTGCCCTCCAAAGGGACTTGAAATGAGTGTCGTACTGGAAAAAGATGTCCGGCACTTTTCCTATCCGACACCCTTTTCACTTCATTTTTCCAATATGCACAAGGCTGCGTGTCAAGCCCATCTGACAGATTACTGCCGGAAAATGAATGGGACAGACTGTGATCTGGCTGCACATTTTACTATTATTCGTCATGCCTGTATCCGATTGCTTGGTCCTGCAGAAAATGAACTTTTTGATCCGGTTCCCAGAAGAGATTATCTTGACAGTATCAAAAACGATATTATATCTGCACCGGAAGAAATTATTGAAAATCCTGTTTACATGATTCTGAATCTTTGCCGTGTACTTGCCTTTGTGAAGGAAGATCTGATACTATCCAAGAAAGAAGGCGGGGTATGGGGAATCAATCATCTTCCGAACCTTTATGTACCACTGATTCAGGCTGCCTTACTTTTGTACACGAATACCGGATCTGTTCTTCAGATTCCTGAACCTCCATGTTTTGGCAACTCTACTCTTTTGGATTATGCAGAATACATGAAAAAAGAGATTTTTTTGTAACTGAATCGTTAACATGACACACTGTTTGTCAGGAATGCCCCTAAAAACAAACGCTTCAGAAATATACTTCGTTACCTACTCAGAAAGGGAAAAAAATGAAATTTAATCCAAAAGAAATTATACTGAAAGACGGCAGAAAATGTATCCTGCGCAGTCCTGAAAAAAATGATGCTGCCGCCATGCTGGAATATCTGAAACACACTTCGGCAGAAACACATTTCATGGTACGTTATCCGGAAGAAATAACTGCCTGTATCGAATCTGAAGAACTCTGTCTGCAGGACATTCTGGACCATCCGCATAATATTATGATCGCTGCTTTTGTAGATGGTGAGCTTGCAGGCAATACCGGGATCAATATTGTACGGGATCATATTAAGATGCGCCACCGGTCCTGTCTCGGAATTTCCATCAAAGAAGCTTACTGGCATAATGGTGTGGGAACAGCGCTCTTATCGGAAGGCATCGCATTTGCCAAACGGCAGGGCTATGAGCAACTGGAACTTGGTGTTTTCGAAGATAATACAAGAGCGCATGCACTTTATCGCCATCTGGGTTTTGAAGACTGGGGTATCAGCAGACGTGCCTTTAAATTAAAAGACGGTACCTACCGGGATGAAATTCAAATGGGACAGATCTTTGGCGAAAACTGACCATACCATCAAAACCTTATCTTCATTTGCAAAGGAGACCACATGAATATAACTATTGCCATGCTGCAGCTTCTTCCCGGAAAGACCACTGCAGAAAATCAGAAAAAAGGAATGGAAGCCTGCCGTACTGCTAAAGAAATGGGCGCAGATATTGCGCTTTTTCCGGAAATGTGGAGTGACGGTTATCAGATTCCGGAAGATCCTAAGCTTCTGCAAAGCCTTGCTGTTCCTTCCGATGGAGAATTTGTAAACTCTTTTTCAGAACTGGCCGCGCAGCTGGATATGGCAATTGCGATAACTTTTCTGGAGCGATACGATCCGCTGCCCAGAAACACAATATGCCTGTTTGACCGCTTTGGTCATAAGGTTTTATCTTATTCCAAAGTCCATACCTGTGATTTCGGAGATGAAAAAAGACTTTGTGCCGGCGATGATTTCTATGTTACAACGCTGCAAACTGCAAAGGGGGATGTTGAGACAGGTGCCATGATCTGCTTTGACAGGGAATTTCCCGAAAGCGCAAGGATTCTGATGCTCAAGGGTGCAGAACTGATTCTTGTTCCCAATGCGTGTCCCATGGAAATCAATCGAATCTCACAACTTCGCGGGCGTGCCTATGAAAACATGCTGGGTATTGTGACCGTAAATTATCCGGCAGGTCACCCCGACTGTAATGGTCATTCTACTGCCTTTGATGGTATTGCATATGCCCCTGGCTCTGCCGGTTCCCGTGATACGCTCCTTTTGGATGCCGGAGAAAAAGAAGGCATCTATCCTGTAACAATGCCGATTGACGCAATCCGTGCCTACCGCAGCCATGAAGTACATGGCAATGCGTATCGTCATCCGGGCAAATATCATATTCTGACTGAAACAGATATCCGGGAGCCCTTTATCCGAAGCAATTACAGGGCATAAAATTGCCAGAGGAGACATTATGAAAGTACTTGTTATGGGAGGTACCCGTTTTTTTGGCATACCTATGATCGAAAAGCTGCTGCAGGACGGACAGGAAGTCACAATTGCAACACGCAGCAATCATGCTGATCTTTTTGGCAGCCGTGTCCGCTATTTACAGATGGACCGTTGTAATCCAGACACCGTTCAAAAAACTTTGCATGGGCAACATTTCGATGTGATCATTGATAAAATCGCCTATTGCTCCAATGATATCCGATATCTGCTTGATCATGCCTCCTGTGAACGGTATCTCTGTATGTCAAGTGCCTCCGTTTATGACCCTTTACATATTAATACAATGGAATCAGATTTTGACCCTGCTCAGACAAAACTGATTTGGGGTAACCGCTCCGACTTTAGTTACAACGAAGGCAAACGTCAGATGGAATGTGCGATTCTCCAATACCGGCATCTGTGCGATGCTGCCTTTATCCGTTATCCCTTTGTGATCGGGCCAAATGACTATACAAAACGTCTGGCATTTTATGTTGAACATGTAGTAACCGCCGTTCCCATGTACATTGATCATGCAGACAATCGCCTTTCTTTCATACAGGAAACAGAAGCCGGTACCTTTTTTGCACATCTGCTGCTTCATCCGCTTTCAGGTGCCATAAACGGCTGCTCTCACGGCACTGTTTCCATTCGCGAAATTCTGACTTATCTGGAATCAAAAACAGGAAAAAAGGCACTGCTGTCACAAAATGGTGAGCCGGCTCCCTACAACGGAGCAGAATCCTATACTTTGAATACCGATAAAGCCGAGTCCTGTGGCTATCACTTCTCCGATCTTGATACCTGGATTTTCTCTCTGCTGGATTATATTCTGGCACAATACATTTCTCTATAGAAAGGAGTACTTATTTTATGTCAGTGGAAAATGGTGAATGGATCATGCATGGCATGCAATGGGAGGATCCGGATCGTATCCGTTCCTGCGCGCAGCTGATGGACTGGATCAATGACATCGGTTTTTTACCTCTCTTCAAAAATGAAATCGATGGTTTTTCTGTAGAAGAACACGCCGCAAAAGATTACTGGTGGAGCGGGAACCAGGAGCAGGATCCCTGGGAATGGCGCGGTATGATTGCAAGAACAGGCGAAATTGCGTATGGAAAATTCTTTCATAATAAAACCGGATTTATTTCCAGAAAATGGCTTCCCTATTTCGTTAACTACAGGCGCGGCGGTTATGATTTTGACTCCCGCTGGGATGATGAACTTGCCAGTATCCGTTGTAAGAAAATCATGGACTGTTTTGAACACCGTTCAGAATATGCAAGCTATGACCTCAAATCCGATGCAGGTTTTGGTAAAGGAGGAGAGAAAAATTTCGATGGAATTCTGACCCTGCTGCAGATGCAGTGCTATCTTACCATCAAAGATTTCCGTTACCGGAAAAACAAACAGGGCGCCGACTATGGCTGGTCCGTTTCTATTTACACTACTCCGGAAGCCTTATGGGGAGAGGATTACATCCGTTCTCACTATGACGAGGCGCCCTCTCTTTCCGGAGAATGCATTTTGAAACAAGTCCAAAAACTTTATCCGGCTGCAGAGGATAAACTGATCCGAAAGATCATTCTGGGATAATTATTGCAATCCGGAAAGGAAAGAAAAAATGTTATCAGATGATATCCGTTTTTTAACCAAAAGAGCGCTCTGGGAAACTGAAAACCTGATCGCCTGCATCCCGGATTCTCTCTGGGATAAACGCTATGACGAAATACCCATGTGGAAATATCTTTATCATATGCTTTTTTCCATGGACAGGTGGTACATCAATCCGGCCGATCCGGACTATATGCCGCCGTCTTTCCATACTGCCGGTTTGAATGATCTGAATGTTGTTCCTGATTCGGAACTTTTGACCCGTAGCATGCTTACCGCATATTATGAACGCATCAGAGATAAACTGCTGCAGTACACAGATACCCTGCAGGATAGTGTTCTGACAGAAACACCGGCCGGATGCGATATGTCTGCTTTTCTCCTGATCCTTGGCCAGTTTCGGCACTGGCACAGACACATGGGCATCATATACGGTTTTCTGATCGAAGATACCGGGAAATGGCCTTATGTTCTGAATATGTGCGGTGAATATCCGGATTCTCCCATGCCAAACTTTTACTGATTCTGCAATCTGATCCTCGGGTTGCATCTCAGATTCCGGTATAAACAGTTTCTTTATACCGCATACCAAATATCAGTTGCATAATTTTTCCAATCAATTTTCATGGAGGACAAATATTGATGATTCGCAGCATTTTATTTGATTTCGACGGTGTTCTGACCCTGGATGCCTCGGGTTCCCAGAGCATTCTGAACTACCTGTCCAGGCAGACAGGAATCTCCTTATCCCTGCTGGAAGATGTCTATTACAAATATAATACGGATTTGCTGGACGGACGCCTTACACACAAGGATATCTGGCCTGATCTCTGCATGCAGATCGGTATACCGATCAATTTTACGCTTCTTACCGATTCGTTTATCCATACACCGATCGATACGGATATGCTTGCCTACGCTACCGAACTGCACCAGCAATATCAGCTTGCCATGGTCACAGACAATAAAGCTGATCGCATGAACACCATCTGTTCCCATTATCACCTTAATGAACTTTTTGATGTTGTTGCAGTCTCTGCAACGTTTCACTCCGGCAAAGCGCATCCTGAAATATTTGTGGATACACTTCGGCAGATGAACTGTCTGCCTGCGGAATGCATTTTCATCGATAATACTGCTTCAAATCTGACCATTCCCGGTCAGATGGGCATCCATACCATCCTTTATGACGATCAGGCAAGAGATCTGTCTGCCCTTCGAAAAGAGATTCATGCATTCACACAATAATTTCTCTCTGCTGTGAATTGGACTGTTTCTTTATTTCTATGAGGTGTAAGATGATATTGAAATTATCATGAACCAAAATCTGAATGACAAAAGCAACAGAAGTGCCGAAGCAGCACAGAAATGAGGCAGATTATGAATCAGGAAAAAAGACAGAAGACAGTTGTAATTACCGGTGCCAGTTCCGGAATCGGAATGGAATTTGCACGAAGCTATGCAAAAATGGGTTATCGTCTGATTCTGACAGCCAGACGAAAAGAACTTCTGGAACAGCTCTCAGAAGAACTGAAAGTTCCCTGCGTTATTCTAACGGCAGATCTTTCTGACGAATCGGAATGCTACAGACTTTGCGGACAACTTGAAACGGAATCTGTTGACGTTTTTATTAATAATGCAGGATTTGGTGCCTGTGGCAGTTTTGCAGAAACTGATCTTTCAAAAGAAATCTCCATGATCCACGTCAATATTCAGGCCATGCATATTCTGCTTAAGACAATGCTGCGCAAAATGAAAGCACAGGGACACGGGCGAATTCTGAACGTTGCTTCTTCCGCAGGTCTTTTCCCTGCAGGGCCTTATATGGCTGCCTATTATGCATCAAAAGCCTATGTTGTGAGTCTGACCAAAGGAATTGCAGAAGAACTCCGGGAGGAAAACAGTAAGGTCTATGTCTGTGCACTCTGCCCCGGTCCTGTTAATACCGAATTTAATGACAGAGCAGATGTTACCTTCTCTCTCAAAGGCATCTCGCCTGCTTATTGTGTGCAGGAGGCATTTGCAGGTATGAAGCACCACCGTACGATCATTGTGCCATCTCCGCTGATGCGTTTTTGTACCACCATGCAGCATCTGGTTCCCGATACCATACTTCTGAAAGTTGTTTCCAGACAGCAGCGCAAAAAAACCGGACACTAATCCGTTTTGCTTTTTCCCCATCGTGCAAACTGCCTGACCAGTGCATAAATCAGTACCAGATCTGCGCCGACCCATGCTACCACCTCGCCGTACATGACTGCAATCCCGCCAATTATTCCAGTCATCACAAGCGCCATAAATGTTCGCATCATGAACTCTGCAATGCCGGAAACCATCGGCATAAAGGTATCTCCCAGCCCCTGCAGGGTAGAACGGATCACATACAATAAATAAAGAACCGGAAGTGTTCCACCTATGATCAGCAGATACCGGTAAGCGATTGCTCTTGCCGCAACCGCTTCCGGTGTATCTGCCGCCAGAAAAGCGCCTGTAATATAATGTCCCAGCAGAATCATAAATGCACCGATAACGGCGCCCGTTGCAAGCGCAATTACAAGTCCGGACCAGAATCCTTTATAAATCCGCTGCGTCTGTCCTGCGCCGTAGTTCTGTCCGATATAAGTAACCATTGCAAATCCGTAGGCAACTGCCGCCATTTCAAGTGCGCCATACAATTTATTCGTTGCCGTAAAACCCGCCACAAAAGATACGCCCAGTCCATTCACTACATATTCCACAATCATTCCGCCAACAGAAATCATAATATTCTGCAGCATCATCGGATATCCCAGTCCCAGCAGTTTCCCGTTCAGCCCTTCTTCTCTTCCAAAATCTACGTGTGAAAGATTCAGATAACTGTTTTTTCTGCAGATTTGTAAACAGATCAGTCCGGATACCAGTTGCGACAAAATAGTTGCAACAGCAGCACCTGCAATTCCATAATGAAATACCATGACGAACAAAAGATCCAGTCCGACATTCAGTGCGGACGCAATAATCATTGCATACAAGGGAGATTTGCTGTCCCCAAGCGCACGCAGCATCGATGCCGTAAAATTGAACAGCATCTGTGCAGGTATTCCTGCAAAAATAATCCCCAGATACAATGCTGCCATCGGTCTGATCGCTTCCGGTGTGCGCAGAAGTGCCAATACCGGATGAAGAGAAAGCTGTGCCAGAATCGTCAAAATAATTGTAAGGATGACGCTTAACCGGATTGCATGTGCAAGTGTTTTTTTCAGATGCATATCGTTCTTTGCTCCGAAATCCTGTGCCAGCAGGATACAGAATCCCTGTGCAGCAGCCTGTATGATACTCAGCATCAGATAATTGTACCAGTCAGCAACGCCAAGTGCTGCAAGGGCATTTACCCCCACTGCGCGTGATACGAT
>JAGOGF010000187.1 GCA_017996845.1 Butyrivibrio sp.
AGTGAGTTTATATGAAACAGACAGGCGTATATGGGAAATTATATTGTTTTTGACCTGGAATGGAATCAGGGAGGAAGTGTTCGGGAACAGGAACTGCAGGAGCTTCCGTTTGAAATTGTTGAAATAGGTGCGGTAAGACTGAATGAGCGCAGAGAAAAAACAGGAGAATTCAGCAGGCTGATCAAGCCACAGGTATATCATGAGATGCATCGTGTTACCGGTAAGCTGATCCATCTGACGATGCAGGATCTCGAAAATGGTGATCCGTTTATTAGTGTTGCAGGAGATTTTCTGAAATGGTGCGGGGAAGAGCCGGTTTTCTGCAGCTGGGGGACACTTGATCTGACAGAACTGCAGCGAAATATGGACTATTATCATATGAAGCCTTTATCAAACGGACCGCTTCGATATTATGATGTGCAGAAACTGTTCAGTATCGGATGTGAAGATGGAAAGTCGAGACGTGCACTGGAATATGCAATCGATTTTATGAACCTGGAAAAGGAACATCCATTTCACAGAGCACTGTCGGATGCCGCCTACACAGCAGAAATTTTTGAACTTCTGGAAGAAAAGGTTCTTCGGAATATTTCTTTTGACAATTATGTAACGCCGAAGGATAGAAGGCAGGAGATTCATATTGTATTTGATAATTATGCCAAATATATATCCAGAGAATTTGACACCAAGGAAGAACTGCTGGATGACCCGGAAGTGATGAGTACGAAATGCTATCTCTGTCACAGAAATCTGCGCAGAAAGATCCGCTGGTTTTCACCCAATGGAAAGCACTATTACAGTGTTTCCTATTGTGATAAGCACGGTTTCATGAAAGCAAAAGTAAGAATCCGTAAAGCAGAGGATGATAAATTGTATGTTGTTAAAACAACGAAGTTTATTTCTCAGCAGGAAGTAGATGAGATACGCAAAAAGCAGGAAACGACAAAGCGGCACCAGAAGATCAGGCGCCGCAAGCAGGATGAGGGCAGTGATCAGAAAAAGGACTAATGTTTGAAATGGATACTTCTTTTTCGCGCTTCCTTTTTTCTACGTCGAAATCTGCGACGATCCTTTCTCGTACCTGAAAAATGATAGGATGATGAGACTGCGTGCAGAAATGTGAGCAAAATGATGAATCCTGCAACAAGTGAAATAATCAAAATGACAAATCTGATATTAATATAAATCGCGGTGCTGCTCTTGGATTCCGTAGACGAAGCGCCGGATCCGGCACCTTTATCAGTGCTTGCATCTACATTGATACTTCCCACGGCAATTCCGTTGTATGTAAAGCTGATCCGGGCAATGGCACTTGGATCAGAAGAATCCGGATCATAAGATACGCTGGTTTTCGTGTCTTTCAATTCTGCATTTTTGGGCAAAATGATATAATCGTTCGAATTAAGGGCTAATGTGGTACCGGTGGTTCCGAATATACTGTAATCGGAATTAAAAAAGGAAGAATCATCCGGAAGATAATCATGATCCATGTTTGCAATATTTTCAGCCTGAAAATTGTTAAAACCATAATCAAAGAGCGCAGTGGTGTCGGTAAACTGCGCAGGGGATTCTTCTTTGAGTATAACACATACCAGTTTCATGCCATTTCTTTCCGCACACGTAACAAGCGTCTCTCTTGCCTCATCCGTATATCCGGTTTTTCCCCCTACAATTCCATCATAGGAAATGTCACCATTGATCAGCTTATGTTTATTGTGCAGATAAAAATCATCCGGCTGTCCCGCAGAAGGTGCAAAGTGATAGGTTGGTGTGTCTGCAATTTTACAGAGAAGTTCATTTTTAAAAAAAGTGCGTGCAATGGTTGCCAGATCATATGCGCTGGTATAGTGATTCTTGTCAAACAAACCGTTTGCATTTACGAAATTGGAATCCTGACAGCCCAGTTCTTTTGCCCGCGCATTCATCATTTTGGCAAAATTGTCGATATTGCCGCCTACGTGTTCTGCAACTGCATTGGCAGCTTCGTTGGCAGAACCGACCATAATTCCGTAGAGGCATTCTTCGAGCGTCAGTGACTGACCGGCATCCATTCCCATATTGGATCCGCCTGCCGTAACACTGTGCACGGCATTGTATGAAAAGGTAACGGTATCATCCAGTTTGGCATTCTCAACAGCCAGCAGGCAGGTCAGGATTTTGGTGGTACTGGCCGGATAGAGATGTTCGTGTATATTTTTGGAATATAATATGGTACCGGTGTTCACATCCATCAAGATGGCAGCTTCGGCAGCAATCTGCGGACCTTCCGGCCAATTTTGAATTTTGTTACTTTCTATGGGAAGAAGCTTCCGTTCTTCTGCTGCTTCCTGAAAGTTGTTTGCAGATGCTGCATTTACGTTAGAAAGTGAGGAAAAACTGCAGGCAAGAACAGGCGGAAGAAGCAGGGCTAAAAATATTTTTTGAATTAATAATCGGGTGCATTTATGTGAAAACATGATCTATCTCCATATGATAATAAGTTCGCTTCAGACAGGTTTATGATACACTATTCACAGATAAAACCAAAGTGAATTCACAGCGTTTTCATAAAAAATACCAAAAAAATTAATGTTCACAGCCTGATTGGCAACTTCCCATTTCGGCCGGTTTGGTGTAAAATTTTTATATAAACAATAATAAAAGAATTTCGTAGGAGAACGAATGCGGTTAAGGAATATCCCGGGAGCAAAGGAAGCAATTGTTGAAAACAAATATGCGGTAAAAGATCCGGAACAGCATAAAGGAAGCTGGAATGAGGTCTTTGGAAATAATCATCCGATTCATATTGAGATTGGAATGGGAAAAGGTAAGTTTATTACAGCGATGGCGGAACTGCATCCGGAGAATAATTATATCGGAATCGAAAAGTATTCCAGCGTAATGCTCAGAGCACTCCAGAAACAGGAAGAAGCCGAGCTTCCCAACTTGTATTTTATAAGAATGGAAGCGGAGGTTATTACTGAAGTCTTTGAACAGGGGGAAATAGCAAGAATCTATTTAAACTTTTCTGATCCGTGGCCTAAGGACAGGCATGCCAAAAGGCGTCTTCCTTCCAGAGAGTTTCTGCGCAGATATGATGTGATTCTGGACAGGGACGGGCAGGTTGAGTTTAAAACGGACAATCGTGAGTTGTTTGATTTTGCGCTCGAAGAAACGGAACCTGCAGGATGGCAGCAGAAGGCGGTAACGTTTGATCTGCACCATGATGCAGTTATGAATGAGGGAAACGTAATGACGGAGTATGAGGAACGGTTTTCATCAAAAGGAAATCCGATCTGCAAATACATTATCACCAGAAATGCGAAGTGATTTTTCTGTGGCACACTGACAACGATCTGACACAAAGAAAGGAGCATTATGGAGTACACATTTACAACAGACAATTTTGAGCAAGAGGTTTTAAAAAGCGATAAGCCGGTATTGGTTGATTTTTATGCAGACTGGTGTGGCCCCTGTAAGATGATGGCTCCAATGGTGGAAGAGTTTGCAGACGAATATGAAGGGGAACTTAAGGTTGGAAAGCTGAATGTGGATGAAGAGTCTGAAATTGCTCAGAAATATCAGGTAATGTCTATTCCGATGTTTGCTTTCTTTAAAGATGGAAAAATAATTGATTCGGCAGTGGGCGCTATACCGAAAGCCAAATTTCAGGGAATGATCGATAAGGTGCTGGCTTAACAAGCCAGCATTCTTTTTTAATGAGGAAAATAAAAATTGGCAGATAAAATAAGAAAAATAGATGATTATAGAAAAATGAAAGACGAAAAAAATGAAAAAGAGCAAGTGCCTTTTTCTGAAAAGACGCATGAGACGGATATTGACGATATTAAAATCGAGGATCCGTTTGATTTTCTGAACCCTGCAGAGCGGGCGGAATATATGAAAGCACATCAGGAAACCTTGCTGGGAGTAAACATTGATCTTAAGGAGGCTGAAAAAACAGAAAAGGTTGAGGCAGAGCAGGAAGAAACAGATTCGGAAGATGAAGCAAAAGCAAAGGACAGTCTGAAGAACTTTTTTTCTTTTCGGAGAAATCAGAATGAGAAAAAGCAGGATGCGGATATTCGTGATGATGATTTTGTAGAAGACAGGGCAACAGAAGCAGATTACGATGCTGCATCCAGAAAAGAACAATATGATTCCGAAGAAGAGGAAGAGCCGGTCGACAAAAAAGAGAAAAATTCACCGGAAAAAC
>JAGOGF010000188.1 GCA_017996845.1 Butyrivibrio sp.
CGGTAACAACATGGGATGATTATACTGCACTTGGTGAAAAATATATTAAGGCACGCGGCGAAGATGGAAAGTTCTTTACTTCAGTTGATACAGGCGGTACCGACTGGATGTGGCTTGCAATGGCAGAGTACGGTGATGACTGGACAGGCGGATTTGACGGTACGGCAAATGTTCAGCTTGACTCTGTTAAGAAAATGCTTAACATGCAGCAGGGATGGCTGAAGGATAAGGTTGCTGAAGTTTCCCCGGACGGACATGTCGATCTCGAAGCAGGCTACCAGAATATTCTGGATCACAATATTGTTTCCTTCCCGAAGGCAATGTGGTACATGAGCAGATTTATCAATTACATGCCGGAAGAAAAGGGCAACTGGTATATCACGAAGTGTCCTGTATTTGAAGCCGGACAGAAGTGCTCAGTAGGTATCGGCGGTACAGGAACCGTTGTTACACAGCAGTCCAAGGATGCAAAACTGGCAGCAGATTTCCTGTGCTTTGCAAAGATGTCTCCTGATGGTGAAACAGCAATCTGGAATGATCTCGGATTTGATGTCTGCAATACATCACTCTGGACAGATGATGCATTTGCACATGACAAGAGTAACCAGTACAATTCCTTCTTCCAGAATTATCCGTATGATGTACTTGCAGGTATCAAGGATCAGATCGGTACAATCATGACTGTTAAGATCAGTCCTACAATCAATGAACAGATGTGCACAACAACACTGAATGAAGTACTTGAAGATGGTATGAGCGTGGATGATGCACTGAAGGAAGCACAGGATGCAGTTGAACTGGAACAATAATTTATAAAATACTTTTGCTTTAATTAAATAAGATTGTGAGAGGTGTCCTTTCTGCATCCAGCAATGGAAAATGCTTTTAAGGGCACCTTTCTCTGAAAAAAAGATGAGATAACCGTTTCATATTTCATCTGAAGAGAAATAGGGTGCGCTGTCCTTACGATAACACCTGAATTACTTCAGATTAAGGAGGGTGTGAATATTATGAAAGTCAAAAAATTCTTATATTCGCAAAAGACGGCACCATATGTTTTTGCGTTGCCTTTTATACTTAGTTTTATTATTTTCTGGGTTTATCCGCTGATATCTGCCTTTGTCATGAGTTTTCAGGATATCGGGGCGATTTCAGTTAAATTTGTAGGGTTCAAAAATTATGGAAAACTTCTAAAGGATACTGTTTTCCATACTGCGATGCTGAACAGTTTTGAGTATATGCTTTTCACATGCTTATTACTGATTCCTTTTCCAATGTTGTTTGCAGTAATGATGGATGGGAATCTGGTTAAGGCAAAGGGTTTATGGAAAGCATTGCTGTACTTGCCTGCACTGACATCTGTTGTAATTTCAGGTACATTGTTCAGACTGATGTTTTCTGAATATAAGACAGGGCAGATGAATGTTCTGATGGTTATGCTGGGCCTGCCTGCAATTAAATGGTTGAAATCAAAGGTTACAAGTGAGATTGCCCTTTTAATGCTTTGTTGCTGGAGATGGACAGGTGTAAATACGCTGTATTTCATGTCCGGACTTAAGTCAATCGATAAATCACTTTATGAATCTGCAGAAATTGACGGAGCATCCGGATGGCAAAGATTTAGGTTTATCACAATTCCACTGATTAAACCTACAACGATATATGTTTTGACAATTTCTGTATATGCAGGACTTTCCATGTTCCTTGAAAGTTTCATGCTGTGGGCAGGAAATGCTTCACCAAAGAATATTGGGCTTACAATCGTAGGCTATCTGTATAAACGTGGTATTGAAAAGGATGATATGGGTTATGCCTGCTGTGTTGGTGTAGTTCTTCTGATCATTGCTCTTATCATTAACTTTATACAACTGCTTCTGAACGGTACGTTTAAAAAGGAGGAGGACTGATCATGAATAAAGCGGCTTCTTCTGAAAAAATAAAGGCAGGAATGGGTATCAGGCGTGGAATCGGGAGCTTTTTTGCAACCTTGTGGTTTGCATTTATCTGCTTTATTATTATTTTTCCTGTTTTTTCCGGATTCATAGCATCCTTCCGTCCTGGAAGAGAACTGATCCGGAGAGGATTAAGCATTAATCTCGATATTAAGACCATGAGTTTATATAACTATCGTTATCTGTTTACACCGAACGCAGATTCAGCAAAATACTGGATGTGGTTCAAAAACAGTATGGTATTGACGATCGTATCGGTAGTTTTGACACTTCTGATCTGCTACTTTATTGCATATGGACTCACCATGTATGATTTCAAACTGAAAAACGTATTGTTCTTTTTGGTCATCGCAACGATGATGGTACCTTTCGAAATTCTTTTATTACCTCTTTATAAAGAAATGACACAGCTTAAACTGATGGATACACTGGCAGGTGTTATTCTTCCGGGACTTTGCGGTGCTTCAACTATATTCTTTTTTCATCAGTATATGCTTTCTCTTCCGAAAGAACTGCTGGATGCAGGAAGAATCGATGGCGCAAACGAATACTACATTTCTGTGCGTATCATGATGCCGATTGTGAAACCTGCATTTTCTGCGATGGCAATCCTGTGTGCAATGGGTGCCTGGAATAACATGCTGTGGCCATTGATGGTATTTCGCAGTGCAAACAAGTTTACATTAACGATTGGACTGAATACGCTTCTGACTCCGTACGGAAACAATTATGACGTCCTGATTGCGGGATCCATGCTGGCTATTTTACCTATCTTTATTGTGTTTCTCCTGTTCCAGCGATATATTATTGATGGTATGACTGCAGGAGCAGTAAAGGGCTGATCTGTTATGCAAAGAATCTGACAGGCCTGTGTCTGAGCATACATTATAATTATGTATGCGATCTCACAGACCTGTTTTTATGACATAATTGCAAAAGGGGAATTTATTATATGGCACATATTATTGTTAACACCAATATTTCCAAAGGAATGATCAACAAAAATATTTATGGTCAGTTTTCAGAGCATTTGGGCAGATGTATTTATGAAGGTATTTTTGTCAGGGAAGATTCCGACATTCCGAATGTAAACGGAATGCGCTCGGATGTAGTGGAAGCACTCAGACGGATTAATATTCCGCTTCTGCGCTGGCCCGGCGGGTGCTTTGCAGATACTTACCACTGGAGAGACGGAATAGGCCCCTCTGATAAACGCAAGACAATTGTAAATACCAACTGGGGAGGTGTGACAGAAGATAACTCTTTTGGCACACACGAATTCATGGAACTTTGCAGACAGCTGGAATGTGAACAATATTTTTCGGGAAATGTGGGAAGCGGTACCGTACAGGAGTTCAGTGACTGGATCGAGTATTGCAATATGGGCGGTATTTCGCCTATGGCACAGGAGCGCAGACAGAATGGTCAGGAAGAACCCTGGCATGTGAAGTATTGGGGAATTGGGAATGAGGCATGGGGATGCGGCGGTTCAATGAAGGCCGAATATTATGCGGATGAATGCAGGAAATATGCAAACTATATGCGTAATTATGATTCTGCACATAAAATATACAAAATTGCTTCGGGAGCAAATGCATCTGATTATAACTGGACGAAAACGGTGACTGAAAAAGCCGGTGATGTGATTGATGCAGTATCCCTTCATTATTATACGCTTCCGACAAATGACTGGACCGGAAGTAAGGGGGCTGCGACCGGATTTGATCAGGCACAATATTATGCAACACTCCATAATACATTATATATGGAAGAACTGGTTGAAAATCACAGTCGCATCATCAGACAATGCCATAAAAATAAGAAGATCGGACTGGTGGTGGATGAGTGGGGAACCTGGTATGATGTGGAACCGGGTACCAATCCGGGATTCCTTTATCAGCAGAATACGGTTCGTGATGCGCTTGTTGCGGGAATCAACCTGAATATCTTTAACAATCACTGTGATACGGTTGTCATGACCAATATTGCCCAAGTTATTAATGTTCTGCAGAGTATGATTCTGACAGAAGGTCCCAAAATGCTGCTGACACCGACCTATCATGTATTTGATCTTTATCAGGGGCATATGGGTGCAAGGCAGGTGGAGAGTTATGCGGAAGCAAAGCAGCTGAATCAGGAAGAAGACAGACAGGTACCTGATCTGCATGTATCTGCAAGTGAGAAGGAAGGAAAGCTGCTGGTTACAGTTGTGAATCTGAGTATGACAGACA
>JAGOGF010000189.1 GCA_017996845.1 Butyrivibrio sp.
ATATAATTGATATAGTCCTTCGGCAGCATGATTTTTGCAAGAATTGCAAAAATCATGCTGCCGAAGGACTATATCAATTATATGTTGTCAGGTGTTCATTGTACTGATTATTCAGATGCTTCAGGCATGCTGCTGCTGGATGTCAGAAACAGATCCTGGAGTGATCCGATGCTGGAAATCTGTGGAGTTACAAAGGTGCAGATGCCAAAGCTTTATGAGAGTTATGAGACGGTTGGAACACTCAGACCTGCAATGGCAAAGGAACTTGGACTTCCGGAAACGGTCAGAATCGTAGCCGGTGCAGGTGATAATGCAGCTGCGGCAATCGGAACAGCAACTGTGGGAGATGGTGCCTGCAATATTTCACTTGGAACATCCGGAACAATTTTTATTTCAGCAAATGAATTTCGTGTGGATTCCGGTAATTCACTGCATGCATTTGATCATGCAGACGGAGGGTATCATCTGATGGGATGCATGCTTTCTGCTGCTTCCTGCAATAAATGGTGGATGGAAGAGATCATCGGAACAGAAGATTTCCCGAAGGAACAGGAAAATATTACAGATGATAAACTTGGTAAAAATCATGTTTATTTCCTACCTTATCTGATGGGAGAGCGTGCGCCGCACAACGATCCTGCAGCACGCAGCTGTTTTATCGGTATGACAATGGATTCCAGCCGCAGTGATATGACACAGGCAGTGATGGAAGGTGTTGCATTCGGTATACGGGACAGCCTGGAAGCTGCCAGAAAACTTGGAATTGATGTGCAGCGCAGCATGATCTGCGGCGGAGGCGCAAAGAGCCCTTTATGGAGAAAAATCTTTGCGAATGTTCTGAATATGGAGCTGGATCTGCCTGAAACGGAACAGGGACCGGGATATGGCGGTGCGATTCTGGCTGCAGTAGCGTGTGGCGAATATCCTACGGTAAAGGATGCAGTACATCAGCTGATCCGTGTAACGGGCAGTGTGAAACCGGATCCGGAAACAGCAGCTTTGTATGAAAAGCGCTATCAGACATTTAAAAAGTTATACCCTGCTTTAAAAGAGCTTTTTCCGCAGATGAATGAATAAAAGTAAAAATTGAAAGGGGAAATTGTCATGAAAATTTACAATGTAACAGATCCTGCATTTGCAGAATATGGGAAAGTAATTGAGGGAATTGATACAAAACCCTTTACAGATGCACTTACGGCAAGTACACCGCTCCCGGAAGGCGTGGGATATGTACCGGAAGAACCGGCATTACAGAACCTTCCGCAGGCAGCTGAACTGGCTCTTAGTTTGTATGGTGGTATGCCGACACAGTTCGGATGGTGTAACGGTCATAATACGAAGCTGAATTGTCTGGAGTATCACAGATGCAGTGAGTTTAATCTTGGTACGGAAGATTTTATTCTGTTATTGACCAAAGAATCAGATATGCATGATTTCAAGGTTGATACTTCCTGTGTAAAAGCATTTAAGGTGCCGGCAGGAGTTCTGGTTGAAGTATATGCAACTTCCTTTCATTATGCGCCCTGTCAGGCAGCAAGGGATAAAGGATTTCGTGTTATGGTTGCGCTTCCTTCCCAGACGAATGTCGGAACAGTTCAGCTACCGGGACAATCACCGGAAGACAGACTTTTATTTGCAAGAAATAAATGGCTTCTGGCACACCGGGATGCTGCAGAGGTATCACAGGGAGCATGGGTAGGACTGACTGGAGAGAATACGGATATAGCAGAACTGATTTGACAGGTTTATCAATGGAAATGAATTAATTCCGTAAATGTATATAAAAGCTAAGGACTCTGATTGTTTTTTAGAGTCATTTTTTGTGCAATGTGCAAGAAAATACAAAAAATAGCAAAGAAAAAATAGCAAAAAATACAAAAAATGTGTATGATATATTTGCATGTATGATAAGAAAAACTTACAGGAGGTAAGTATCAAAAATGAAACAGAAAAAAGGCATTCGAAAAATGACAAATGCAAAGCCGAGATTTTATCAGATGATTTCGTTTCAGGTTACAACAATCAATCTGATCATGTTGGTTGTTTTTAGTGTGGTGATGCTTTTTGTCATGCGTTCCTATGATTCTACAGTGACAACATCCAAAAATATGATGAATGATATAATGGGACTGACTTCTGCAGAAAGCAATATAAAGTCAAATATGTCGACAATGGAAAATGATCTTTATGCATATGCACTTTCTACTGATAAAACACAAATGGACGGATACGCAAAAGAAATTACAGAGCAGCAGGCGGCAGGAAATGAGAATATCAATTCCCTGAAAAAAACCTTTGCTTCACAGCAGGAAACAGATCAGGAGGCATTATCAAATCTGGAGGAGCTGACAAAGAATTATCAGTCATTCAGTGACTCAGTAAATCAGGTGATTGCACTTCGCGATAAGGATAATGTGAAGGGGGCAATGAGCGTGATCACCAGCGGGGTTGTTCCTGCACAGGCAAGGATGGCGGGCAATTTTACAGATATTGAAGCTGCAATATCCAAATCCATTTCCTTTTGTACAGATTCCATGCAGACAATGCGTGATAATGGAATTCAGGCTGCGATAACGGGTATGATAATATTTATCATTTGCAGCATTGTCAATTTTCTGATTAATTACAGACTGATCATCAAAAAGATCAGATCCATGTCGGAAGAACTGAATCGGATGATCGGAGATATTGAAAAGGGAAAAGGAGATCTTACCTGCAGGATAAAGACACAGACCAGTTCAGAACTTTCCTATATCAGAAATGGTATTAATAATTTTCTGACAACACTGCAGGGAATTATGAAAGATGTGAAAGATGGTACAATTGTTCTGACAGACGCATCCGAACGTGTTACTTCACAGATCCGGATGGCAAATGATAATGTGACGAATACTTCCGCAGCATTGGAGGAACTCTCTGCCAGTATGGAAAATGTCTCATCAACAGCGCAGACAATCAATGGCAAACTGGAAGATGTAAAAACTGCAGCAGATGAGATTGGAAATGAAGTAATTGCAGGTACCAGAAGGGCAGAAGAAATAAAGGCAGAAGCTGATACAATCAAATCAGATGCTTCCATGAAGAAAAACAATACGGGGCATAAAGTGCAGGAACTGAGTAAAGTTCTTACACAGTCAGTCAAGAACAGTGAACAGGTGGGACAGATCAATGAACTGACCAATGATATTCTTGAAATTGCTTCACAGACAAATCTGCTGGCACTTAACGCATCGATTGAAGCAGCAAGAGCAGGTGAAGCAGGCAAAGGGTTTGCGGTTGTTGCGCAGGAAATCAGTTCTCTTGCGGAAAACAGTCGTCAGACGGCAGGAAATATTCAAAATATCAGTAAGAGTGTAACAGAAGCTGTAAAATCATTGTCCGATAATGCCATGCAGGTAATTGATTTTATTAATACAACGGTGATCGGAGATTATGATTCTTTTGTGGAAACAGGAAATCGCTATGAAAAAACAGCAACTGTGATGGATGAAATGCTTGCACGTTTTACGCAAAAAGCAGAAAATCTGCGCATGATTATGGAAGAGATGGCGGATTCCATTGTTACCATTACCAATTCGGTGCAGGAAAGTTCAAAGGCAATTAATATGTCAGCAAACAGTTCATCCCAGATTGTCGGAGAAATACAGGGAATCGGTGAAGCAATGCAGAAGAATAACAAAGTAGCCGGACAACTCAGTGAGAGTACCAGAAAATTTGAAATTCTCTGATGCAAATAATATAAAAACAGATCTGACAGGAAGTTCAAAATATCCTGTATCAGATCTGTTTTTTTATAACTGACAAGTATATATGAGCAGGTATAAAAATTATTTTAATTTGAATTGACCAACGATTCCATCCAGATCTTTTGCAATTGTCTGTTGTTTGGTTGACATATCATTTACATTTTCAACTACGTCAGAAACATTATTAACGGAATCATTTATTTGAGAACTATGAGAAGCGGTCTCCTGCGTAGATTCTGCAATGTTCTGTATGGCACTGCTCACCTCATTCATGGCAGACCGGATATTTTCAACCATTTCGGCTACCTGATCTGCCTGATTCCGGAAAAGTGCGGCATCTTCACCATATTGTCTTCCGACTGCAACAAAACTGTCATAATCCGGGGTGACGGTATCCTTCAGAAAAGCAAGCAGCTCATTTGAACTGTTTATGAG
>JAGOGF010000190.1 GCA_017996845.1 Butyrivibrio sp.
CACTTACCAGTTCCTGTACATAGCCTGCATCTTCCTGATAAGAGTCTGTAGCTGACAGCATTTCGGCATAATCTTTAAGTACTACATCTGTAATGAATTTCAACAGATCATTTGCGTTTTCTGCCAGGTTGGCAACCGAATTTCTTACTGTATCACTGATCGTCTGAATCTGACTGACTGCATTTGCCGAATCTTCCGCAAGCTTCCCGATTTCTCCCGCGACAACAGCAAAACCTCTTCCTGCTTCTCCTGCCCGCGCCGCTTCAATAGATGCATTCAGTGATAAGAGATTTGTCTGACTGGTGATATCATAAATCGCATTGGCAAGGACATTGATCTTTTCCACTTCACCGGACTGTTCCAGCGCCTTTTCAAGCTTTCCCTTTACATCTTCAAATACTTTAATTCCCTGTGCCTGCTTTTGTGAGAGATTTTTTTTCAGCTCATCGGCTCTTTGATTGATTTGATCTGCTTTGACGGCACCACTCTGTGCCTTTTCAGCAATGGTCTGTACCGCTGCATTGATCTCATTAACTGTTGCACTTACTTCTTCTGAAGATGCAGCTGTCTCCTGCATTCCTGCCGAAAGTTCCTGCGTTGTCGCGGAGATATCTTCCATATCTGCATGCAGATCTCCAATATAGCGTACCGTTGCTTCAACAGAATTTCCGACATTTACAGAATCCTTTGATACTTCGGTAAAAGACGTCCTGATTCTCTTTAAAAAAGAATTTAGTGCATCCGCCATGGCTCCGACTTCATCCTTGCTTCTGACCAGGAAGGAAACCGTCAGATCATTTTGCTCTGCCGCAGCAACAAGCTTTGCCTGCATTTCCTTGATCGGTCTGGTCAGCATCAGTGCAATTACAAGACTTAAAATAACGGATATTACGATCAAAAGCACAATTGCAACGTACATGATAATCTGTGTCTGGTGTGCAATGGAGACAGAAGCGGATAGTTCATCCGTGATCATACTTTTGCGATAGTCTTTATAATCCTGAAAATTCTGATCCAGCGTTTTGGCAGCAGGTGCAATATCTGACTTCATAACCGCTGCAACATCTCCGTTATTCTGAATTTCCGGCATTAATTTCTGATCAACTGCACCAGTATAGGCTGTAAAAGCACTCTGTGCCGCTGTCAAAAGTTTTTTACCTTTTTCTGTCGTTGAATTCTGATAAGCTTCATTTAATTCTTTCGATACAGAAGCAGATAATGTTTTATAATTTGTAAGATAGCTTTCATCCTTGTCAATGATATATGCTCTCAGATTCGAAATCATTTCCAGTGAATCTTCAGATATATCTGCCGATTTTGAATATTTCGGCAGATAGGTCGATTGTATAGACTGCTCGGAACCGGTCATCTGATCAATTCGAATAATGCTTACCGCTGCTGCGACCCCAAGCAATGCGATCAGCAAAGAACTTACAATGATTTTAACAACTAAACTGGTACCTTTTTTCATTTCCTGCTTCTCCTTCTCTTTACCCCTTTTTATTTATTTCAAATCAGCAACTGCTCTGCATCGCTTTGCACAAGCGGCCTGCTGAAATAGAAACCCTGCATATACTGACACTCCATTGCACACAACTGCTCGCATACCGCAGCATTTTCCACTCCCTCCACAATTGTCGGAATCCCCATTTCATGAAATGCTGCCAGCATATGTCTGAGCAGAATATTACTATGCCTGTCGCTTACCATATTCTGCGCAAATGCACGGTCTATTTTGACCATATCATATTGTGCGTCCATAATTGCTTCCGGTGTTGCATATCCGCTCCCACAATCATCCAATATCACTGCAAATTCCATTTTTTTGAGCTGCATGAGGAGTTTTGAAATATTCTGAGAATCATTTCCTGCTGCCGTTTCTGTGATCTCCAGTTTAATCAGATGATGGGATATTCCAAACCGGTCTACCGTTTGACAAATCTGATCTGCCAGTGACCGGTCAGAAAGATAATATCTTGAAATATTGACTGAAACAGGCACTGCCTTTTTATTTTTTTGCAATGCTGTCTGCAGAAAGAAAAGTGCTTTTTCCAATATCTGAAAATCAAGTTTTTGGATCATTCCGTATTTTTCCATGATCGGGACAAAAGTATCCGGCATAACAACGGTATCGTTCTTTTTCCATCTTCCGAGTGCTTCCATCGCACACAATCTTTTCTGTGTATCATAAATAGGCTGAAAAAAAGCTGTAAAATTTTTTTTGACCAGTGCTTCCTTTATATCTGCTAAAAGCTGCTGTTCCAGAATCATATTCTCGGTCATTGCAGTATTAAAATACCCTGCGTTTGCAGAAAAATGATTTTGTACCTGTTTTCTGGCTTCATCCGCCTGATTCATTGCCAGGAAAACACTTTCACAGTGATTTTCTATCCGTGCATAACCCATGTGATAACACAGAAAACTTCTCACCTTTAACATCATCATATTGATACTGATCAGACCGGAAAGTTTTTCAGGCAAAACCTTTTCAGATAAAAGACAGGCATAGAATCTTTCATTTCCAATGCTGGTCCAGAATCCGTTTCCTCCAATATAACCACTGATTGCCGTACTGACTGCACACACCAATTTTCCTATTATCTGTCTGCCAAAAACACATTCCAGCGCTGAATAATTATCCAGATTCAGTGACAACATACTGTAATCTGCGTCTGATCCTCCCACCAGATCCGATGTTTTCTGCAAAAATTCCTTCCTGTCCTGCTTTTGTTCCCAAAAAGACCCTGATTCCCCCATCATGCTGTCCTCCGTGACCCTCGTTGTAATGAAATCCAAGTATATTTTCTATTCTGTTTTTTCTTTTCTGCTGTTGATCGGATCCTCCACATCCCACCCCTTTGCAAAAAAATCCAAATAAGATATGCCAAGCCCTTTTATGATTTTATCGAGACTGTTCAGAGACAGATTTCTTTTGCCGCATTCCACTCCCGAAAAATAGGTTCTGTCCATCCCTATTTCATTGGCAAATTTTTCCTGACTGATACCTGTTTTTTCTATTCTTATTTTTCTTATGCGTGCACCAACCTGTGCAGTTATCATGCTAATCACCGTAAAAAGTATTTATCAACATTTCCAGCTCTATATAACCAATAAAGATCATACCCCTGCAGTCAACAAATATCTTTTTACTATTTATCCGTAAATCTCTGCGCATTTATGAAATGATATATTTCTCTATAGGTTGTACTTTTTAACTGTCCTTTTTTATTATTAGTCACCAACAAATCATGCACTGGCCGTCCGGAATAACTGCAATATTCACTAAATTGTGTGAATAATTTTATAAATTATATACATATTTCATCTTTTTTGTATATTCGTCAACGGACTATAAGTAATAAAGCTTAATAATGCCTTTTTTTATACTAATACTACAATTAATGTAATTTACAAATTTGTAAATAGAAATAGTGCAGAACTTCCCTATATTGTCATAAAAAAACACCGCTGAGAACCAGCGGTGCAAAAACTGTATCATCTTTCATAAATTATCCGTTCAGGCTTCATTTACTTCCTGCATTTGATATGACTTCCTGTTTGTATTTGAAACGGTTCTCATTCTCTTCATTCTCCTATTCCATCACTTTCAAAAGTTCCTTTATATCCTTTTGAACCAATGGTGCCATAGTGTCCTTGTATTTTGACAGATCCATTTTGCTGATTTCCGTTCTGATCTGCCCGTTCAGTTCCGGTTTATATAACACCACTTCATGCAAGGCTGCAAGGCATTTTCTTACTGTTATTGCCTTGTCATCATGCAGCAGTTCCAATAATATACCCGCACTGTGAACAAATTTCTCCTCTGTATCCCATCTGACCTGCGCACAGGCCAGACAAAATCCACGGGTCCTTACATAGGAACTTTTACTCGTCAATAATCCGACAAAATCCTCAAAATATTCATAATATAAATCAGATGCAGCTGACCTTTCTGACATTTCCTGAAATATTTTATATGCTGCCTTATCATCTTTATTCTGCAGTTCTTTGATCAAGTCAACCATTTTCAAATCTCCCTATTTGAAGCGTTTTCTCTTTTCTCCATTCACACATCCGCCATCACATAATACATCGACCCCTGCCAGATAACCATTTCGTTCATCAGCAATTGTTGCCAGCGCATATCCAAGCTCTTCCGGTTTGCCGGGACGATGTTC
>JAGOGF010000015.1 GCA_017996845.1 Butyrivibrio sp.
ATGGCATTTATTATGTGATATCTGCATAAATGCGGACATAACGTCATCACAAGATACAATTTCAATGCCATTATAAACTATAGGAACAAGTTTTAAAAGTGGCTTAAGAAAAAATTCATAATGAAAAAAAATATAAAATGACGGAAAATCCGCCACTTTATCTACGGATCCTTCCGTCATTTCTGCTTCCGTGCTGTCTTACCATTATGGTTGGGGAACCAAAAATTGGTAAAAGCTTCTTCTGTTATACCTTTTATCGGTATAATCCTTCCAAGAGTTAACCCTCTTTATTTATTTTTTTATCCCGCTCCAGCATTCTGGCAATATAATATCCCGTATAAGATTCTTTACATTTTGCAATCTGTTCAGGAGTTCCCTTTGCAACCACCGTTCCGCCTTTTGCTCCGCCTTCCGGTCCCATATCAATAATATAATCAGCAGTTTTGATCACATCCAGATTATGTTCGATCACAACAACGGAATTACCTGCCTCCACAAGTTTCTGCAGAATTTCAACCAGTTTTTTGACATCTGCAAAATGAAGCCCTGTTGTAGGTTCATCCAGAATATAAATGGTATTGCCTGTACTGATTTTACTCAGTTCTGTCGCAAGCTTGATTCTTTGCGCCTCCCCACCTGACAGTTCTGTGGAAGGCTGACCAAGCTTTACATAACCAAGTCCTACATCATACAATGTCTGAATTTTTCTCTTTATGGAAGGCATGTTTTCAAAAAACGCAAGTGCCTCCTCAACAGTCATATCAAGAACATCGTAGATATTCTTTCCTTTATATTTAACTTCAAGTGTTTCCCGATTATAACGTTTTCCGCCGCAGACTTCACATGGCACATATACATCCGGAAGAAAATGCATTTCTATCTTGACAATGCCATCCCCTCCGCATGCCTCACATCTGCCTCCCTTTACATTAAAGCTGAACCTTCCCTTGGCATAGCCTCTGGCCTTGGCATCGGGTGTTCCCGCAAAAAGATCCCGGATCATATCAAAAACGCCGGTATAGGTTGCTGGGTTGGATCTGGGTGTTCTTCCAATCGGAGACTGATCAATATCAATCACTTTATCCAGTTTTTCCATTCCAAGAATTTCCTTATGCTTTCCGGGAATGCACCTTGCCCTGTTCAAATCTCTTGCCAGATGCTTATACAGTATTTCATTTACAAGAGAACTTTTTCCTGACCCCGAAACCCCTGTGACAACCGTCAGAACTCCCAGCGGAATCTTTACATCAATCTCTTTCAGATTGTTTTCTGCGGCACCTTTAACCGTAAGCCATTCCTGGGGTTTTCTGCGTGATTTGGGAACAGGAATCCGAAGTTTTCCGCTCAGATACTGGCCCGTGACAGATTCCGGTATCTGCATAATTTCTTCTGCCGTGCCCGCTGCTATTACCTCTCCTCCATGTGCTCCTGCGCCCGGTCCGATATCCACAATATAATCGGCTTCACGCATGGTATCCTCATCATGTTCCACCACAATCAGCGTATTACCAAGATCGCGTAAATTTTTTAGCGTATTCAGAAGTTTGTCATTATCCCTCTGATGCAGCCCGATACTGGGTTCATCCAGAATATAACATACCCCGCACAATCCGGAACCGATTTGTGTGGCCAGTCTGATTCTTTGTGCCTCACCTCCGGATAATGTTCCGGTTGCCCTGGAAAGAGAAAGATAATCAAGACCCACATCAATCAGAAATCCTACACGATTACGAATTTCCTTAAGAACCTGTTGTCCGATCAGTTCCTGCTGTGCAGAAAGTTTCAAATCTTTTAAATACTGATGTAATTCATCGATTGACATGGAGGTAACTTCATATATATTCTTATCTGCTACGGTTACCGCAAGCGCTTCCTTTTTCAGTCTCTGCCCATGACAGACCTGACAGGGTGTGATACGCATAAATTCTTCATATTCCTGCTTCATGGTATCTGAACCAGTTTCACGATAACGCTGTTCCACATTTTTGATCAGGCCGTCAAACAGAATCGGGTAATTTCCCTCGCCGCGCTGCCCCTTATAATGAACCGAAACCGTTTTGTCTGCCCCATGAATCAACATATTGCGGACTTTTTCAGAAAGCTTCTCATACGGGGTATCCAGACTGAATTTATATTCCTTTGCCAGAGCCTGCAAAATCGCGTTGGAAAAGCTGCCTTCTTTTCCGGATGACTGCCAGCCCATAACCTGAATTGCTCCTTCCGCAATCGAAAGTCTCTGGTCCGGGATCATCAGGTTTTCATCAAATTCCATTTTATATCCCAGTCCGAAGCATTCCGGGCAGGCACCGTATGGATTATTAAAGGAAAAGCTTCGCGGCTCAATCTCCGGAATACTGATTCCGCAGTCCGGACAGGCAAAGTTCTGGCTGAAAGTCAGTTCCTTTCCACCGATCACATCTACTGTCAGAAGTCCTTCTGCCATGGCAAGTGCATTTTCAATAGAATCGGTAAGCCTTCCCCGTATGCTTTCCTTATCTTCCTTCACAACAAGTCGATCAATGATTACCTCGATGTTATGTTTGATATTTTTATCCAGACTGATCTCTTCTGAAAGTTCATACTGACTTCCATCAATTCTGATTCTGACATACCCGGCGCGTTTTGCCCTGTCAATTACCTTACTGTGTTCTCCTTTTCTGCCTCTTACAACCGGTGCCAGAAGCTGGATTTTACTATCCACAGGAAGCGCCAGTATCTGCTCTGCCATCTCATCCACACTCTGTCTGCGAATCTCCCGTCCGCAGTTGGGGCAGTGCGGAATACCGATTCTTGCATATAACAGACGAAAATGATCATAAATTTCCGTTACAGTTCCAACTGTTGATCTGGGATTTCTGTTGGTTGATTTCTGATCAATTGAAATGGTAGGAGACAGTCCTTCGATTTTTTCCACATCCGGTTTATCCATTTGTCCCAAAAACATCCTGGCATAGGAGGATAATGATTCCATATATCTGCGCTGACCTTCTGCAAAGATTGTATCAAAAGCAAGAGAGGATTTTCCCGAACCTGACAGTCCTGTCAGAACTGTCAGGGATTCTCTCGGAATATTAACGTCTACATTCTTCAGGTTGTGCTCGTTTGCGCCGCGTATCCTGATATAATCGTGAATATCCGTAGAAAGGATACGTCTGGCGGTTGTATTTTGTTTTGTCATTCTATCATTATTTTCTGACATGACTGTTGCCTCTTTCTATCCTGATATCAAAGACCGGATGTCATTTCATTCAATTGCTTTTTCAGTTCCATTAACTGATCCCGCAGTTCTGCCGCCGATTCAAAATCAAGTTCGGTGGCCGCATGCTTCATCTTTTTCTGCACCCGTCCGATCAGTTTCTCTATTTCTTCACGGCTCATGGATTCCGGATCTTTTTCAAATTGAACCTGTTCTCTTGTAACCTGCCTGGAAATCGTGATCAGATCTCTGACTGCCTTCTTGATTGTCTGTGGGGTAATCCCATGTGCATCATTGTATTCCTGCTGTATCCCACGGCGCCTCTTTGTCTCGTCAATTGCTTTTTTCATCGAATCCGTCATACGATCGGCATACATGATTACATGTCCTTCTGCATTTCTGGCTGCACGTCCGATTGTCTGTATCAAAGAAGTTTCCGACCGGAGAAATCCTTCTTTATCTGCATCCAGTATCGCAACCAACGCAATTTCCGGTATATCCAATCCTTCCCGCAGCAGATTGATACCGATCAGAACATCAAACACATCCAGACGCATATCCCTTATAATTTCTGCCCGTTCCATTGTATCTATATCAGAATGCAGGTATTTGACTCTGATGCCGGCTTCTGCCAGGTACTCCGTCAAATCCTCCGCCATTCTCTTCGTCAGTGTCGTTACCAGCACCTTATTTTTCTGATCGGTCTCTTTTCTGATCTCTGAAATCAGGTCATCAATCTGTCCTTCCACCGGTTTGACTGTTATCTCCGGATCCAACAACCCTGTCGGTCTGATTACCTGCTCCGCGCGGAGCAGTTCATGTTCTGCCTCATACTTCCCAGGCGTTGCAGAACAAAACAGCATCTGGTCAATATGTGTCTCAAATTCTTCAAAATTAAGAGGTCTGTTATCCAATGCGGAGGGAAGTCGAAATCCATAATCCACAAGTGTTCTTTTTCTGGACTGATCTCCATGGTACATGGCTCCTACCTGGGGAATGGAGATATGCGATTCATCCACTATAATCAGAAAATCTCCGGCAAAGAAGTCAATCAGTGTAAACGGCGGATCCCCCTCTTTCATAAAGTTCAATTGTCTGGAATAATTTTCAATCCCGGAACAAAATCCGGTTTCCCGCATCATTTCCACATCAAAATTGGTGCGCTCCGCAATTCTCTGCGCCTCAATCAGTTTATCCTCTCCCTTAAAATACTTTACCCGCTCTTCCAGTTCTTTCTCAATATTCTCACAGGCAATATTTATCGTTTCCTGCGGTACTACATAATGCGAAGCAGGATAAATCATTATATGCTCCAGTTCCGCATGTACTTTTTCCGTAAGGGGTTCAACTTCGCAGATCCGCTCAATTTCATCCCCGAAAAACTCAATTCGAATCAGATATTCACTTCCCTGCGCAGGAAATATTTCCAGTACATCTCCGCGTACTCTGAAATTGCAGCGTTCCAGCTCCATGTCATTTCTTGTGTACTGAATCGAAATCAGATCGCGGATTACATCATCCCGTTCTTTCTCCATTCCCGGACGCAAAGATATCGACATTCCCTTAAATTCATCCGGGCTTCCCAGTCCATAGATACAGGATACGCTTGCTACCACAATTACATCTTTTCTTTCTGACAAGGATGCCGTGGCAGACAGACGCAGCTTATCGATTTCTTCATTGATGGCGGAATCTTTGGCTATATAGGTATCCGACTGCGGTACATATGCCTCCGGCTGATAGTAATCATAATATGAAACAAAATACTCAACCGCATTCTCTGGAAAAAATTCTTTCATCTCTCCGTATAATTGCCCTGCAAGTGTTTTGTTATGTGAAATAATCAGAGTCGGTTTATTCAGCGCCTGAATGACATTGGCCATTGTATAGGTTTTTCCCGATCCGGTTACCCCAAGTAATGTTTCGAACTGATTTCCCTTCTGAAAACCTTCCACGAGTTCCCGGATAGCCTGCGGCTGATCCCCGGTCGGCTGATATGGCGCTACCAGTTTAAAATGATCCATCGTCTGCCTCGTTTCTTACAAACACATTTTCTGCTACATGATCTATGTGAAAGTATAGCACGAGTTTTATTTTTTGGCGAATGAATGTTCGATTTTTATATAATATTTATAAAAATTTTTTTCTGTCAAACGTATACACAATGTCTTTTTCAATTTTCATTCCATATTTTTTCATACACTGTACCTCCGCTCGCTGCAGATTGATCATCCAGTCTTTCTGTGGCTCATCCATCGGCAGAACAATATCCTCCCATTGTTCATATACCCGATACCTGACATCTGCATTTTCACAATATGTTCCTGTTATCCGCATATGATAATTCAGTTTCTTTATATCCGTTTTCCTGTGCCGTAGTTGTTTTATCCCGGACAAAATACTTTGCATGCCAGTTTTTGCTTCACAACTCAGTAAATCCTGATAAAGTTCGGCACAGGATCTGTATCTGTTATATGGTTCTGTTTGAATACACTTATCGACAATTCTGATTATTTTTTCTGATATATGATACTTTTGACACTTAATTATGTAGTTCTTCTTTGCTGCCTTATCATCTTCGGCCGGATTTAACCCCGTCAGCATATATAAGAAGAGCATTCCGAATGCATATATATCAGTTGCCGCTCCCATGCTTTTTCCTTCATACTGCTCCGGTGCAGCATAACCTCTTGTTCCAAGGCAAAGTATTTTTTCCTTTTTTTCATTTTGATATTTTCTGGCTGTTCCAAAATCAATCAGAACGACACTGCCGTCTTTTCTTCTCATCAAATTGGCCGGTTTCAGATCCTGATACAGAATCGGTATCTCTCTGCTATGCAGATACCCCAAAAGATCACAGATCTGTATGGCATATTCCAATGCTATTTCCTTTTCTAATCTGCTTCTACGAATACATTTTTCCAGGGTTTCTCCCTCTATATATTCCATTACCAAATAAAAACAGTCATTTGTTTCCAATACATCTGACACAGAAACAATTCCGTGCTGCCGCAGTTCCTTTAATATATCCTTTTCAGTTATCAGACTTTGTATTACCACCCATTGATTGATATATCCTTTTTTCTGTACTTCCTTAATGGCCCACACAGCATCTGCTGTTTTATTTTCAGCAAGATATACTCTGCTCATTCCGCCTTGTCCGATCAGATTCCTGATCCAATATTTTTCGTCAAGCATATCTCCTGTCTTTATCATTGTTCTCCATGTTTATCCATTGTGATAGATTTAAATTTATAAAAAAGTCTATTCTTTTTTACTGTTATCATGATTGCAGAAATATCATCGATTTCACCTTTTTTCCTGCAGCGGCCCATTCTCTGCTCAATCTTTTTTTCCATTCTGCCTTCCGTCATCCGGTAACTTCTTTGCATCATTTCATATACCTTTTTCATATCCGCTTTTTTCCAGAATCCATCTGAGCAAAGAAAAAAAGACATCTTATCCTCCAGCCTCCCTTCATAAAACTTTGGTATCACTGTCTGCGATGCTCCAACGCACTGCAGAAGAACATGCGCCTGTGAATGTTCTTCTGCTTCTTTTTGTGTCAGGAAACGGCTTTCCACCAGCTTCTGAACATAGGTCTGATCAACCGTCAGCTGCTCTGTCTGTCCGTTATGCGTATCATAAAGTCTACAGTCTCCAATATGCATAACAAGATATGTCTGTTCTACCAGAAGTACTGCCAGAATTGTAGTTCCAAGTTTTCTGTCATGCAGTCTCCCATATCCGGTAAGCTGAATATTCAACTGCATAATTCTTTTTCTCCAGCTTTCTTTTACAGCATCTGCAATTGGAATTCCACAGCCCGTTTTCTTCGAATTTGCTTCCATTATTGCAGGCAGCTCATCATAAAACCACCGTTCCATTGTTCTGATTCCCTGTGCGCTTGCAATTTCTCCGTCATCAAGCCCGCCCATACCATCACAAAGAACAGCAAATGCGATTCTTTCTTTGTTCAGAACCGCAACTTTTAAAAGAAGTGCATCCTGGTTGACTTTTTTCCCATACCCCTTTTGTGTACAGGCACAGCTTCTTATTTTCATAAATCCTCATTTCCTTGCTTTGAATACATTTCATAAAATTCCATGGATTTGTCCTGTGATTACAGGTTTATGTTCAGAAAAAAGAAAAGAAGCCAGCCACATGCGTGACTGACTTCGATATTCTATCCCATTTTAATCTTTTTGTATAGACTATTTTTTTGATAGTCGTTCTTCATTTTATTTCATTTTTTCAGCAATTACTTCCTGTGCTTTTTTTAGCTGATTATCTGAACCATCTTTTGTATATGCATCACTGTCGAATTCAACTGAAACATCCGGTTCAATACCAATTTTATTAATATTATTACCCTTTGGCGTAAAATAGTTGCTGACTGTAAGTTTTACTGCAGTTCCGTCATTAAATGGGAAAATTCTCTGTACAACGCCTTTTCCGTACGTTTTCGTTCCCACAAGTGTGCCAATACCATAATCCTTTATTGCACCTGACAGAATCTCCGATGCACTTGCAGAATATCCGTTCACAAGAACAACAATCGGAACTTTTAACTGATTTTTACCATCACAGGTATAATTCTGTCGTTTGCCATCACGATCTACTGTATAAACAATATTTCCCTCAGGAAGAATCTGCCTTGCAATATTGCAGACTGTATCAAGATTTCCTCCCGGATTACTGCGAAGATCCAGAATCAGTCCTTTCATGTTTTTTTCTTTCAGGACTGCAAGTCCCTCTGCGAACTGATCATAGGTAACCGTATCAAATTCGGTAATCTGAAGATAACCGACCTGATCATCAAGCATCTTATATTTTACAGTCGGGCTTTCCACCTTTTTCCTGGTAATATCGAATTCCAGATATCCGGACTCTCCCTCTCTGTATATTGTAAGATGAACGCTGGTTCCTTCCTTGCCTTTTACTTTGCTGACAAGTTCTTCATTTGTCATATCCTGTGTAGATTCATCATTTACCTTATAAATAACATCCCCAGTTCTAAGTCCCGCCGTCTCTGCCGGGCTTCCGGAAATCACTCCTGCAACCGCCGGCAGCTTCGAATCCGTATCCGTTGTGATATATGCTCCGATTCCATAATACACGCCTTCGGTTTCACTCATCATGGAAGATAATTCATCCTTGGTGTAATACGTGGAATAGGGATCATCCAGTGATTCCAAAAGTCCCTTATACATCCCATCTGCTTCGGCACTGCTTTTAATATCTGTCTTGTAGTAATAGGTATTGATCGTATCTTCCAAAAGCTGCAATTTGCTCAGGGTATCCTTTGTAAGAGCCTGTGTGCCGGACGTTGTCTGTGCTGTCCCTGAGAAACTGCTGAAAATCACTGCTCTGTCAGTCCATACATAACAGGCACATACAACCAATACTGCAGCCATAAATCCCGCAATCACACCGCCCCAGAAACTATGGCGGCGAAGGCGCTTTGCCTCATGATCTTCTTCCGGTATTGGTTCCGGGACCCCGTTATAGGTATCTACACCATTCTGGCTCTCTTCATAGGTACTTCCATTAGAAAACCTGTAATACGTATCCGCATTATGGGGCGTCTCAGCCTGCTGTTCTTCTGCACTATGCTGTTGTTCATTTTCCTGTCTGCTATCCTGATCGCTCATCTTCTTACATCTTTCCGGTGGGTTCTGCATATACTCCGCCTGTTATTTTAAGTAATTCCATGGATTAACATAAGAGCCATTCAATCTGACACTGAAATGCAGGTGATTGCCTGTTGCTCTCCCTGTTGCTCCGACTGCAGCAATCTGATCCCCCTTAGAAACCGTCTGTCCAGTCGATACGTTCAGCGATGATGCGTGCATGTATACTGTATATAATCCATCGCCATGATCAATCATGACATAATTACCCATTGTGGTACTGTAGGCTGCCGCAACAACTGTTCCGTTATATGCTGCCAGAATAGGTGATCCGCCTGGTGCCGCCATATCAATACCATTATGAAACTGCTGAATTCCCAGAATCGGATGTATCCGATTTCCATAATCATCTGAAATTCTGGTATAGGAAGGACATGGCCATGTAAACATTCCCCCATCATACGTCTGTGCTTTTTTCTGCTGCGCTTCAAGCTGCTTTTTTTCTTCTGCAACTGCCTTCTCCAAGGCAGAAATGGTATCATTCTGCTCCTGAATGCTCGCCTCATATTCATCGATTGCCGCCTGCTTATCTGTAATATTTGCTGAAATATCACCGATTTCTGCAGTTTTATCATTGATCAGTGTCTGCATATTGACCTGTTCAACGGCCACATCCGCCTTTGCATCTGTAAGCGTTGACTTTTCCTGCTCAAGCTCTTCTTTTGTCAATTCAATCATTTTGGCCGTATTAATATATTCATTTAACTTATTTCTGTCATATTCTGAAAGCATTTCAACATATTCTGCTTTATTCAGCATCTCGGCAAAACTTCCGGATTCTAAAAGAAGTTCAAGATAAAGAGAATCTCCTCTCTCATACATGAACTTAATTCTGGCTTTCATTGCCTCATACTGTGCCTGCTGTTCTGCCTGTGTCTTCTCCAGTTCAGTCTGTGTTTTCTGAATGTCCTGCTCCTTAGCGGTAATCTTGGACTCCAGTTCATTTATTTTCTGCTGAATCCCGGTAAGACTTTCATCCAGTTTTTTCACATAGGAATTCAAATCCTTTTTGGATGCTTTCAGCTCTTCCTGCACTTTCTGCAAATCCGTGAGATTGTTCTTCATCCCCTCACGCTCCTGCTTTGCAGACTCTATCTGGCTTTCCTTCTGTTTGATTCCCGCTTCCGTAACCTCTGCACTGGACTTGATACTGCCAAAATTTCCAACACAAACACAGATGAGTATACATGTAATCAATATTCTTTTTGCTGAAAGCTTATTCATATTACTCAAATTTTCGGCCTTTATACATGCAGATGTCTGCGTACGGTTACTGCGCTTCCAATAAAGCCTATCCCGACTCCCATTGCAACAGAAATCGGTGTCAGATTATCAAATATTGTTTTTATCGGTAAAAAGCTAAGCAGTGTACTCAGCATGGAAAACCGACTCCCCAGGTAGGTAATAGTCTTATTATATATTATATATATCACTGCAAGCGGCAGAATGGATCCCATCAGACCGATCAGAATTCCTTCTATCACAAATGGTGCTCTGACAAAAAAATCTGTTGCACCAATATACTTCATGATATTAATCTCTTCCTTACGAACCGATATTCCGATTGTTACCGTATTGCTGATCAGGAAAACAGAAACTGCAAGCAGAATAACAATTATTCCAATTGAAATATAGGCGATCAATTTGTTCATTCCGCTCAGCGTTGTCGCTGTAACTTCTGAACGATTCACCTCCCGCACTCCCTGAATGGATTCCAGATAAGTAACAAGGGCAGGCTGCATGGAAACATCTTTCAGATATATTTGAAGATTAGCCGAATCAGCAAGCGGATTTTCTGTGAATCCATCTGCATATTCACCCAGATATTCTTTCTTAAAACTATTCCATGCATCATCTGCAGACACATAATCAACTTTCCGTACTTCTGTACGTTTTTCAACATCATTTTTTACTGCAAGGATCTGATCTTCGGTAATCCCTTCATCAAAAAAGACAGTAACCGATACTCCTTCTTCCGCCGTTTTCACCACATTCTGAAAGTTGGTAATGATAGAATAAAACATGCCAAATAGAAACAGACATGCACTGATCGTTGCGATTGATGCAAGCGTATACCATCTGTTTCTTGTCAGATTTCTAAATCCCTGTCCGATGGTATAGAAAAAAGTACTAATTCTCATCGTTATATACGCCCTTTTCCTCGTCGTCCACAACGACGCCTTTCTTCATTGTGATGACTCTTTTCTGCATGGCATTTACAATCTCACGATTATGGGTAACCACCAGAACCGTTGTTCCGTTTTCATTGATCTGTTCCATCAGTTTCATGATTTCCCACGAATTGTTCGGATCCAGATTACCAGTAGGTTCATCTGCCAGCAAAATAGTAGGTCTGTTTACCAACGCACGTGCAAGAGCAACACGCTGCTGCTCACCTCCGGAAAGCTGATTGACCTTATTTTTATATTTTCCGGCAAGCCCTACCGTCGCCAGAATAGAAGGTACGTTTCGTTTGATCTCGCGGCTGGGGGTCTGCACAATTCGCTGTGCAAACGCAACATTTTCATATACATTCCGGTCTTTCAGCAAACGGAAATCCTGAAATACAATTCCAAGATTTCTACGGAATTTCGGGATTTTACCATGCCTGATATGATTCAGGTTGTAACCCATAACTGTTATGCTACCTTCAGTCGGTACCAGTTCACGCAAAAGCAGTTTGATCAGTGTTGATTTTCCTGATCCGCTGTCTCCCACGATAAAAACAAACTCGCCTTTTTTGATATGCAATGTAACCCCATTCAGTGCCGGGGCTCCCGATGTATAGGACTTGGTCACATTTTCAAGTGTGATGATCTCATCCTCCGGTATTCTGCTCTTCTTTCTCTTCTTCCCAAGTCTATCCATCAATTGTTTTCCTTTGGAACGATATTTTAGTATTCAAACTTTTCCATATAGTTCATGTACTTCACTACCATCAGTGCTATTTTAAAAGTAATTGCATCTTCAAATACACGAAGATCCAAATTGGTACTCTTCTGTAATTTATCCAGTCGGTATACCAGCGTATTCCTGTGAATGAACAGCTGTCTTGAAGTTTCCGATACATTCAGATTGTTCTCAAAGAACTTGTCGATCGTCGTAAGCGTTTCTTCATCAAAATCATCCGGATTGCGGCCTCCAAAAATTTCCTTGATAAACATTTTACATAGCGGAATTGGAAGCTGATAAATCAATCTTCCGATTCCAAGCTCACTGTAACAGATCACTTTACGTCCATCAAAGAAAATCTTTCCGACATCCAGCGCCATCTTGGCTTCTTTATAGGAGCGGCTGACTTCCTTGATCTCACGAACAACCGTACCAAATGCAACCCTCACACCATGAAGTCCTTCTTTTTCAAGATGCTCTGCCATTTCAACCGCTGTACGGATAATCTCTTCCTGCGCATTGCCACCCGAAACATCATGTACAACGATTACATTATCTTCATCTACTTCTGTCACAAAATCATCGCCTGCACTGCCTACATAGGTTCTTACCATTTCAAGTGCATTGCTGTCACGACCATTCTCAGATTCTACGATCATGGTCACACGGCTTGCATCCGTCTGAATATGCAGTTTTTTGGCACGGCTGTATATATCGACCAATAAGAGGTTATCCAGCAAAAGATTCTTGATAAAATTATCTTTATCAAAACGTTCTTTGTATGCAGTTAAAAGACTTTGAATCTGAAACGCAATCATTTTTCCCAGCATATAGGTATTATCGCCGCTTTCAGTCGCAATCAGAATATATTCCAGCTGCTGATCATCATAAATTTTAAAATACTGATGTCCCTGTATCTCCTGCGAATCTGCCGGTGACTGCACAAACTCTCTCGCAGCTTCCGAAACGTCACCAATATCAGATACTGTTGACGCTACCTCTTTTCCATCGATATCAAGTACACACAGTTCTACATGTGCGATACTCTTTAACCCGTCAATTGTGTTCTGCAATATCTGATTTGATATCATCTGTCACTCTTTCCGCGCAAAAATATACCGTACCATATGCTGCTTTGTATGGTATTTCTACGCTATTATATAGTTTTACCCCAATTATCATTGTAAGTCACAAACATAAAAAAATCTACAATTTTCAGCGTTTTTTTTGTGTATTATTGTTAATTTTTATCTTTCTCATATTCAGTGACAAGGCGTCGAAGCAGCTTCTGATATGTTCTTCTGATAAAGCGATCATAAAAAGATTCTTTTCTGTTGCCGATATTAAAATCGTCCGGAAGACCTATCACCAGTTCCGAATTGATCAATGTACTGTCTCCCATCAGTCTCTGTTCATACTGATAGGGCATTCGCATAATAATCATGATCGGAACAATGTCATTAATTTCATTAATGGTCTGTGCATTGATATTGCCATCATCCCCAAAAATTCCCTGCCCGGAAATAAAAAGTCCGGGATGCAACAGATCAATATCATGTTCCAGAAGTTTGAGTTCTTCCTGTGTATCTGCTACCAGATAAAGCGAATCATGATCTCTGGAAATAATGTTCAAGGATTCTTTTAAAAAAGAAAACTCCTGAACCTCATGCATTCTGTTTCTGTTCGTAATTCCGGATTGTTTTAACGTCTCTTCATCCCCAAGAACAGTCATATCTGCCTTTTCAATCCACGTCCGGAGGCTTTCATCTTTTCCTGCCGCTACCATCAGTCTTGTGTTCAGATATAGAACCGTATTGAGCGCACCATTACGCAAAAAAACATCAACTTTTTCCAATGCTTCTTTTAAAAGATAATCCGTCAGTGAAATTCCAAGCACATTGATTATACGCATTTCAGATCCTCATTTCGTCATCTGGTCATATAAAATAAATGGATATTGTCACGACTTGATTTTAGCGATATTTCGATATATACTGTTTATATGAAGATATGAATCTGTGTCTTCAGGAAAGGAGGGAAAAGGATGAATATACCTCAATTATCATCCGCTATGTCTCTCAGTAACATACAGTCCAATGTGGGTGTTGCCATGCTCAGTAAGAGTCTTGATGATGCACAGTCAAGCGGTGCTTCCATGGTGAATATGATGAATCAGTCATTGGAGCAGTCTGTCAACCCTTCTGTAGGGAGCAACATTGATTTGCGCGTATAAAGAAGCATGACAAGTGTTTTCAGAGAGTCATAAACGATTTTTACCATGTGTCCATGAGGTACACAGTTAAAATGGCGGGGTTGGTTTTCCCCGCTATTTTAGCGTCAAAAACATCTCACATCGTCAGAATCATGAACGCAACTGACGCCACAATTCCCAGAATCAGCGGTATTGTAATGAAGTGATTTCTATTTTTCCCTTTATTCTCCAATAAATCTTTTTTACTCCCGATTTTCCAGATATCTCTGAATATCTGGTCTTTTCCCTCATGCTTTGCTATTTTGAATATCAGTATAACAGCCAGAAATGTGCAAACAGCCGCAAATATTCCGTATATTCCAATCTGCTGGATCAGCATCTGATGATATGCTGCATCGGACATATCCTTTGTCTGCTTCAAAAGGTCCGGTGCGTATTTCTCTTCCAGATACATCATTACAACATTTTCCGTATTGAACAATGCGTGGCAGAGAAAAGATGACCATAGACTTCCTGTAGCTTCTGTAAGCATTGCCAGCATAAACCCAATCACAATCGCATAGGATGCCTGATTAAAATTCAAATGCATCAGTCCAAATAAAAGAGAAGATAAAAGCATCGATGCCAGAATTCTGCCGTTTTTACGATAACTTTGCAAAAAAACACCACGAAAAACACACTCTTCACAGAACGGTCCAAACACGCCGACTAACAGTACCGTAACCCACACAGGCCATTTCAGGAAATCCCCGCTCATCTCAAGTACCGTATTATCTACAAACAGCATCGACAATGCATTCAGAAAAATGGTCATGGGAACCACAAGCGCGGTGTATAAAAGTATCATTAAAACAGTGGATATCCGAATTTTATGAAACGGAAGAACCACATCGGCTCTTTCCCCTGTACTTAAACAGAAAGAAAGTGCAGGTAATACCAGCAGAAGTTCGCTGACAAGCATATTAGCAACAAATGGCAAAGTAAACCCTGCCAGCATCATCAGCGACAGCAGCATGGAAACAGAAGCAGAGAATAAAATTGTTATAAAAAACAGCCAGTTTGCTTTTTTTGTATTCATGTCCACCAGTATAGTTTGTATTGCACCAAGATGCAAGTTATGTAAGATCGATCGAATCCTGTCCGATTACAATCCTGCCTTCTTTCAGAAGTCTTCCCACTGCACGTTTAAACTCATTTTTACTCATCTGCATCTGTTCACGAATCAGTTCCGGATCCGCTTTATCTGTAAACGGAAGTTTTCCTCCACAGGTATTCATTTTATCCAGAATTTTCTGTGCATCCTGGTCCATCTGCAGATATGCTTTTTCTCTGATGCTAAGTGTCAGTTTTCCATCCGGTTTGACATCCAGGACACGTGCCGAAACAGTATCTCCAATTCGGATATCTCCATACACTTCCTTTAATGGAATCAGGGCAGAATAAATATCATCCACTGCCACAAAAAGTCCAAAATTATCGCTTTCCTCATAAACCGTTCCCGTTACTTTATCTTCCCGGTTATAGGGGCTGTCCGTTTTGAGATATTCATAAACGTTCATTGTAACACAAAGTCTGCTGCTCTTATCAATGTAGAGTGCACAAAGAATTTCTTCTCCGGTTTTTACTCTTCTGGTCTGTTCATGAAAAGGCAGCAACACATCTTTTTCCAGCCCCCAATCCATAAATGCCCCAATTCTCCCAACTTCCTTAACTTGCAGTTTTCCAACCTGTCCCAGCAGAAGTTTGGGCTGATTGGTAGTCGCTATCAGCCTGTCATCAGAGTCTCTGTACAAAAAGACATCCATTTGTGTTCCAAGCTCTGTGTCTTCCGGCACCTGTTTCTTTGGCAGCAGAACTTTATCTGTACTGTCCATTTCTTCTGCAAGATATACTCCAAATTCCACTTTCTTGATAACTGTAAGTATCTGTTTCTCTCCAAGTCTTAACATTGGTTCCTCCGTTCCATGCCGGTCATTCAGGCCAGCGTAAGCTCAACGGTACAATATGCCGTCTTCTCTGTCGTATTTAATGCTACTGTATATAACGTCCTGCCTTCCTGTGTTTGTTTCGTATTCAACACGGGGTAGATGATATCCCCCAACCTCGCCTGCTGTTTATACTCTGCACGCAGCTGGTATATATGTGCATTTCGGTCCGGCAGGCAATTCATTGCCATCCGGATATACTGTTCATTGTTTACATGTCTGTTTGTATCAAGATAATCCTCAATCACGTTAATCTTTTTCTGTTCGGCATTTACTCCTTCCTTTGGGAAAGGAATTTTTCTCGGCTGATAATCCATTGGCAGTTTTTCGAATATGGGATATGCACCCAAAATTTCTTCTGATATTCTTTCCGGAAGGCCGCTGTCAATATTGATCAGAGACCAGATGGAATTTGCTATGGCGAGCGGCTCCCCTTCCTGTGTCTGTAAAAAGAAATTTCTGTATCCGATAAATCCACGCATTTCATACGGGATCGTTCCAATCACTACCCTTTCACACAGTGCCGGATATCTATATACAATAACCTGCCATGCCGATACCACCCATGCCTGACGCTTGGCATACATAACTGCAAGGCCTGCGCCGTTATCTTCCGATTGAAAAGTAGAACAATCCTGAAAGTAATTCATAAGTGATTCCATTGTCAGAAATCCATGCGAATCCACTTCACTGTACCTGATTCTTGAATCAAACGTATAATACATGCTTACCTCGTTATCTTGTCACAAACGTTCCAGCAGAAATCATCTGATCGATATCCATACCAACGATGTCAGATGCTTTTTTCTTATATTCCGCTGCATTTGGCCCATCAATGTTTTTATAAAAATCATAAGACATTTTATGTGTCCCGTCTGTACCGCAAAGCCCTAGTGCAAGATTGCTCTCCATCTCATGCGAATCGTCCGTTTCTCTGAACAAAAGGAACCCGTTAATATATGGATTTGCCTCTGCAACAAGGTATCCGTATGCAATGGATGCCGCCTGCAATTCCTCTCCAAAACTGGAAGTAAAACCAATCTCTGCAAGCGAAATATTACGTGTCTGCCCCTGTGGATTCAAAAATGCAGTCTGGTTCATATAATCAGTCAGGACATGAAGATTCTGCATTGTAATATAAGGCGTACTGATATCATTTTTTACATAAATTGCCTGTCCCTTCCATGCATAGGGATCATAAAGCGGTGCGTCATAAGGATGAAAAGAAAGTCCCCAATCAATGTTTCCTTCTCTGCACATATAGTAATTAAATCTGTCCAGATAATCCTTACTCAGGAAACAACCGGGGTTGGATTTCCTCGCCCACTCCTGATCCAGTGAATTGTATATCTGGGCATCTGCATTCTGACTTTTAATACCATTATAAAAAATACGAAACGCTTTTACATAACTGTTCACATTCGTATCCAGATTATCGGTTCCCAGATAATAACATTCCGTTCTGGCATTTACTTCATTCCCAATGATCCAGTTGTCAACCTGCCCGCAGTTTTCTGTTCCCGAATATCTTTCCCCAAGGAACGCTGCTACTGCCTGTAAATGTTTCGTTCCATCTTTCTCTGCCGTATTAAATGCATAACCCGGCCAGGCAAGAGCACTCCATGTATGGCCATCCCGTGCAAGCGGGTGAATCAGATCTTTTGTTGCTTCCGCCCCGTTATTGAGAATCGCCATGGTAACCTGGATACCCTGCATATTGAAAACTTTAATAATATTATCATACTCAGTTACAATCTTACCGTTAAAATAGTATGTCTGTCCGTCATATTCATATGCAATCGTTGGATATGCTGCATCTGTTGTTTCACCGCAGAGATATCCCAGATTCATGTTGTAGACAGCCTGCTTAACATTCAAATCCTTCAGTTCACCCGTTGAGAGTTTGAACTGATCCGGAAGAATTCCTTTTTTTCCTGTCGTCATTCTGGCTGAAGTATGTACTGCAACAGCTTCCGGATTGGTAATGTAATGCTCGTTGCTGACCTGTACCATACTTCCGCTGCTTTTTACCGCAACCAGAAACTTTCTGCTGAGGTTGGAATCTGCTGTATTCAGATTCAGTGAAAAAGTAAATGTTGCTTTTTTCCCACGTACCGCCCTGGCAACAATCTTTCCCTGTACGCCGTCTTCGTATACTTCATCCGCATACAGATAAAATGTTCCATCATCACTGGCCGGAATTGTTTTGCAGGATACAGTGCATGTCACCTGATCCTGACTGATCAGACATGAATCAACAGAAACCGGTCTTTCTGCTGCTGCTGCGATGTCACTTCCCTGTGGTATCATATATTTTTCCGGTATTATACAGAAAAGGACAGCCGCCGTCACAACTGCCATACCCGTCATGCAAATTTTTTTTCCAATCATGCTTTCTGTAAGCTTCACGATCTCCTCCGCCATATCTGCTGTCTGTTTTATCGTACCGTCAGAATCTGTGACAGATCCGATACCCCGATTGTTGCCGCTGCTGCTGCTGCGTACTGAGCCGCCGCTGCTCCATCAATATTTTTGTAATAATCATAAGCAAGTTTATGTGTTCCGTTCAGATTCACAATTCCATTTGCAAGGCCTTGGCCTATCTCTCCTGTATCATCCAATTCCCTGGAAAGAATAAATGCATCGATATGCTGGTTGGCCACTGCCTGCATATATCCATACACAACTGCTGCAGCCTGTATACTCTCTCCTCTTAAAGAGGTATATCCCTGTTCACTGCAAATCACACTGCGAACCTTTCCTTTTGGTGCCAGAAGACTGCTCTGACTCAGATAATCTGTCAGAACATCAATGTTCTGCATGGTAATATATGCTGTATTCTGACTATGCTGAACCCTGCTCGTTGCACTCCATGCTACCGGATCATATAGCGGTACATTGTAAGGATGCACTGCAACATCCCAATCTATATTGCCTTCTGTCAGCATAATTGTGTTGAAGGTATTCAGAAAATCTCTTGAACCATAATAAAGCGCCGCATTTGCTGATTTTGCCCATTGCTGATCAATTGAAATATATACCTTCGCATTCCCATTTTCACTTTTGATTCCATTATAGAAAATACGCACTGTCTTGGCATATTCATTTGCAAATGTAGCCACATCTACCGCAGACATATAGTTCCAGTCAGCCCGTGCATTCACTTCGTTCCCGATAACCCAGTTGTCTACTGTTCCATGTCCGTTTCCGGAATATCGCTGTGCCAGAAAAGATGCAACTGCTTCCAGCTTCTCAACACCGGCCTGCTCAGCCGTATTAAAAGCATAATAACTGGCTGATGCACTGTTTCTGGAAAGCGGATGGATCAGCGTAAGGTCATTGGTTCGGTTATTGAGTATGACCAATGTCACCTGAATTCCACGTTTATTCAGTTTGGGAACAAGGCTGTCATACTGGCCCACGATTGCCTTGCTGAAATTGTAGGTTTTTCCGTTGTACTGATAAGCAATGGTTCCACCATTGTTCTGACATAATGTTCCAACCAGTACATTATAGGTGCACTGATGAATTCCCAGATTCTGCAGATCATTGGTATCCAGCATGGTAGCAGCAGGAAGAATTCCCTTTTTCCCAACATTCATTCTGGCTGTTGAATGTGTGGCAACTGCTTCCGGATTGGTAATATAAGCCGCAGAACTAACCTGCTGCAGCACACCACCTTTTTTCACCATAACAACAAATTTTTTATAAAGATTTGATTTTGCAGTATTATTTCCAAGCGGAACCGCAAACTGAGCATTTGCTCCCGCTGCTGCAGAAGCAACTTCTGTTCCTGCCTCGCCGCTCTCATATACTTCCTGCGCATAAAGATGATATAATCCGTCATCATTTGCCGGTACCTGTGATGCAGATACCAGAACCACTGCATTCATCCCCTGAATCAGACAGCTCTTTACTGTCACTCCATACCCGGCAGCTTCTGCCTGTGAAGTCTCGGTCACCATCAATACCGCGGTAAGCAAGCATGTTCCCAAAAAGACTGCTGCAATCCTTTGCAATAATACATCAAAAAATCCTTTTTTCTGATTTCCCATGAATTCCCTCTCTGTTTTGTCCGACACCTTTTCTGGATAATCATAAAGTGCCTGACCGCCTTTGCCTGCGTTCAATTATACAATAAGTCCCTCAGCAAGGCAACGCAGAAGATTTTACCGAAAAATTGGTTTCGCAAAAAAGCTCTCATGGATTTCTCCATGAGAGCTTTATAAAACTGGGCTAGAAGGATTCGAACCTTCGGAATGACGGAGTCAGAGTCCGTTGCCTTACCGCTTGGCGATAGCCCACCGACAAGAAATGAATATACACGAATTTCGAAAAAAAAGCAAGAACTTTTTGAAAACTTTTTTAAAAGTTTTTGTACTTTTCTATTCAAGTCCTCTCTAAAGTCCCGCTTTTTTGCTTCATTACTGCTGTTCTCTGGCAACTCGTCCATCCTGTGGTGCATGAATCCTCAATATATCATATTGCTCTACTTGCTGATCAAACTGAACATATAGAATTTCTTTTGGATGAGGAGCATTTTCAACTGCTGTTCCATCTTCCTGGTTTATCCCAAGTACTCTGGTCTCTATATCTCTTCCATCCGGTTTCATAATCTCAATTTTGTCGCCGACAGAAAATTTATTTCGCTGCGTAATTCTTGCTCTGCCCCGATCATCTGTCTCTTCTACCGTACCAAGATAGGTATATTCGTTTACATACGTATTTGCATCATAAATCTGTGCTTCATTTCCGGGTTTTCCGAAATAGAAACCTGTTGTAAACTGACGATAGGTACATCTTGCAATTTCATCCTGATACCATGGCATATTTTTCCTGTATGTTTCTTCCGACATCAGAAAATCATCAATGGCTTTTCTGTATGTTCTGGCAACCGTTGCTACATAAAGGGCAGTTTTCATACGGCCTTCGATTTTAAAACTATCGATGCCGGCATCCATCAGTTCCGGGATATGTTCAATCATGCAAAGATCTTTTGAATTAAATATAAAGGATCCACGTTCATTCTCATATACCGGCATATACTCACCGGGTCTGGTTTCTTCCACTATTGCATACTTCCAGCGGCACGGATGTGTGCACTCGCCCTGGTTGGCATCCCGTCCGGTAAAATAGTTGCTTAACAGGCACCTCCCGGAATAGGAAATGCACATGGCTCCATGAATAAAACACTCCACTTCAAGATCTTCCGGAATGCGACCACGAATTTCCTTTATTTCTGCAAGAGACAGTTCTCTTGCAGCAACGACTCGTTTTGCCCCCTGTTCATACCAGAATCGATATGTTTCATAGTTGGTGTTGTTTGCCTGTGTAGAGACATGGATATCTATTTCTGGACAATTTTTTTTTGCCAGCATGAACATCCCGGGATCTGCAATAATGAGTGCATCCGGTTTCAGTTCCCTGAGTTCCTGAAAGTACGCTTCTGCACCCTCCAGATCATCATTATGTGCCAGAATATTGGCTGTCACATGAACCCTTACTCCATGGGCATGAGCAAAAGCAATTCCCTCGGCCATATCATCCCTTGAAAAATTCTTTGCTTTAGCACGAAGACCGAAAGCTTCTCCGCCAATATATACTGCATCGGCACCATATATAACAGCCGTTTTTAATACTTCCAGGTTGCTTGCAGGAATCAGTAATTCAGGTTTTTTCATATTTCTCTCTTCTTCTCAAATCTGTTATTGCAGCATCTCATCCCGTCTTACACTGATGGTCATTCCATCTCCAACAGGCAGAATCACGGTTTCCAATAGAGGATGATGTTTCAGCGTATATAAATACTCTCTCATCCGTGCATGAATTGTACGGTTTCTTCTGGTAACAGCAAATCTAGACTCAACAATATCTCCATCCTGCAGCACATTATCAGAAATAAGAATTCCTCCCGGTTTCAGAATACGTACCACATTCGGTAAAAAGTTAATATATTGTCCCTTTGCTGCATCCATAAAAATAAAATCATATCCAGGAATCAACTCTGCAAGAAAATCTGCAGCATCACCTTCCAGCAAACTGATTTTACTGTCTTTGTCATATTTTGCAAAATTTGCTTTTGCAATCGGAATTCTTTTTTCGTATTTTTCAATTGTGGTAATCCTGCAATCAGGCTGGCTGTATCTGGCCATCAGCAATGCCGAAAATCCTACTGCACATCCTACTTCCAGAATATTATACGGTTTCTGCAAGGTCAGCAAAAAGCGCAGAAGGCTCTGTGTATCCTTTCGGATAATCGGAACCTCTGCATCCAGTGACTGGCGTTCGAGTTCATCCAGCCATCCTTCATTTCCCGTATCCATTGCATTGATAAATACAGACAACCTTTCGGGATTAATCATGGCATAGATTCTCCCATTGCAGAATCCTCATTTTCTGTCATGTCCTCATCTCCCGCATCAGCATTCTGCATCTGCGTATCATCTGTTATCTCTGAAGTTCCTGATATGGCTTCATCAGATGCTGCTGCATCCTTCGCTGTTTTATCTGACTTGGCATCTGCTGCTCCTGCCATAATCTGCATCATTTCATCCGGTGTCATAGCTGTTGATAATTCATACGTTCCAGGTTTGATCATCCCATGATATTCTGAAAGACGCTCCTGTAACCAGAACAATTTCTTGTCTGAAATGAGCCCTTTATTCACAAGCATTGTTCCAATATCACTTACAGAATCAGATTCTGAAATACTGATGCTGACACTTCTGCCCTCGCCGGTTGCAAGAGGCTGCTGATTGTAGATCTGATAGCCATAGCTGTATGCAATCATTGCATAACGGTAAATCAGCATAACTGCAACAATTGCAACCACTGCCTTTATAATAGTTCCAACAATTGATACTCCTAACTGCCTGCTGTTCATAAAAACCCTTCCGTATGCTGCCTCACACGTGCTCGTCCATTATAATCGGTAAAATCATCGGTCTGCGTTTTGTCTTTTTCCAGATATATTCACTCAATGCATCCTTAACAACGCCTTTGAGCTTCCCCCAGTCAGTTGTTCCTCCTGAAAGTGCTTCCGTAACTTCATCAAGAACAATATCCGTAGCATCGTCAATCAATTTATCAGATTCCTTTACATACACAAAACCTCTGGAAACAATGCTTGGTCCTGATATCATCTGACCACTTGCTCTGTCAATTCCGAATACGACAATCACAATGCCATCTTCCGCAAGATGCTGACGGTCACGAAGTACAACATTTCCTACGTCTCCCACGCCAAGTCCATCTACCAGAATAGCTCCAACCGGTACCTTTCCGCTTATCTTTGCTTCTTCCTCATCCAGTTCAAGTACCTCTCCGGAATGCAGAATGAAAATATTATCCTTGGGAATTCCGAGCTCTCTTGCAATATTTCTTTGTGCAATCAAGTGACGGTATTCACCATGAACAGGAATTGCATACTTCGGTTTTACAAGAGTATAAATCAATTTAATATCTTCCTGGCAGGCATGTCCGGATACGTGAACATCCTGAAAAATAACATCGGCACCCTTCATCAGAAGTTCATTGATCACATTGGTAACTGCCTTCTCATTCCCCGGAATCGGATTCGATGAAAAAATAACCGTATCGTTCGATCCAATCGATATCTTTTTATGCTGGTTGCTTGCCATACGACTGAGTGCAGCCATGCTTTCTCCCTGACTGCCCGTTGTAATAATGACTGTCTGACTCTCCGGATAATTCTTCAGCTGTTCTATATCAATCAGCGTATTTTCAGGCACCTGAATACATTCCAGTTTCTGCGCAATATCAATAATATTAACCATACTGCGACCTTCCACAACGACTTTACGCCCAAATTTATATGCTGTATTGATAATCTGCTGCACACGGTCTACGTTCGATGCGAAAGTTGCCACAATAATTCTGGTAGACTTATGCTCCTGAAAAAGAGTATCAAAAGTTCTTCCAACTGTTTTCTCTGAGGCAGTAAATCCCGGTCTCTCCGCATTGGTCGAATCACACATCAGTGCAAGAACTCCCTTTTTCCCGATCTCTGCAAATCTCTGCAGATCGATCGGATCTCCATAAACAGGTGTATAGTCTACCTTGAAATCACCTGTATGCACAACGGTACCCGCAGGTGAATAGATCGCCAGTGCTGCAGCATCCACAATAGAATGATTTGTTTTTATAAATTCCACACGAAACTGTCCAAGATTAATAGACTGGCCAAACTTCACCACTTTGCGACGGGTTGACTTTGTCATGTTGCGTTCATCCAGCTTATGTTCAATAATGCCCATTGTAAGACGGGTCGCATAAATAGGCACATTCATTTCACGCAGTACGTACGGAAGCGCACCGATATGGTCTTCATGACCGTGTGTGATCACAAATCCCTTTACCTTATCTATATTTTCCTGCAGATAAGTAATATCCGGGATCACCAGGTCAATTCCCAGCATATCATCATCCGGAAAAGACAGACCGCAGTCCACCACAATAATACTGTCTTCATATCTGAAGGCAGTAATGTTCATTCCAATCTGTTCCAGTCCACCCAAAGGGATGATCTGCAGCTTGGAAATGTTTTCATTTTTCTTTTTATTCAATCAATTTTCCTCCACATTCTTTACAGTACCCGTAGAGTTTTACTTCATGGTCGATTACCCGAAATCCGGTTTCCTTTTCGATTTCCGTCTCGAGGCCTTCCAACATATCCTCTTCGAATTCAAAAACCTTTCCGCAGTTAATGCAGATCAGATGATGGTGGTGATGCCTCGCTCCTGTGGTGCCCGTCCGCACGATTTCATAGCGTTCACTGCCATCATCAAAGTTGACACGATCAATCAAGTGTAACTCCAAAAGTACCTGTATTGTTCTGTAAACAGTCGCCAATCCGATTTCCGGATTGTCTGCTTTTACCTTGTCATAAATCTGTTCCGCAGTCAGATGCTGACTGGAAGACAACCCCAGAGTTTCCAGTACCATAAGCCTCTGGTTCGTAATTTTCAGGCCTTTTTCTTTCAGACGCCTTTTAAACTCTTCTCTGTCTATTATATGGTTATCTTCTGTCATATCCCTGCTCCACAGTACATCGCTTTATGTAAACAGCGTATGCTTCTAACTATCTTTCTTTGATCAGAGGTCCAGTCCGATATCATCCTCATCCAAAAGTTTTTCGAAAATTTCTCCGACCGCCTGAAGCTCTCTGTCATCGTCTACAATGCTATAGAGTGCTTCTTCTGCTCCTGTCGGTGAATCGTCGCGCAAAATAAGCGCTTCTCCATCACCTTTTTCAGAATCCGTAACCAGAATATATGTCCTGGCTCCGATAACAGTCTGTTCCAGTACATAAAAATCCACAGGTTCTTCACCGTCGGGACTGAATGTAATTTTTTCCAAATAGTATCCTTTCCTGCGCCATCCAGTTTTCTAATTTTCCGGCGTATCTTTCTTTATATCACGCTGATTCAGATAATCCTGAAGAATTACCTTTGCAGCTATCATATCTACGTAATTCTTGCGTTCTTTTCCACGAATTCCAAGTTCATCCATTATTTCATCGGCTTCCACCGTGGTAAGACGTTCATCCAACAGCACCACCGGTATTCCTGTCCTGCGTTCCAGCTTATCCTTGAACTCCATGGATATTTCAGCCCGTACGCCAACAGAGCTGTCCATATGGAGCGGCAGCCCAAGCACAATTTCACGAATATCATATTCCAGAATCAGTTCCTCAATTCTGGCAAGTGTGCGGCGAAGTTTATTTTCTTCTTTTCTGCGAATGATCTCTTTAGCCTGCGCGGTCATAAAAAGTTCATCGCTGATCGCCACTCCTACTGTTCTGGAACCAAAATCCAAGCCCATAATACGCATATCAGTTTTGCTTTCCAGACCAGTGATTGTTGCGGATATATTCCGTCAGCATTTCTTCCACCAATTCATCACGCTCCACCTTCATGATCAGGCTGCGCGCGCCATTATGACTGGTAATATAAGTGGGGTCTCCTGACATGATATAACCAACGATCTGATTGACCGGGTTATACCCTTTTTCCACAAGTGCCTCGTATACAATTTCAAGAACCTTTTTTACACCGGTTTCCTGCGGCACTTCTACCTTGAAAAACTGTGTATTTCCCAAATTCTGTTCGTGCATAGAAATCCTTTCAAGTCAAAATGATGCTGACCGATAGATATAATTGTTTATATCATACTATAATTGCTTTTATTTAGCAAATTGTACCAAATAAAATATCTTTTTTCAAAAATCCTGTAACTTCCACCTCGCTGAATTTTCCGCTCATATTTTCTTTTTCATTCAGAAACGCACCTGCTACACGCACATATCGTTCCGTATATCCGGTCAGATAATCCTGTCCATCAATTGTCTCCCTGTCTTCCCACAGGACTTTAACTCTCTTACCGATGAAACTTTCACGATACTGGCAGGCCTGTTTTCCTGTTAGCTGCATTACAATTTCACTTCGCTGCGCCTTCTGATTATCTGTAAGCTGTCCTGGAAGTGATGCAGCCACAGTGCCTTTCCGGATTGAATATTTAAATACATGAATTTCATAAAAATTTATTTTTTCCAAAAAGCCTTTGCTTTGCTCAAATTCTTCCTGTGTTTCTCCCGGAAAGCCTACAATTACATCTGTTGTGATCGCCGGTTTATCATATACCGTACGAAGCAGCCGTACTCCTTCTGCATATTCCTGTGACGTATAATGCCTGTTCATTCGAAAAAGTGTTACATCACAGCCACTTTGAAGCGAAAGATGAAAATGTGGACAAAGTTTAGGCAGTGCGGCAAAAGAGGCTGCCATTTCCGGTGTAATAATCCTTGGCTCAAGCGATCCCAGACGGATTCTTTCCACCTGATCAATCCGATGAATCAATTGTATCAGATGCAGCAGTTCCGATTCTCCTCTGTCAAGTCCATAGGAACTGATATGGATCCCTGTCAGCACAACTTCACGGCACCCTTCTTTTACAAGGCCTTTAATCTCCGTCAGAATATCTTCTTCTTTCCTGCTGCGGATTCTCCCCCTTGCATAGGGAATAATGCAGTATGAACAGAACTGATTACAGCCGTCCTGAATTTTAATATATGCCCTTGTATGCCCGGGTTGATGTTCCAGCTGCATCTGTTCATATTCTGCTGTATGTGCAATATCATCCATTGTCTCATCGCACATCGTTTTATCCAGAATTATTCCCTGTTCCCGTTCCGCATAATAGTCATCCAGAATTTCCGCTATTTTACTCTTCTTGTTATTTCCAATCGCAATATCAATGCATGTATCCTTCTGCACACCTGCCTGATCCGTTTCAACATAGCAGCCTACTGCAACAACAACCGCCTGCGGATTTTCTTTTTTGGCCTTATGCAGCATTTGTCTGCTTTTGCGATCCGCGATATTCGTTACGGTACAGGTATTTATTATATATATATCTGCTATTGTATCAAACGGAACAATCCGGTAACCGTGTTCAGAAAGTTCCTGCTGCATCACATCCATTTCATATCCATTCACCTTGCAGCCAAGATTATGTAAAGCAACACTTTTCACAGAGATCCTCCGTATTTTTAGGCGTTTTGACATTGACTTTTACTGCTTCTTTGGATTAGTATTAATAAAAAGAAGGAGGTATTTGCTCAATGAAGACCATTAAAATTTCTCTTAATTCTATCGATAAGGTAAAGTCATTTGTAAACGATATCACAAAATTTGATTATGATTTCGACCTTGTTTCCGGTAGATATGTTATCGACGCAAAATCCATTATGGGTATCTTCTCACTCGATCTTTCGAAACCGATCGATCTGAATATTCATGCAGAAGAAGGCGCTGATGAAGTTCTTAGCATTTTAAAGCCATATATAATCTGATTCAGATAAAAATATGGTAAGGCACATAGCTGAAAAGCTGCGTGCAAATCAAAAAGTAAAGCATTCAGGCATCCTGACAAAAAGTCAGGATGTCTTTTTTGTTTTTCTATTTTCGTATCTCAATTATCTCATCCGTATCAATTGCCGTCTGCACCAGTTCATCAATTTTCTCTTTCAGATCAAGTTCATGTCTGCGGATAATGTCAGCACGCGGTTTTGTTACCGGATGTTTGGCAACAAAAATCGTACAACAGTCTTCATACGGCAAAATAGATGTATCATAGGCACCTATCTTCAACGATATATTTACAATATCCTGCTTGTCAAATGCAATCAGCGGCCGATATACCGGCATATCTTCCACTACCTCATTGGTAGACAGAAGACTTTGCATCGTCTGTGAAGCAACCTGACCGATACTTTCTCCCGTGATCAGCCCCAGACAGTTCTGACTTGCGGCAATCTGATCTGCAATGCGCATCATGTATCTGCGCATAATGATTGTCAGTTCATCATGCGGACACTGGTCATAAATATATAACTGAATATCCGTGAAGTTGATAACATGCAGTTTTACTTTTCCCGTATATCTTGCAATGATACCTGCAAGATCAATTACTTTTTGCTTTGCACGTTCACTGGTATAGGGCGGAGCATTAAAATATACTGCTTCTATTTCCACTCCCCTTTTTGCAATCATATACCCTGCTACAGGTGAATCAATTCCGCCGGACAAAAGCAGCATTGCTTTCCCGCTTGTTCCGAGCGGCATCCCTCCGGGTCCCGGAATGATCTCTGAGAAAATATTGATTTTTTCTCTGATTTCGACACTCAGCCAGATATCCGGGTTATGTACATCCACCTTCATTCCCGGAAAATGCTCCAGAATATCACTGCCCAAAGCACGATCGATTTCCATGGAGTCCATCGGGTAAGTTTTGTCCACACGCCGGCATTTCACTTTAAATGTCTTATGGCAGTCAGGATACACACCTTCTATAAATTTTATTACTTCTTCAGAAAGATGCTGATAATCCGGGAGTTTTGCATTCTCATCCCGTTCCATCGTTACTGCAGGACATATCCCCGTAATACCAAATACGGTCTGCAGATTTTCTATTGTTTCATTATAATCAAATTCAGATGCTTCGATATAAATCCGTCCTGCCACACGGGTAATCACGTACCTACCCTCACAGCGCTCAAGCGCTCTGCGCATCTGCTTTACAAGTGCTTCTTCAAAAATATATCTGTTTTTGCCCTTTATACCTATTTCAGCATATTTAATCACAAATGCATGGTATTGCATACTTATCCTCTTTTCTGCGCTGTTTTCAAGCGCATTTCGCCTTTGCTTCTATTTGCAAAGGCCGTGTGAAACTGTTCTTTCACACTGTCCTCTTTTCTGCGCTGTTTTTAGGCACATCTTGCCTTTGTCAATTATTCTGTTACTGGCGCGAATAGCGGCGCAGCATAGGTACAATATCACATAGTGCCTGAATGGTATTGTCCATCTGCTCTTTGGTGGTAAATACCGACATACTCAGGCGCAGTGTGGATTCCAGGAGTTCATTCTCCAATTGGATTGCTTTCAGTGTCTCGCTGACATGCGGTCTGTTGGAAGCGCATGCGCTCCCTGCCGATACATATATTTCCTTATCTTCCAGCGCATGCAGCAAAACTTCCGCGCGCACACCGCGGATAGAAACACTGATAATATGAGGCGCACTCTCTTCATTTGTTTTCCCGTTAAAACGGATGTCTTCCAATTTTTCGGAAAGTGTCTGTACAAAATAGTTCTTCAAATCCCGCATTTTGGCATTTTCTTCGTCAAAACCAGAATAAATTTCTTCCGCAGCACGTGCCAGTCCTGCTATTCCCGGAACATTTTCCGTTCCGGAACGCATACCCTTTTGCTGTCCACCGCCATATGTGATCGGAGAAATTTTAACTCCACTTCTGATATATAAGAAGCCGACCCCTTTCGGTCCGTGAATCTTGTGTCCGCTTACTGACATCAGATCAATTCCCATATTTTTGGGACAGATTCTGAACTTTCCATATCCCTGGACGGCATCTACATGAAAAATCGTCCTCTGGTTTACTCTCTTAATGAGCGCACCGGCTTCTGCAACTGGCTCAACCGCGCCGATTTCATTATTCACATACATCATAGAAACAAGAATGGTGTCTGAACGAAGTGCTTTTTCAAGGTCTTCCAGTCTGACAATCCCGTTTTCATCCACCGGGAGATACGTTACCTCAAAACCCTCTGATTCCAGATGTTTCATCGTTTCCAAAATCGCGGGGTGCTCTATTCTGGTCGTAATCAGATGTCTGCCCATTCGCATATTGGCTTTTGCTGTCCCGATCAGTGCCATATTATCTGACTCCGTCCCACCGGAAGTATATAATATTTCTGATGAATCCGCTCTGAGCGTTGCTGCGATTTTCTCTGTTGCGTTTCTGATATAGCGTTCTGCAACCAGTCCCTTGTGATGCATACTGGATGGATTTCCATAATCCTGCGTCATAATTGTATTGGTAAGTTCTGCAACATCCGGGTAGCACATTGTGGTAGCAGAATTATCCAAATAAATTTCCATAATATCAATTGCCTCTTTCCGCTCTTACTGTTCTAAATGATACATCAGCCATGACAGAATTGTAAATCCTGCCGTTTCCGTTCTCAAAATTCTACGTCCCATTGTAATTGGAATAATTCCGGCATTTTGTGCCATTTCAATTTCCTGATCATCAAACCCGCCTTCCGGTCCGATAAAAACAGCAATATCCTGTCCCGGTCGGATTTTGGAAATCAGTTCTTTGGTCGTCTGCATTTCTTCCGAAAGTTCATAAGGAATCAGTTTTACTTCCATTTGCGCGGCAAGCTGAACTGCCTGCTGCATGCTCATCGGCATTTGCACCTCCGGAATGATCCTTCGTTTACTCTGCTTCGCAGCGGCTTCTGAAATTGCCTGCCAGCGCTGTACTTTTGAAACCGCTTTTTTTTCATCCAGTTTCACAACACTTCTGCGCGTTGTAACAGGAATAATCGAATAGGTTCCCAGTTCCACTGCCTTCTGTATGATCAGTTCCATTTTATCTGCTTTGGGTAATCCCTGAAACAGGAATATTTTGGATGGAAGTTCCAATCCATCCTCCTTGATAAAACGCAGTCTGCATATAATATGATCCTGCGTAATTTCATCAATTCCGAAACGATATTCTTTTCCATCCCCGTCTCTTGTACTGACTGAAAGTTCTTCTCCCACCTTAAATCGCAGCACATTCACAATATGGTTATAATCTGCTCCCGTAATCTCAAGTGTTTTATTATCATCCTGCATCTGACTGCTTTCCACAAAAAAATGATACATAATAGACCGCTTTCCTCAGTTCTTTCTCGATGTAATGGAAACCCATTCTCCCTGATGATGAATTTCAAGAATTTCAAAGCCTGCTTCTTCGTGTGACTTCCTGACTGTTTCTTCTTTATCGGCAATAATTCCGGATGTAATATATATACCGCCTTTTTTCAGATGCCCTGTTATCAATGGGGTCAATGGAAGTAAGACGACCGGGAGAATATTCGCTACAACTATATCGTATTTTGCATACCCAACCTGATCCCGTACCACCTGCTCATCTATTATGTTTCCTATCAGAAGTTCGAACTGCTTGTCTGAAATCCCGTTTGCAAGCATATTTTCGTGTACTGCCGGAATCGTACAGGTATCAAGATCGGTTCCTACTGCATGCTTTGCACCAAACATCAGTGCAAGAATTGATAAAACGCCGCTTCCCGTCCCCACATCCAGAAGTTCCGTTTCGGCATTTACATATTTTCGCAGCTGCCTGACACACAGCTGCGTCGTTTCATGCATTCCTGTTCCGAACGCTGTTCCCGGATCAATATGAAGTACCTTTTTCGCTTTTTTCTTATCATTTTCATCTAACGTTTCCCATGAGGGAATAACCAGAACATCATCTATATAGAACTTGTGAAAATACTGCTTCCAGTTGTTGATCCAGTCAATATCCTGCGTGATATCTGCAGAAATGGTTCCGGCACCGATGTCCGAGTACTGTTTCAGTTCATCCAGTTGCTGCCGGATGGCTGTCTGCATTTCTTCCGGTGTCTTTTGTATCTTTTCACCATCATCACCGGAAACTGTCAGCATTTGTCTGTCATCTATTTCCGCAAAAAAATTAAGATAGGCAATCCCATCGTCTTCTTCATTTTCTGTCATATCATCTGAAAACATCTGTTCCCGCTCTGCCGCTGTAAGCGGTGCATGGTCCTCGATCTGTGCACCTTCCAGTCCGATTTCAGACAGGGTACTGATAATAATGTCTTCCGACTCTTCATTTGTTCTGATTCTGAACCGCATCCATTTCATAAAATGTCCTCTGTTTCTATACGCATCCACACGTTCAAAAAGTTTATATCACGTTGCATACGTTTCCAAGCTTTCTTCCTGCAAAATAATATACACCATTCTATCTGTTCTGTAACGTACAAAAAAACGCGGATATGCATTTTGCACGTCCGCGCATCCTCTTTTTTAATTACTTATTCCAGAACTTCTTCTTTTTGCTGTTACCTGGTTCATCACTTTCTTTATCAACATCTGCATTCTGGGCTGCTTCCAGACTGTTTCCTGTTTCTGCATCAAACTGCTTTAAAAATTCCTTTGCTTCTTTGGAAAGTTTCTCCGGTGTCTGTACCACCAGTGTAATATAATGATCTCCGCGAACATTTCTGTCACGAAGAGAAGGTACTCCTTTTTCACGAAGTCTGACTCTTGTTCCTGTCTGGGTTCCCGCCTTAACATCATATACCACTTTGCCATCCACTGTATCGATCAATATAGATCCGCCAAGTGCAGCAACCGCAAAGGACATGGAAACAGTAGAATAAATATCATAATCCTGCCGCTGAAAAATCGGGTGTCTTGCCACAACTACTTCAACCAGCAAATCGCCTCTTGGTCCGCCATTTTCCCCGGGTTCTCCCTTTTCACGAATTCTGACGCTCTGTCCATTATCAATACCTGCCGGAATAGAGACTTTAATGGTTTTTCTGCTTGCAATATATCCGGTTCCATGACAATCTGCGCATTTATCTTTTATTACTTTGCCTGTACCGCCGCAATCCGGACAGGTCTGTACATTCCTGACTGTTCCAAAAAAGGACTGCTGTGTAAATACAACCTGTCCCTTTCCACCACATTTTGGACACATTTGCGGGGTTGTCCCCGGCTTTGCTCCGGTTCCATGACAGGTCGGGCAGGGATCTTTGAGATTCAGCGTTAATTCCTTTTCACAGCCTGTAACAGACTCCATAAATGTAATCTGTACACTTGCACGGACATTTGCACCCTTGGATGGTCCGCTTCTGCCTGCTGTTCTGCGTCCACCGCCAAAGAAATCACCGAATATATCGCCGAATATATCACCAAAATCAGCACTGTTGAAGTCAAAACCACCTGCGCCAAAGCCGCCCTGTCCGCCTTCAAAAGCAGCATGTCCGAACTGATCATACTGATGTCTCTTCTCCGGATCACTCAAAACCGCATATGCCTCTGAAGCTTCTTTAAATTTATCCGCCGCAGCAGTATCCCCCGGATTCATATCCGGATGATATTTCTTGGCTAGTACTCTGTATGCTTTTTTTATTTCATCTTCCGTAGCGCTCTTGCCTACGCCAAGAACCTCATAGTAGTCTCGCTTCTGTGCTGCCATGTTTGCTCCTTAACTTTCTTTTATACATCTTAAGCCCAATACACATTGTAAGCATGTACTGGGCATTAATCAATCAGCATTTTGTATAAAAGCTGTAAGGGTTCTTTTCAGAACCCCTGCAGCCTGTCTGTCTCAGACTTCTCTATAATCTCCGTCTACAACATCATCATTCTTGCCGCCTGCTGCGCCGTTCATATCAGGGCCAGGCTGTGCACCGCTCATATCAGGTCCTGCACCCTGTGCACCTGCTGCTCCCTGCGCACTCTCATAAACTTTTGCAAACAACGCCTGTGCATCATTCATCAGTTTTTCTTTCTGGGACTTCAGGGAATCAATCTCACTATCCGTAAGTTCTCTATCCTTCGTCTGCTCCAGCAGTTCCTTCAAAGCCTTCAGATCGTCTTCAACGGTCTGCTTCTGCGCAGCATCGATCTTATCTCCGACATCTTTGAGTGCCTTTTCAGTCTGGAATACAAACGAATCAGCTTCATTACGCGTATCGATTGCTTCTTTTCTCTTCTTGTCCTGTGCTTCAAACTCAGCAGCTTCCTTTACAGCCTTATCAATATCATTATCGGACATGTTGGAACCTGCTGTAATGGTAATGTGCTGCTCCTTACCTGTTCCAAGATCTTTTGCAGAAACATTTACGATACCGTTGGCATCAATATCAAATGTGACCTCAATCTGCGGAACACCTCTCATTGCCGGCGGAATTCCATCCAGTCTGAACTGTCCAAGAGACTTGTTATCTTTTGCAAACTGTCTCTCACCCTGCAGAACATTAATATCAACAGCTGTCTGATTATCTGCAGCAGTAGAGAATACCTGACTCTTTTTGGTCGGAATCGTCGTATTGCGTTCGATCAGTCTGGTAGCTACACCACCCATTGTCTCAATGGAAAGTGACAAAGGTGTAACATCCAGAAGCAGGATATCCCCTGCGCCTGCATCTCCTGCAAGCTTACCACCCTGAACACTTGCGCCGACTGCTACACATTCATCCGGGTTCAGATTCTTACTGGGTTCCTGTCCTGTCAGCTGTTTTACTTTTTCAACAACACAAGGAATACGGGTAGATCCGCCTACCAGAAGAACTTTACCAAGATCGCCATTTGTAAGTCCCGCATCCTTCATTGCATTCTGTACCGGAAGTGCTGTCTTTTCAACCAGATCAGCAATCAGTTCTTCGAACTTCGCTCTTGTCAGGTCGACATCAAAGTGCTTCGGACCTTCTGCCGTTGCTGTAATGAAAGGAAGATTAATGTTGGTCGTTGTAGATGAGGAAAGTTCTTTCTTGGCCTTTTCTGCTGCTTCCTTAAGTCTCTGCATTGCCATCTTATCGCCGGAAAGATCTACTCCTTCCTTTTCCTTGAAGGTCTCAACCATCCAGTTCATGACACGCTGGTCAAAATCATCACCGCCAAGATGTGTATCACCGTTTGTAGACAGAACTTCGATAACGCCATCACCGATTTCGATAATGGATACATCAAATGTACCGCCGCCAAGATCATAAACCATGATCTTCTGTTCCTTTTCATTATCAAGACCATAAGCAAGAGCTGCCGCTGTAGGCTCGTTGATGATACGCTTTACATCAAGACCTGCAATTTTACCTGCATCCTTGGTTGCCTGACGCTGTGCATCATTGAAATAAGCCGGAACCGTAATAACTGCTTCCGTTACTTTTTCTCCAAGATACTGCTCTGCATCCGCCTTCAGTTTCTGAAGAATCATTGCAGAAATCATCTGCGGAGAATATTTCTTATCATCAATGGTACGACCACGATCCGTACCCATATCTCTCTTGATAGAAGAAATTGTTCTGTCAGCATTTGTTACTGCCTGACGCTTTGCCGGTTCGCCGACAAGTCTCTCACCATTTTTTGTAAATGCGACGATAGAAGGTGTTGTTCTTGCTCCTTCCGCATTTGCTATAACTGTTGGCTTTCCGCCTTCCATAACTGCTACGCAGCTATTTGTAGTACCAAGATCGATACCTATAATCTTACCCATTGTCTGTTACCTCCATATTTTCAGTTTGTGTCATATTGTTTTTCTATGTAAAAAAAGCTTATAAAATAAAAGAAACTATTTCGCTACAGACACCATTGCATGTCTGAGCACCGTATCATGAAACAGATAGCCCTTTTGCAGTTCCTGTGCAACATATCCTGACTCAACCTCTTCACTGTCCACCTGCATTACTGCATTGTGATAATTCGGATCAAACTCTTTCCCTGCTGCTTCAATCGGTTTTACACCAAGATCCTCAAATTGTTTCATCAGCTGCTTGTATATTTTATTCATTCCATCCGCAAAAGCACTTTCCCGCTGGTCTTCCGGAATCATCTCAAGGCCACGTTCAAAATTATCAACAATCGGGAGCATTTTTTCAATCACACTACCGGCTCCCGCATCAAACATCTGCGCTTTTTCTTTATCGGTACGCTTGCGGAAATTATCAAATTCTGCAACCTGGCGAACATATTTATCCTGTATTTCATCCAGTTTTTCCTTAAGCGGATCTTTCTTTTCTTTTTTGCCGAACAGAGATTTTTTTTCTGTTACGTCCGGTTCTTTGGATTCTTCCTTGCTTTCTGTTTGTGGCTTTTCTTTTTCCTGGTTATCTTGTGCCTCTTCTGTGCCAGATTCACATTCTGTTTTCTCTTCCTGTTTTTCCGATGCCGTATCCGGCTTTTTTTCCTTGGATTCCTTCTCGAGATCTTCCATGATATCCTCCAGAATTTTCTTTTCCTGATCCTTCAATTCCCTTACCTCGCCTATTTCTTTCTGTACAGAGTATCCAACTGATGCAT